>MHGR01000046.1 GCA_001805655.1 Omnitrophica WOR_2 bacterium RIFCSPHIGHO2_02_FULL_52_10
AACAGCGGTGCTGGGGACAGGGCTGATGGGATATCCGATGGCCGAGCGGCTGTTGGCCGCCAAGCATGCGGTTTGCGTTTACAACCGCACGAGGGCGAAGGCCGGGCCGCTGGCCCAAAAGGGCGCGACGGTCGCCTCCAGCGCGAAGGAAGCGGTCGAGAGTGCCGCATGCGTTATTTTGATGTTAGCGGATATAAAAGCCATTGAAAAGGTTTTATTCGGTGAGGAAAAGATAAATTTGGCGGGTAAAACCGTTATTCAGATGGGAACCATCGCCCCCCGGGAAAGCATTGCCTTGGCGCAGCGGGTGATCAAGGGCGGGGGCGAATACCTGGAGTGTCCGGTGCTGGGCAGCCGCGGGGAAGCCGCCAAAGGCGGCTTGATCCTCATGGTTGGATCGACGAAGAAGCAATTCCGCGCATGGCAGGGTTTTTTGAAGGTGTTCGGCCCTCAGCCGCTGTATATCGGGGAGGTCGGCAAAGCGGCGGCCATGAAATTGGCGTTGAATCAATTGATTGCCTCGCACGCGGCCGGCTTTTCTCTGAGTTTGGGGATCGTCGAAAAGAGCGGGGTTGCCGTGGAAACCTTTATGAACGTCTTGAACAAAAGCCCTTTATGTGCCAAAATGTTTGAAAAGAAATTGGGCAACTGGCTGGGCCGGAAATACGATAACCCGAATTTTCCGGTCAAGCATTTGCTCAAGGATGTCGGTCTGATCATCCGGGAGGCCAAGGCGCTCGGCCTGTCCACGGATGTGATTGAGGGCATCGACAGGGTTTTGCAAAAGACGGTTGACAAGGGGCTGGGGGAAAAGGATTATTCGGCGCTCTTTAATGCCGTAAATAACATATAACCGCTTATGATTACTGTTGAAAATATCACAAAAAATTTCGGCGTTGTCCAGGCCCTCAAGGGGGTTTCGTTTGAAATTAAAAAAGGCGAGATCGTAGGTTTTCTCGGCCGCAACGGCGCCGGCAAAACGACGCTGATGCGTATTTTAACCTCCTATCTGCCGCCCAGTTCCGGGCGCGCTTTCATTGACGGCATGGATGTCGCCAAGAAGTCCATGGCCGTCCGCCGGAGGATCGGCTATTTGCCCGAAACGCCGCCGCTCTATTCGAACATGACGGCGAGGGATTACCTGATGTTTGCCGCCCGGCTGAAAGACGTTCCCCTAAAGAAAATCAAACCGCAGGTCGATAAGGTCCTCAATGAATGTTATTTGCGCAATGTCGCGGACCAGCCCATCGCCACACTTTCCAAGGGCTACCAGCAGAGGGTCGGCATCGCCCAGGCGATTCTTAACGATCCGGCGATCCTGATCCTGGATGAGCCGACCAACGGCCTGGACCCGGTGCAGATCCAGCGGGTCCGCGAACTCATCCGGAACCTGGAGCGGGAACGGACGATCATCATTAGCACGCATATCCTTTCGGAGATCGAGCAGATCGCCAAGCGGGTCTTGATCATCAAAGACGGCGCGGTTATCGCCGACAATGCCATTGATGAGCTGTTAATCGATGACCAAGGACGCCCGCGCAGTCTGGAGGATGTGTTCTTGAAGTTGAACGAAAATTAGATGCTAGATGCCAGATGCTGGATGCCAGATACCAGATGCTTGAAACCGGCATCTAGCATCCGGCATCCAGTATCAAAATAACCTCTTTAATGTCTTTATGAACAAAGTCCTCGCCATAGCCCGAAAAGAACTTGCCACGTTTTTTAAATCCCCGATGGCGTATATCCTCCTGTTTCTGACGATTTCCGTATTCAACATCTTTTTCTTTATCGTCATCGACAGCAATCAGGAATCCACGTTAAAGGACATATTCAAGATCATGGAGTTTTTATTCGTGTTCCTGATCCCCATGCTGACCATGAAGACCTTTGCCGAAGAAAAGGCGACCGGCACGATGGAATTCCTCATGACCACGCCAACGAGCAATACGGCTATAGTCCTTGGGAAGTATCTGGGGAGTATTATCTTTTTCACGCTGATCATCATGATGACCATAAGCTATTATGTGATCATTGAATGCTTCGGAACGCCGGACCGGGCCGCGACCCTGACCGGTTATTTTGGCGTGTGGCTCGAAGGGGGGCTGTTCATCGCCATCGGCCTGTTGATATCGTCTTTAACGCGCAACCAGATCATCGCGGCGATCAGCACGTATGTGGCGATTTTCCTCCTTTATTTCTCCCTGAGCTTTATCCAATATACCCAGGGGACCATGGAAGCATTGGTCAGGCATATCAGCACGCTCAGCCATATGGAGAATTTTGCCGTCGGTTTGGTCACGGCGGCGGATATTGTTTATTATGTCAGCGGCATCGTTTTTTGTCTGGTATTAACGCGGGTGAGCATCGAGAACCGGCTATGGCGTTAAGAAACGAATCCAGAAATCTATGCGTTTTGCTGTTGTTGGGGGTCATCCTGATCGCCTACGGGACGGGCTCCGCCTATGTCGCGTCGGCAATCAGCCGCGTGGCGGCGGCGCTGGTCATCTTAGGGGCGGCCGCGCTGCTGATCTGTTATGCGCGCGTCAGGAGCCTGATGCCCAAGATGTTGTCGGCCTCCCGCTGGAAGCGGTATTTGCTTTTTTTTCTGCTGGTTGCCCTCTGGGCCGGGCTCTACGTTGAGGTCAATTATTTCGCTTACCGCCATAATACCCGCTGGGACTTGACCCGCGCCGGACTGCATACCCTGACCGACAGCACCGCCGATGTCATCTCGCGCCTCTACCAGGGGATCCGCGTGACCGCGTTTCATGTCGGCCTGCCCCCCAAATACCTGGAAGACCTGTTGCGCGAATACAAGCGGCTTTCCGGCGGCAAGATTACCACGGAAATCATAGACCCGATCGTGCATATCGGATATGCCGCGCAGTTCGGGAATGTGATCAGCGGCAAAGAGCAGAAGGTTTTTGTCCAGTCGGGCAGCGAGCAGCGGGAGGTGGACTTCACGGGAGGGGTCCTCACGGAAGAGCAGCTGACCAACGCGATCATCCAGGTCACGCGCAAGGTCCGCCAGGCCTATTTCCTGATTGGGCACAATGAATTCGATATTTATGAGGAAGGCGAATCGGGCCTCAATGTCTTTCAGGCCCTGCTCTCCGCCAATAATATCCTTACCAAGAGGTTGATGCTGGGGACCGATGCAGAAATCCCCAAGGATTGCGATGTCCTGGTCATTGCCGGCGCCAAGGAGCACCTGACCAAGAAAGAGGAGGATTTGATTTCGGAATATTTGAAAAAGGGGGGCGACGCCTTGTTCCTCATTGAGCAAACAATCGTCACCACTCCCGAAAAGCCGTTAACGGCCGACGAACTAACCAAAAACTCCTCGCTCAACAGCATCCTCAATGACTGGGGGCTGAACGTTGCCGATGACGTGGTCGTTGACCTGGCCAGCCACGCCAGCGGCGATGTCGGCAGCCCGGCCACCAGAAATTATTTGACGCACCGCAGCATTGTCAATGATCTCGATTACACGTTTTTTGTCCGCCCGCGGTCGTTATCCATTGTCAAGGATCGCCGCGATACGGTCAAGCTGGCGCCGATTATCCTCACGGCCTCCGATGAAAAAAGCTGGGGGGAGACCAATCGCATGCTGCAGGTGAAATATGATGAAGGCATAGACCGCGCCGGCCCGGTCCCGATTGCCTTTGCCATCTGGGAGTCCAAGGAAGAGGGCGAGGCTTCGGACACGCGCATAATCGTGATCACGGACGCGGACTTCCTGACCAACGCCCTCATCGGCCAGTACAGCAACGCGCGCTTAGGGGTCAATACGATCAATTGGCTGACAGAGACGGACTATAAGGTTTTCTTTGAGTCGAAAAATATAGAGATTGACCGGTTGGACCTTACAAGCCGGCAAAAGAGAATGATAGGCGTAATCCTCTTTCTTATGCCTGTTTTTATCGTTGTGATCGGCATTATGGTTTGGATAAAACAACGCATTGTCTAAGGCAGTTACCCGCCTTGACCCCCTGGCAATTTCAAGCTTGTGCCGCAAGCGGTTACAAAGCGTTTTGGTCTGGTTTTCCACAGGTAATTCACACCCTCCATCAAAATCCATTCTGAAAACCTATCAAGATTATTTTCTTAAAATACTCAAGAATAACAAGTTGTGAGTTCTTAAGCCTTTAAAAAAGCGCTTTCTTCTTAATTGCTGGCACAGATAGGTGGATTTTGGCTTTCGTGCTACACTATATTGTCATTATTTGGGGGCCATAAGCCGGACTCTTTTCACGGATTCCTTACATTTCGTCAACATAGCAAATTGTCTTTGTATGCAATAGGTAAGCATTCGTTCATCGATAGGGATTGCTGAATAAATAGAAAGGTAAAAGAAAATACTCAGCCGGTAGGGAGTTCGCTTATGCCAGCTGACGAAGAAAGGAGGGGATTGAAATGAAACTTGATATTCTGGTTTTGGAACCGCTCTATGAGATGATGATAAGGGTGATGAATTTTATCCCCACCTTCGTCATGGCATTGGCCATCCTCGTTGTCGGCTATCTTGTCGCGAAATCGATCACCAAATTATTGGTGTCGTTTCTGAGGACGATTGGAGTTGACAAGATATCCGCTAAAACGGGCGTCTCCAAGGTATTGAAGACAGGAGGCATCACACAGAAACCCAGCAGCCTCATCGGCTGCCTGGCGTACTGGACAATAATGGTAGGCGTGCTCATAACCACGGTCAAAGTATTCGGCCTGACGATGGCCACGACATTGCTGGACACGGTTCTGGGATACATACCGAGCATCTTTTCAGGCGTGTTCGTCCTGATTATCGGTATGCTCTTGGCAAAATTCGTTTCTATCTTGGTGTATGTCGCCGCGAAGAACACGGATATGCCGATCCCGGACGTGCTCAGCCGGTTAAGCAAATGGGCGATTGTCGTGTATGTGACCATCATCTACCTCAAGGAAATCGGGTTCGTCGGATTGTTCAGCGGTGCCACGTATTCCGTCTTCATGACAGGTATCGTCTTTGCCTTCGCGCTGGCCTTCGGGCTGGCCGGCAAGGACATCGCCGCGAAATACCTGGACGTTCTGAAGAAAAAGGAAGAATAAGTGCGGCTGATCATCCGCAAGTTGTCAACGGACGGCCGGGAGTATTCCCGGCCGTCCTTTTTTTGTAACAGTAACAGTATGTAACAGTAGACGTTGTACGGAAACGTTTATGCAGGTTGAGGTTTTGAAAAAAATACAGTTAGGTAATACCAGCACCGCGGATAGCCCAGGAAAGAATTGATTTATAATAACTTATATCACTTCTGGTTACATACAGCGTCTACCGTTTATACTTCCTGTTTATTTCCTGCCAAGCTTCCGCCCTCATGCTTCCAGTAAATTTCACCCATTTTTCTATTTTTTCCCGATTATAACGGTTATACTGCAAACGATAACCCTGTTTGATACAATAGGTTCCCGCAATTAATTATCATCATGCAATTCTGCAAATTCCAATTTATCCATTCCGGTATTGATCAAAGTGCAGCCTATAAAGGCGAATACAATATTCCCCTTGTCGTTCTGTCGGTGATGATTGCCTCCCTGGCGGGGTACGTGGCGCTTAAAATCGTTGACCGCATAAATCAGGCGCCAACTTTTAAGAACAAAACAGGCTGGGGAATTACCGGCGCTATCACTATGGGTATCGGCGTATGGTCGATGCATTTTACCGGCATGCTGGCCTTTTCTCTTCCCGTCAAAATCTATTATGATCCCATCGTCACCCTGATCTCCGTTCTTCCCGGCATCATCGCGAGCGGGATCGCGCTCTACTTCTTGAATGCGGAAAGGATCGGCTTTTTGAGGCTTAATTTAGGCGGCATCCTCTTGGGGGTGGGGATCGGGACCATGCATTATACGGGCATGGCGGCGATGCTCACGGAGAATACCGCGATGTACTATCATCCCGTTTTTTTTGCTTTATCCATTTTGGTCGCGCATGTATTGGCGACGTTCGCCCTTTTTGTGAAATTCGCCTCCCGGCAGGTGAAGCGATTCGGTACGGAGACGGTTGCCGTCCTAAGCGCCATGATCATGGGATCAGCCATTGTCGGCATGCACTATACCGGGATGGTGGCGGCCATACACGTGCCGGATTTGGGAATGACGATCAGCCAGGATATGGCAGAGATGTTGATTGAACCCGGGGGATTGGTATTTTTCATCATTCTCGGCACGGTCATCATTATGGGGATCACGGTCGGCGGCACTTATGTGGACAAGTATCTCTATGAATTAAGAACATTGGTAGGCGATCTCAATAAGGAAATCAGCCAGCGAAAGACCGCGGAAGCAGATTTACATAAGTCCCTGCTGGAAATTCGGGATGTCAAATTTGCCTTGGATGAGCATAGTATCGTGGCCGTAACGGACCCAAAAGGGATTATTACGTACGTCAATGATAAATTCTGCAGTCTTTCAAAATATGCCAGGGAAGAGCTTTTAGGCCGGGATCACCTTATTATTAACTCCGGTTATCATCCCAAGGAATTTATGCGTGACCTGTGGAGGACCATCGCCAGCGGGAAGGTCTGGAAGGGCGAGATAAGAAAT
This sequence comes from Omnitrophica WOR_2 bacterium RIFCSPHIGHO2_02_FULL_52_10, assembly GCA_001805655.1. Classification (GTDB taxonomy): domain Bacteria; phylum Omnitrophota; class Gorgyraeia; order Zapsychrales; family Zapsychraceae; genus 2-02-FULL-52-10. The sequence continues at coordinate 6,580 of MHGR01000046.1, forward strand.
AAGGCGAAAGACGGCAGCTACTATTGGGTCGACACGACGATCGTTCCGTTCCTCAACGATCAAGGCAGGCCCTACCAGTATATCGCCATACGTACCGATATTACCAAGAGTAAAATCAATGAAGAAAGCTTAATCAAGGAAAAGCAATTGGCCCTACAGCTGGGCAAAGACGCCCAGGCTGCCGCGGAGGCCAAAAGCAAATTTCTGGCCAATATGAGCCACGAGATCCGCACCCCGATGAACGCGATTGTGGGGTTCTGCGACCTGCTGCAAAAAACGCCCCTTGAAGAAACGCAGAAGAGATATTTGAAAGTTCTCCATTCGAGCAGCCGGCTGCTCTGTTCGGTCATTAACGGCATCCTGGATTTTTCAAAGCTTGAATCGGGAAAAGTGGTTTTAGAAAAGATTGATTTTAATTTACACTATCTGATTAAGGACACGCTTGATATTCTCTTAGAGCGCATCAATAAAGAAAGTATTAAGACGACGATTCAAATCCAAAAGGATGTTCCGCGGTATCTCAAAGGCGATCCGACAAAATTAAGGCAGGTCCTATTGAATCTGATCAATAATGCCCTGAAATTTACTTCAGAAGGGCAGATCAGCATTAATTTTGTCGGATCGCCTTTGAGATACCGCGGAACATCCTTTTGGATTTG
>MHGR01000047.1:0-710 GCA_001805655.1 Omnitrophica WOR_2 bacterium RIFCSPHIGHO2_02_FULL_52_10
CATCCAGCAGATTAAGTTCGGAGCATTTCTGCGCCCTCTTCTGGCAGGCAAAACACGGCTTACCTTCCTTGGTCTTCCCTCCGGGGACACATTCCATTTCGGGATCAACGGCGCACGCGGCGCAATCCCGCTCATCCACCAGATTCAGCTCGGAGCACTGCTGGGGCTTGTCCTGGCAGCGGAAACACTGCCGGCCTTCCTTGGTCTTGTCGCCGGGTACGCATTCTTTCTTGGGATCCGCGGCGCACGACGCGCAGCCCGCCTGCTCCAACAGCGACAGATCCGCGCATTCCTGCGGCTTGTCCTGGCAGACATAACATTGTTTACCTTGCTTTGTTTTCTTGTCGGGCGCGCATTGCCGTTTAGGATCGGAAGCGCAGGACACGCAATCCTTAAGGTCGATCAGGCCCAGGTCGGCGCATTCCTGCGGCTTGTCCCGGCAATGGAAACACTGCCGGCCTTCCTTGGTCTTGTCGCCGGGCACGCATTCCTTGGCCGCGTCGGAAACGCATTGCTCGCAATCCTTTTCGCCGGTTTGCCCCAAGTCGGCGCACTCCTGCGGTTTATCCTGGCAGATGAAGCATGGCTTGCCTTCCTCGGTCTGCTGTGCCTGAACGCATTCTTTCTTCGGGTCGGACGCGCACGCCGCGCATTCTTTTTGATCCAGCCGCTCCAAATCCGAACATTCCTGGGGCTTGTCACGGCAGACG
>MHGR01000047.1:769-13514 GCA_001805655.1 Omnitrophica WOR_2 bacterium RIFCSPHIGHO2_02_FULL_52_10
TTCTTTTTTCGGATCCTCAACGCACCCCGCGCACGCGCTTTGATCGATCAGGTTCAGCTCGGCGCATTCCTGGGGTTTGTCCCGGCAGACGAAGCATTGCCTGCCTTCCTTGGTCTGTTTGGCGGGGGCGCATTCCTTTTTCGGGTCGGCCGCGCACTCGCCGCATTCTTTCTGATCGAGCAATTTCAACTCGCCGCACTCCTGCGGTTTCTCGCGGCACACGAAACACTGCCACCCTTCTTTCGTTTTCTTGTCCGGGACACACTCCTTCTTGGGATCAGAGTCGCAGCCGTAGCAATCGGCGGGGTCGAGCAGCCCGAGGTCGGTGCATTTCTCCAGCCGCTCCATGCACTGGAAGCATTGCTGCTGGCCCTGCAGGGCCTTCACGGTATGGCATTCCTTGCCGGTCTGCTGGGCGCAGCTGCGGCAGTCCTCGAAGTCCACAAAACTGAGGTCCTTGCATTCCTTCACTCTATCTATGCATTCATAACACCGCTTGCCCTCCTTAGTCTTATGCCCCATCAGGCATTCCATCTGCGGGTCTTCGGCGCAGGACATGCACCGGTCGCGCTCCATCTGCCCGATGTCCTCGCAGGTTTGGGGCTTGTCAACGCACTGGTAACACGCCCGCCCTTTCTTCGTCTTGATGATCTCAACGCACTTTTTGCCCGCATCGCGCTCGCACTGCCGGCAGTCCTGTTTCGAGAAGAATTCCATGTCCTCGCAATCATCCGGCCTCTCCAGGCACTCATAGCATTGAATGCCCTCGGTAGAAACCTTGGTCGGAACGCACTGAAGGCTGCCGTGCTTTTGGCACGGCCCGCAGTCTTCTTCGCCGAGTAAACCCAGCCGGATACACGGCGGCTTGTACTGAACGCATTTAAAGCAGGGCTCACCGTCCTTGGTCTGCCCGGAGGGCAGGCATTGGGTATTCGTCGTGCCCTCGCATAACTGGCAATCTCCCTTGCTCAGTTTGCCGGTGTCCATGCACGTTTGGCGCTTCGTGACGCATTCATAACATTGGAAACCGCTGGGTGAGCGCGTCGATACGGCACACGCGCTGTCAGGGATCTTTGCGCACTGCTGGCATTCGCTCTTGCTGAGAAGGCCTGATTTCCGGCAATCCGGCTGGTAACTTAAATAAAGCTGGGCTTGCGTGTTAGGGACAGGCGGGAGCTTGACTTCTTTTACGATAGGACGCTCGGTCGGCGGCGGCGGGGGCGGCTCTTTCTGTCGGCGCCAATCGCAGCCGGATGGACCGGCAATAGACAGCGCCAAAAACAGAGCGCCGGCCCATCGCCGATAAGCGGAGAGTTGACTCTTCGACGGCGCCCAAGCACTGCTCTTGAGAGCTGGAATAAAGGCGCCGCTCAGAGTAACAACCCTGAGCAGGCCCCGCCATTGATGGTGGGGAGTGTCGAAGGGTTGACTTAAATATATGGACTTCATAATGTTAGACTTAGTATTGGTTGTATTATAGTCTGGTCGGAATACTGCGTCAATATTATTTCTAATATAAATATTAATATTTTAGGAATTTTGCCTGACAGCTCTATTAAGAACCTTGTCGCGGTGGGGAAAGCGGCCCGATGCGGCCACCGTGTCATGGTGCTTCACGGCGTACTTTAAGGTATATTCGTAATAATGCGTGTTGGACGGGTTGGTTAGCCTTGACTCATTCACCAGGCCCTGATAGCGCTCAACGGAAAGTTTCTGCACACTCAATTCTTCGGAGTGCATCAGGGGCAGATAAAGAAACGTCCGGTGAATCAGCGAATATTCCCTCTCCCTTCCCTGGTCTATGGTTTTCATGGCGAGCTTAAGAGCCGGCGGGTCATACGCGTACATCCTCGCGCTACCGCGGTACATGTTCCGGGAAAACTGGTCGAATAAAATGATCAGCGCCAGACGCCCCGGGGCCGTTAGCTCCCAGTCTTTATATTCCCCGCCAGCCGCCTTGACCAGGTCCGGCTCAAATTGCCGGCGGATCTCATCGTCCAGCGCCTTGTCCTGCGTGAACCATTTTTTAAACGGCATTTTGTTGGTGGCGATCGGGGTGGCGTCATCAACACCCTCAAACCAATACTCCAGAATCATGTCCGCGCGGTTCATGATAAAAAACTTTTATGTCTTAGCTGGCTCTACCAGGTAATCAGATTTGATGTTTTTAAGGCTGCGGAAGATATTGGTGACGACCATGGGGTTGCTGCTCTCGAATTCCTGAAGCATTTTCTTGATGCGCATGCGGTGGGACGTGTCATCGTTGGCGCACTTGGACTGGCCCATCGTGTCGATGCCGAGCTCCCGGGCCAGCCGCACCATCTCCCGCTCGCGTACGTACGCCAGCGGGCGGATAATCACGACTTTCCCGCCGAAAAGCTCGACCATCGGCTTCATCGCCCCGATCTCGCCCCGGTAGAACTGGTTGAGGACGATGGTTTCGACGATGTCATCGAGGTGATGCCCGAAGGCGATCTTGGTGAACCCCTCGCGGTCGGCCATCTGGAACAAGGCCTTGCGCCGGTTGCGCGACCACCAGAAGCAGTCGATGTCTTCCCAGCGCCCGCCTTTGAGCAGCTCGACCTTCTCCACGTGATAGGAAAAACCCTGCTCCTGAAAATAGCGGATAAGCTGCTGGGGGTTGAAATCCTCAAACTCAAAATCAACATGGACCGCGGCGAACTCGAAACGGACGGGGCTGACCCTCTGGCGGTGGCGCAGGACATGCATCAGCGACAGGCTGTCCTTGCCGCCGGACACCGCCACGGCCAGCCGGTCGCCCTCGGCGATCATCCCGTAATCCGTGATGACCTTGCCGGCCTTCTTGGAGACTTCGACCAGCGTTGGAAATTCCTTCTTCAGTTTTATAATTCCGCTCCCGTGTGCGTGCCCGCTTCGGCCGTGCGGCCGATAAATTTTTCCCTGAGCTGGTTGAGATTCATCGCCATCACATCGGCCCAAACACCCATGACCTCTTTGGTGTGCCCCCATTTGGTCAGGCCGCTCTTGTAATTTTTGATTAAATGCTGCGGTTCCTGGAGAAAGGTTTTGCCTTTGCGCACATCCACAAAAGCCATGATCTGCTCGCCGGTCACGGAATCGACCAGTTCCGCCTCCAGGGACGCCCCTCCGATTCCCCCGCCGATCAGCGTTGTCGACCAATGGAGGTTCAGGTAAACCTTACTCGGGAGGATGTCCGTGATGGCCGTGCGCAGCAGGAGCGCATCCGCCCCCGGCGTGTCCGTAATCTCATAGTTCTTCGTCAGGCCCTCCCTGAGCCTTTCGTGAAAATAATCCGCCAGTTGGATTTGGTGCTCCGCGTCCAATTGATGCGTTGTGACCGTGGGGTCCAGTTTGAACTTCACCGGCGCGATCAGAACCTTGGAATAACGCTCCTTGATATTGACCGTGGGGTTCCTGTAGACCATCATACCATCAAACTCCTTATCCTCCTGGAGATCGGTATAGCTGCTTAAAAATCCCGATTTGGTGAGTTGCATTTGCTTTCTCGCGCACCCGGTGAAGAGCATCAGCGCGGCGGCATTCACAACGACCACCCTCATCCACAGCAATGTTCTTTTATCCATTTAATTGCCTCCTTGAACGCGTATATTAAGATGAAATTACATTTACGAATGAACGACGCGGATCACCGAATGATTATATTCCGGGCAGCAGATTGCCTTCACGGTCATGGCGCTTGGTCACCTGTTTGCCGTTGATCGTTTCGGTCACGCTTTGCAGAACCCCGTTGGGGTAATAGGCCTTCCCGCTGCTGTAGGGGCTTTCCTCCGTGACTTCATATTCGAATTTCAGCCGACCATCCGGGAAATACCCGCGCCGCGGCCCGAGAGACTTGCCGTCCTGATACGATACCTCCTCACGGACCTGCCCGTTGGGGTAATAATACTTGTAAACGCCGTTATATGGTTCATCGTGTTCATCCAGGAATTTTCCGTCTTCGTACACATGCTCAATTTCCGTTGTGCCGCCTGCGGTATAAGTTCTTACCGTCTTCCTCCCCGCCCCGGTCAGTTCTCTCGTGACTTCATACGTGCGATTCCCCATGCGGGTACGTGTGGCCTGCTTGCGCACGCTCCCGTCGGGCGCGTACTCCGCCAGCAGACGGCCATCGGCGAAATAGTCCCTGGCCACACCGGCCACGCGGCCGTTTTTCATGTAAACATCTTTCATCGGCAGCCCTTGATCATTTTTGACCGGCTGAATGCTGTAGGGAAAAGGTAAATACCCCAGGTTTTTCGCGGCGCTCAAATAAACGGCCGTGATGCCGGCAGCCAGAATGACCAGGAAAAATGTGTTCGGTTTTTTCATGCCAATAATCCTTTAAGTTTTCAGTATACCATCCGCCCGGAGTCTGCGCATTAACCTTGCGAAATTTCTTGAGCCAATAAAAAAGGCCGAGTTGGTCTCGGCCTTTCACAAAATTCTGATTTCCGACAGCATCCTTTTTCTTATTTCTTCCCTAAAAAGGCGAACAGCGGGCGGCGCTTGACGTCACCCTTTAACAGCTCTTTATCCTTGATTTTGCCGGTTGGCTTGGACTCAGGCTTGGTTTCGGCGGGCTGGGGGGGTAAACCGTGAAAGCGGTTGAGGATCTTTTCGAACACGTCCCGGAACGCCGCCGCCGTTTGGCCCGACAGGCTGTCCTGCCCCAGGCCCTTTTCAATACGCTCATAAAACCCGCGGCCGATGAGCAGCTTGTTGATATTGTTGGCCTTCACAAAGGCCGAGTTGAGGACGTCCTGGTTTTCATTGGCCGTGCCGTTGAGCACGAATTTATTGAAATCCGCGTGCGTGAACAGGTCCTCGGTCACGTAGCCCAGGGTCTCCGAGACGAACATGACCTTCTCGTTCCCGAAACCGAATGTTTCTTTAAGCTTTTCGCCCAGTTTCCAGCCTTCGTTGTTATGGTTGAGCAGGATCTGGAATTTGAGGTTATAGCCGACCATCATCGACACCAGCTGCTCGAGCTTATCGGCCTCGGCCGCCGGCAGCAGATGGACCTTGTCCAGATCGATGTCCTTGATATGCCTTTTCATCGCGTTCCAGAAATAAAAATCGCCGATCCCGCTGATGAGGACGTTCTGCTTGTCCGGCAGCGGAGGGGTGCCGATCTTATCTCCCCCCATGGCCGTCGTGACCGGCAGCATGCTTTCGTCGCTGACGTAACTGTGGAGATCTTCGGTCAGCCGGCTCCCTTTTTCGGGGTCCTTGATGACCAGCCGCACCCTGTCCAGCCGCTTGGGATCGATCAGATAAGGGCAGTGTGTCGTGAACATGACCTGCGCTTCGCCGATGATCTTGTTTTCCAAAACCCTCAGGATGTCGCGCTGGGCCTTGCCGTGCAGATGCATCCCCGGCTCATCGATGAGGATGACGTTCTTGTCCTTCTTCTCTACGTTGAGCCTCAGGAAAAAGGAAAGGAACCACTGGAACCCCAGGCTGCGCTGATTGAGCTTGAAAAAGTCCGTCTTCCCGTTTTCCTTGGCCCCGAACAGCAGTTTGTCGCCTTCGGATTTGACGATGAGCTCGATTTTGTTCTGGTTCCAGTACTCGAGGAAATCCCCGCTGATGGTGGTTGAGATGCGGTTTAAAAGGTTGATCCGCCGCTGCACGTCCTGCGTCTCCATCAAATAATCCACATCCAGCCCGGCAATCTGCGCGAAGTCCATGACGGCGCTGTTCGATTTCAAATCAACGATGGGGATCTCAAAGGGAAGGATATTGTCAAATTCGGTGAACATGATGAAATGCGGCAGGTGCTGGACAACCTGCTCGGTGAACAAAGCGCAGGCATTTTGCTTTTGCTCGGGATTGCCCCCCTGCGGGATGCCGTCGTTCTTTGCCGCCCCCGCCAATCTGGCGCTTTCCTTGACAATGACGCGGATGGCCTTGACGGCCTCCACCTGCACGAGCTCGTCCTTGATGGACGGCAGATACGATTTTACCAGCTTCAGGAACTCTTTGGAGTCTCTCTGGATGTCATCGGTGGTGCCTTCATAATCAATCACGGGCAGATGCGGGGCCTTCAAAAGTTCCTGGAGCTTTTCTTTCGCAGAGCGGATGTGCTTGACCGGCTGCTGGGGGTTGTTTCCGCTGAACAGCTCATCAATGCATTCCTCATTTAAGGTGTAGCGGCCGCGGCTGTTCTTGACGACCCCCAGCCCTTCCGCCGCTAAATAGTCCGCGGCATCTTCGGACAGCTTGATGCCCGAGGCCTGCTCGATGGCTTCGATTTCCTTGCGGTCCAGACGAAACCAGATTTCGACCGAAGGCTCCCGGTTGAGCCCCTCCAGCGGGAAGGCGTCTTCCGCTACCCTCAATATATCCCTGTTGAAATACCGTAAGGCCTCCAGGGTGGCCGTTTTGCCGCTTTCATTCTTGCCGATCAGGATGGTCATGTCCGGGGCAAAGGCGCAATACCCCGTGTCAATGATGGACTTGAAGTTCTGAATGCGGAATTTGATGAGTTTCATGTTGTCTCTCCGGTTGGGATGATTTAGGGGTGTATAATACTACTAATGAGCGGGTTTGACAAGGAAAAATCAGAGGGGGCCGGCGGCAAGCACACACTTTATGGAACGCAGTGAACATAAAGTGTTTGTGCGCCGCGGTCGAGCTTCATTGTAAATGAAGCGAGCAGCACTTGTGAGCAAAGCGAACAACGTGCCGCACCGCGACCCCTCACTTCACTTCCAGGGAGCAGGTGCTACCTTAATTTAAACTCGACAAGCACACGAGTTATGGAGCGCAGCGAACATAACTCGTTGGTGCGCCGTCGCACCGCGACCCCGCACTTCACTTCCAGGGAGCAGGTGCTACCTTAATTTAAACTAGACATTTCGAGCTCTTCCTCTTTATTCGGAGCCAACCCCAGCAGCGGCAGCACACTCAGCAACGGCGTGATGTTGATGATGACCGGGGCAAAACCCGTGATGCCCATGTCAATAATCTCCTGGATCTCAACCGGATCAAATTGAATGTCAACCCCGCCCCCCTGGCGGTCAACGTTGATTGCGTTCATATCGATACCTCCTAGGGGGCTGGATGCAGAACCTTCATGGTCAACAATAATATAATCAACATCATGGTCAATTTTAACGGTTTCTCCTTCTTCTCCATAAAACGCGTAATCAATGATGCCTATTTCTTCAGAATAATCAAACATGATCACAACCACAGGCTTATATGAAGCATGGGGCACAATCGTAAGCATATCGCCTTTTTGAATAATTCCCGTTTCCAGCGCTTCTCTTACTTTCCATTTTTTAACAAAATTAGCTCCGGGATTGCCTTTTCCGAGCACATAGGAAACCACGGCCCTGACATTTTCCTCAATGTTCCTATACAATGCGCGAGAATTTAAAATATCTAAAATCATTTTTACATTGATTTCAGATTCAAGAAATTGTTTGTCCCCGTCAAACAATATATTCCTTACTCGATACATATCATGGCCGATGTCAATATCCCGGATCTTCATTTCCAGATCAATAAAATCCATTAACTTCTTGCCATCGAGTGATTTTGATTGGTTAAAACTTCGCGCCATTTCATCCCTCTGAGAAATTAACGCCCCTTGAAGCTTGCCGAAAACGACAGTGATAAAATTTCCGGCATCCGCTTCATTCAACTTTCCAAGATTTACTACCCAGTTTGTGGTTATATATGATTTTTGAAATTTTGTTCCGGCCAGTATGGCGTTTATACTGTCATAATGACGGTTTAATTCCATAAGCAAATCGATCGATGTTTCTCGACGTTCACGTTTAGAAAAACGGCTTAATCGCCTATCAAATTCCTCCCCATATTTTTCGTAAAATTCATCGAATTGTTCTTCTGCTTCGATTGTTGTAATCGGCGAAGAGGCGCCGTCTTGCGGCGAGCTGGCGCCGCTCGCCGCTTTCAGCGCATCTATGCCGACAAGCTTCTCCCCGGCCAAGATCTTTAACGGCACTCCGCCGCCGCTGATGAAAATGACATTTTTCTCTTCATCAAGCCTGTATTTTTTGGCATTGCTGCTGGCATCCCCTCCGATAACAATAATACGAGTCCCGCGGTCGCGCGCCAAACTTTTCAGTTTTTCAAATATAATCCTTGTTCCCTCTTCGTAATTTGGGTCCTCCACCATGCCCATGGTCCCGTTCAATAAGACCGTCTGGCCTTCCGTAAGCGTGTCAAGTTTATCTAAAAACAACTGAACAGTTTGATTGCCTATATCGAGTGTATTGTCCGGATTCCTGTAATCCAAAGCAGTCAGAACACGGTCCTGCACGCCGCCTCTTAATTTTTCCAACAAATCGCGCCGTTCACCGTTGAGCGCAACAGAAGGCCCGCTGCCAATCAAGGCAAACCCGTTTGCCGATAGGGAGTTTAATATCAACCTCTCCATAAGATCGACTTTATCCAACTTGCTCCCACCTAATATAAGGACATCAAAACTGCTGATAATATCTTCCAATAGATCAAATTCCCGTTCCATGGCGGGACCTGTAAATACCTCACCGCCCATATCCCGGACATGGCGCGGGATATCTTCAACGGACGCCCCGTTTGATCCCGCGTCCCCGAACGCCTCGAGAATAAACAATCCATCGCTCAGTTGCGCCAGTTCCCGGCCAAATTGCTCTCTGCGCTCATCGCCGTTCTTGCCTAGTTCATAAGCGTGAGCAAAGCGGACATTCTCTAATATATGAATACTTCCCTTTGTAAACTTGTCAGGGGCAGACCGTAAATCTTCCCTATTGATCCTCAAACCTGACCGGTCAATGCTGTCCGCGTGAAAACGGACATACGTTGAGGGAAACCGATCGGTCAAAATTTCTGCCACTGGTTTTAAGGACCGGCGGTTATCTTTTCGGGGGTCGGGATCATACCGTCCGTGATGGCCTATGAAGATAACATTCACTTGCTTTTCTGTAAGAAAATCAAGAAGCGGGTACAGCAGCTTGATACGCTCTTCATCCTTAATTTCCCCGTTCTGGATCGGAACATTCAAGTTGGCGCGTATTAAAATATTCTTTCCTCTTAGATCCCTCCCTTGCAGAGATTCTACTGCCTTGGGTATGCCTTTGAGCATCCCCCGCGCATTAATAATACTTACCGGCGAGCTGGACTTGTCCTCTTCCGCTTCACGTTTCACGGACGACGCTTCACGCGAATCCACCGGCGAGCTGGCGGAGCCCTGTAAGATGCCCGGCGTCACAAGGTCTTCTTTCAAAATATATTCCAACAAGTCATCGGCCACCAGTCTGTTGCCACGATAAGACTCCAATATAAGCGCCAGTTCTTTTTCGTTTATTTTCCTGCCAAGATTCTTCTCGTTCTCGGCTTTTATTTCGTCTATTTCCGATGGCGTTCGATCCCATTGTTTGGTCGCTAAAAACCGCAAATTCGCCAAACTCTGCCTCTTCTCCTCCTTTGACATTGAATCATAATCATTAACCGGAAAAGTCCGGGCGTTGCCCACGCCTAATGCCTTGATCTTCATTTCCGGGCTGACTACTCCGGTTGATTGCCACATATTGGTCTCCGGCTTCACGGCTACCCCGGCAATGTTTTTGGCCGGTTTCGCATCCAGGATTTTGGGGAATTTTTGGCGGCCTCTTTCCGCGATAACCAGTCTTTGCTGATGATCCGCCGCCTTAAGCTCCTCAATAAACTCAGAATCCGTCTGTCCTTCCGTTTTGTAAATATTGATAATATATTTGATACTCATAAAACCGGCGGCGTCATTGATCCAAAAATTAGCGGTCGGGGCAACGACCGGTTCGCCCGCACTGTTTTTTGTCGCCAGAAGAGCGGGATCTTCCACTAGCTGATGCCCACCGGTATCTTCCATAACGATGAGGCCTCCGCCTTTCTGACCCGGGGCCCTCGGAGAAACCTCCGGCGCAAAATCCAAACCCTGCTCCAGAAACCAGCCCAACGCCCTCAACCAGGATTTGTCGAATTTCGCCGCATAATTATCAATATTACGCACATAGATCCACTCGGTGCTCGATTCAATGAATTTCAACAATTGGCCGCTCACGATCATTTGATGAAAGTATTCGCCGTGCCCCAACGGCTCGCGCTCCCCCTCTAAAATGACAGCCGACTGGTCCCCCGTTTCCAACCGGCGTTTAACATCCTGAGAAAGCGCCACTGCCTTTTGATATTGTTCTTCTGACGAAAACTTATTCTTTAACTTGTTCACGTCGCTTTCCGTCCCCACGTATTTGGCCCCCAATGGTTGCAGGGAAATCTGGATTTCCTCGGCTTTCAAATCATAATTATTGTTTTTCGCCAGTGTTTTTAAATGCTCCGGCAAATAGGCTTCATTGGAAAGCAAAGGAACAAGATTTTTGTAAATATCATCATAGCTCCTGTCGGCCAATTTCGCCTGTTCGGCAATCGATTTAAAAAGCCTGGAAACATTCATGCCGAAAGCGTCCAAATAGGTTATGACTTGGCCGTCAACCTCGCCAACCGGGACTAAGGCCTTCGACAAAAAGCCCTCCTCGACCATGCGCTTCACTTCTTCCGGCGCTTCCAGCACATTCATCCTAGAGCTGGCACCGGCCACTAACACCGAGATCGCCCCCTTGCCCTTCAACAAAGATTCAACGGCTAACCGTTCTAACTGTAAAGCCTTTTGGGAATCAATATCCGCAATATCAAACACGTCTGTTTTTCTGCTGGCCCGAAAAGGTCTTGTGAGCGGTGTGGTCGTCAGCGTCCCCTTCCAATAAGCGATGCCGGAAGCTATTTCAAATCCTCTCTGCACATCATCCCCCACCGGTGAACTGGACTTGTCCTCTTCCGCTTCACGTTTCACGGACGACGCTTCCCGCGAATCCACCGGCGAAGAGGCATCGCTGGATTCCTTTACGAGTTCAAATATCTCATGATCCGGATAATAATCCGAAATTAACATATTCTGTTCGCCTGACTCCAATTCTGCCATCCGCTCGTGGGCTAATTTTAGGAAATATTCGTGTTCGGCCTTTTTATCCGCTTCGCTAGTTGTCTTTCCTCGAATAGCTTGTGGTAGATAAGAGTCGTCCCCATATACCAGCAGCCTCCATTGGCTCGCATGCGAATCGTAAGCAAGAAACGTAATTCCTAGGTTCGGAGAGTTACCGATCGTTTTATAAACAGTCCAATATTGATTATATTGGATGCCAAGAAGCTCCATAACAGTGATAATCTTTGTGATACCATGGGTGGCTACAACAATATTTTTATTCTTACTTTCAGTAATCTCATCTATGAACTGCCGGAGATATTTCTTCACTTTACGGCCTGAATATCCGGGAATCCTGAACAGTACAGGATCTCTGACAAACTCCGGCAATAATTCCTCCATAGGAATAAATGCCTCTCGAAATCGTTTTTTGATTTCTGGTTCTTGCCCATATAATTGAGCAAGATAACGCACAGCTACATAAGCCCGCTCCAGGTCGCTTGAAACAAAAGAGTCAAATGAAATTTCCCTTTGCGCAAAAAATTCCGCCAGCGCCTTCGATTGTTTTACCCCCCTCATCGTGGGAGGCGAGAACCTATCATAAGTTTGTCTGTATTCAAATAAATTGGACCCTGACTCACCGTGCCGGATGAGCATCAGTAATTTATGATCTGGATGAGCCCGGCGCCAATCCAGATAATTATCCATAAATTCGATCACTGACTTGTATTCTGGAATCAATCTGTTATTCGCCACCGGCGAAGAGGCACTTCGACGCGGTTCTTTGCTTCGCTCAGAACCTTGCTCAGTGTAAACGCCGTCTTTCTGCGGCGTGACGAGGACCACACTGGCTTTATGCCCTTTCCCTTCAAACCCATCCCCCACGATCGGGCTGCTGGATTTTTTCAGCGTGATATTGGTCAGCTGCTCGCCCCCCGAAAAATATTTCCGGGGGATCGTTTTCTTAGGGAGGCGGTCGCCCTCCGCAGGAGCGTAGGGCGTGGCTGTGGATTTTTGTTGAAAATCCATAGCCTGGCCCCTCGCGGGTGCTCGGGGCGTGGCCGTGTCGTCCTGTTGGGACTCCATGGCCACGTAATCTTCCTTGATGTAGTTAAACACGCCCTTCTTGTAGGCCTCCATGTATTGGGCGTAAATCTTGTCTTTGAGGGCGGGGTCATCCGTTTCAACTCCGGCGGTCTTGTTTTGGTCCACATAGACCTGGGAAAGCAGGCTGTTCTTGACGGTTTCCTTGTACCACTTAGCCAGAATGAGGGAATGGTAGATCTGGCGCAGCGGAGCGAAGTGCGCGCCTTGGTTGACTTCGCGCTCAATCGCCGGGATTATAATTTCACGGATTATATTCGTTGCTGGTTGCTCGTTGCTGGTTGCTCGTATGCCATTTTCTTGCTCGAGCGACGAATCCCGATCAACGAGCGACGATTGATAGTCCGCATCCAGCATCACCCGCAAATACGCATCCACGACATACACCGTCTGCTCATGCTCATAAACAACGGCGGTTTCAGGCACAATCCACACCTTGTTGAAGGTGTTGACCGGGATTTCGGAGGTACCGAAGCGCTCCTGGGCCTCCTGGTACACCTTGTCCCAGAACTTCTTGCCCAGCTCTTCCTCCGGATACATTAAAGAGGCGGTCAATTGCTTGAGGATATAGTCCTGCGCGAGCATGTCGCGGCCGAGCTCGGTCTTACCCAGCTCATCCGGGATGATGCGGTCCGCTTCATAAGGCGAAAGGTTGACCCACAAATCGTCCTT
>MHGR01000047.1:13522-17124 GCA_001805655.1 Omnitrophica WOR_2 bacterium RIFCSPHIGHO2_02_FULL_52_10
CGCTCGGACTCTTTTTTGACTTCATCGGCTGTGAATTGCGAGTTGCCGGAATCAATGATGAAGTCAAATTTCAAGGGGTCATCCGGGTGGATGGTCATGCCCTTGAGCAAAACCGGCACAAAGGCCGGGCTGGGCTGGACCATTGTTCCCGGAAGGGGAAGGTTGAGTAAATTGACAGATTGTGCTTGCGCCGCCGCGGGGCTGAAGATCAGCGATAAGGACAGCACACAGACGATCAGCCTGGATAGGGAGGCAAAAAGAAATTGTTCTTTTGATCTTTTGATAAATAAAAACACGGTGGATCTCCAGTTTGATAGCTTCGCTGAGACGCATGTGGCGATGCATCCGCGATTCTATAAACCTTCCGATTCCTCCGTGTATTGGGGTGGCGCCCCTGAATGGAATGTTTATATACTACGTATATTTAAGGAAAGTATAGCATGGGAAGCGCCTTCTATCAACTTTTTTTTGGCCAGACCGGCGGCATAAAATATTCATAATATATTGATAGCAATATATTTATGGCTGCTACAAAAAAATCATAGACTGATGGCTTCAAATAAGATCCTTTGATAGACTATTTATGGAAAAATTAAAAGGAATTATTGCCATGCCATTCAACCCCAAAAACCTACTATCAAAGAATGTCTTGATCCTAGCTTTGATCATCGCGGCGATTTTTGCCTGCTTTTGGCCGGCGCTCGGCAATGATTTTGTCCTGTGGGACGACCCGGCCTATATCCTCGAAAACACGCTGGCCCGCACGCTGTCCTGGGCCAACACCAAACAAATCTTTTCCACCTACATCCTCGGCAATTACCAGCCCCTGACAATCCTCACCTTTTCGCTGGAGCATCACTTCTTCGGGCTTAACCCTTTCGCCTACCACGCGACGAATCTATTACTCCACGCGGCCAATACGCTTTTGGTCTACCTGCTGATCATGCGTCTGTGCGCGAAAATGCCGATTGCGGCCCTGACCGCATTATTATTCGCCATTCACCCGACGCGCGTGGAATCGGTGGCCTGGGCCGCCGAGCGCAAGGATGTCCTGTTCGCTTTTTTTTATTTGCTGGGATTATTGCAATATTGGAGATACTTGGAAGCAAAAGAAGTAGGGGCACGGCATGCCGTGCCCCTACTTTGGATTACTTTCCTATATTTTGTTTTATCGTTATTGTCCAAGCCGGCCGCCGTGAGCTTCCCGCTGGCCATAGTCCTGCTCGATTACATCCGCCCGCGCCGGTTGAGCGCGCGATCCGTCAATGAAAAAATTCCGTTTTTCCTGGCGTCGCTGGCATTCGGAACCGTCGCCATCTTCGGAACATTTACGCCGACCAACGCGGCGTATCCTGTCACGGACACGGTCACCGGCACGCTTAACCGGACCATCACGCCGCTGGACCAAATAAGACTTACCGAGGAAGAATTCACGCTCAAGGATAACGCGTTCATCACTTGCCGCGCGCTTGTCAACTATCTTGTCAGGACCGTCTGGCCCCAGCCGTTAAGCCCGTACTATCCCCTGCCGGAAAAAACGGACAACCGGCTGCCCGGCGATTACTATCTCGCCGCCGGCGTCGTCCTGCTCTTGATCTTGCTGCTGGCGCGCTGGTACAACAAGCCGGCGCGATTTTGCGCGATGTTTTTCTTCGTGACTGTTTTCTTTAATTTGCCCGTCGGCCGGATCGGCTCCGTTGAGATCGCCGACCGGTTCACGTACATCCCCTACATCGGCCTGTTTTACTTCCTGGCGATGGCCGTCACCGCGGCTGAGGTGAAGCTGCGGTTTGCAAAGCCTATCCTCGATAACATTCTCAAGGCGGCCGTAGCCTTGTTCGTCTTTTTCCTCGCCGCGAACACACTGCTCTATGCCCAAGTCTGGAAGAATAGCGGCAGGTTGTGGACAACGGTCATCAACCTTTACCCCGAAGACCCGAAAGGATACTTTAACCGCGGGAACTATTTCTTCGACCGCAGGGACTATAAGCGGGCCGTGCGGGATTACCGGACCGCTATCATCCTCAAACCTCACGACCCGAGGATCCATTTTAATCTGGGGAATTGTTATTTGTACCTGGGGCGGCCGGAGCTGGCCATACAAACGTACGACGAAGCCATGCGGGTCGACGGGCGCTACACGGTGCCGCTTAAGAACCGGTCCATCGCCGTTGAAATCCTTAAAAAGATGCGCAACAAGTGGTAATGTGCGGGGGTTTCTTACGGAAGAAAAGCAGTTTTGGACACGCGAGGATTATAACATTAGCCGGCTGTTCTGTTGCCGGCCAAAAGGCAGGGCAAAAGCAAGCACTAGCGAAACCTGCGGCTCGTCATAACCTTATGCTGTCTTAAGTGTTACGACTTAATTCTGTTTTGAAGGTAAACCAGCTCCCTGGCCAGGTTCCAATCGAATTGATCATTGCCGTGAGCGTAGCCTCTTTTTTCGTACAGCTCATAGGCTTTTTTCTGGATGTCCGCTTCCAGATCCTTTTGGTCCACCCCAATCCTGTTGGTTGACGGGCGGGACCGGAAGGCCGCGTTCTCCAGACGGACAAATGTTTCGGCAATGTCCCAGTCAAACTGGTTCCGGCCGTCCGTACGGCCCCTGCGCACATAAAGATCATACGCCCTCTGCTCAATTTTCTCCTGAAGTGACGGGGTTGCGGTTGCTACAGGCGTTCGGATAGTTTTTTCCGGGGCGGGGGCGTCGAAATAACTTTTGATCGAGCGGGTTCTGGTCGTTGCGGTTTTTGTTTTTCGTGAGATAACCATGGCGTGCTCCATTATTAAAAGGTTAACGGGATAAACTATTCTCCTTCGCAAAAATAATTAGGAAAGCATTTTTGCTTCGGAGGAATTATTCTGTGCGAGAATATTCCTGCGAAGCAAAACTAATATTCTTATTAGTTTTGCGTAGCAGAATAAAAGGCGGCCATACCTGAAGTTGCGGCTTTCCTGATTTCAGGCTGTATTCTACCACCGCCTATCATTCATGGCAAACACTATTCTCGGGGCCCCGAATCGCGCCGCTTTACCCGCCGCAGCAACCTGAAGAATGCTTGTGTACCGGCTGGCCTTTGGGCTGAGCCGCCTGCTGTTCCAGCTGTTTCTCAGGCTGCTTGGCCGCTGCCTGCTGTTTGTTGCTCTTGGCTTCTCTTTTTTCCTCTTTCTTCTGAAATACCGCCATCTCGATCACCCCCTTTCCTGCTTTGTTCTGTTTTGTTGGAATTACGATATTTATGTTCCAGGCCCAACCTCTCGATGGCCAGGGCGATGGCTTTGTTGATGGGCCAGCGCTGATTTCCCGTAACCGGGTCCATTTGGTAGAGTTCAGCGCCGAGCGTCTTCATCAGCGGAATCTTCAACCCCCGGTTGATCCTGCCCTGAACTGTACGGACAAGGGGGGCGTTATTTTGCCGGATGACCGAGCAAGTCAAGAGACTGGTCCCGCCCCTTTTATTGGTCACGCCGCTGAACCCGTACAACCGGCAAATCCCGGGCCTGAAATCATAAAAGCGGCAGCGTCCCTTGTTCGGGTCGTCCGGATGCGGGTCACAAGAAAACTCCTCACTGCGTTCGTACTTGCCTTCAAAAGTACTACA
>MHGR01000048.1 GCA_001805655.1 Omnitrophica WOR_2 bacterium RIFCSPHIGHO2_02_FULL_52_10
CTGTGGATGCGGTTGGCGCTGATCGACTCAATCCTTGCCCGCGTATGGGCCTTGTCCGTGCGGATGCCCACCTGCGGCCCTGTCAGGGAGATGGCGTCATGCCCCTGGGCCTTGATGGCCATGGCCAAAAGCGCGCAGGAGATCTGTTCGCCGGTGGCCATCAGCATGTCCATTTCGCGGTCAGGCGGGGTCTGGGAAATTTTAAACGCCATCGCCTCCAGCTCATCGGTCGTGTCCCCGAGCGCGGAGACTACCACCACGATATGGTTATTCTTCCTTTTGGCGCTGAGAATACGTTTGGCGACCGCCTTGATGCGTTCGATGTTCGCCACGGAAGACCCGCCGTATTTTTGAACGATAATATGTTTGCTCATGTTGCCCGTTCGTTTATAGATATTTGGTTATGAAGTGATTTAACAGGGCCTCTCCGCTGTCAAATTTGAGTCCCTTTTCCCTAGCCGTGTTTTCGTTGAATTCCTGGGAACCGTCATGGGGGATCCCCTTCCCGTACATGACAAAGCAAACGGGGTCGGCGGTGTGTGTCCTGAGTTTCACCGGTGTGGGATGGTCCGGCAGCACCAAAATCCGGACATTGTCATGCTCGTTGTAATGGTTGAGGATTGTCCCGACAATGTGCTTATCGATCTGCTCGATGGCATTCACCTTGGCCTTTATGTCACCGTTGTGGCCGGCTTCATCCGTGGCCTCGATATGAATGTAAACAAAGTCTTTCGTTTTCAATGATTCCAGGGCATATTCCGCCTTTCCCAGATAATTCGTATCATAATAGCCGGTGGCGCCCGGGACGTTAATGACATCGAGCCCGGCCAGCCGGCCGATGCCGTTCACGAGGTCAACGGCGGAGATAATCGAGCCTTTGAGGCCGAATTTTTTATGAAACAGCGGTAGGTTCGGCCTGGTCCCCTGCCCCCACAGCCAGATCATGTTGGCCGGATTTTCGCCGAGGTCGATGCGCACCTGATTGACCGCGCTGTGCTCAAAGACCTCCTTCGACATGTCCATGAGTTTCAGGAGTATCCCGGCCTCCGGCCCCTTGGGAAGATACGGTGTGATGTTTTTTCCAAGAATATCGTGCGGGGGAGTGGTCTTGATGGCGCAATAGGCCTTGGGGTCCTCGACCGCCAGGACAAGCACATGGCGGTAGCCCTTGCCCGCATAAAACTTTGCGCCCTTCAAGCCGATGTCGCCGTTGAGGGCGTCGATCAAAAGCGAGGCTTCGTTGGTGCGGATGTGGCCGGCGCTGTAATCCGCCATTTCATCATTCGTGACTGTGACCAGATTGCACCGGAAGGCCACTTCGTTGTCCGCGAGAACGATGTTCAGGTTGGCCGCCTCCAGCGGCGCGCGGCCCGTATGGCATGTCCTGGGATCATAACCCAGGATGGCCATGTTGCCGATGTCGGAGCCCGGGGACATTTGATCGGGGATAGTCTTGACCAGCCCGGTGGTGCCGCTGCGGGCCAGGTAATCCATGTTGGTCGTGACGGCGGCTTCCAGTGGTGTGCGGTTGCCCAGCTCTTCCACCGGATTATCCGCCATGCCGTCCGGGACGATGACGATATATTTCATATTTTACTGCTCACTGTTCTCACTAAAGATCGGGCAAGCCCATTTCTGGAGCGCTCATGGGCGAAAAACGTGCCCTTTCGGTCAAGGATGTAACTTTCATATTTGCCGTTATCCACGCTGTTGGCAACGACCAAGTCGCACTTACCGTCTTTGAAAACGCCGCGCGTTTTTGCCACGGCCTTTGTTTTATTGATCCCCGGCTCCAGCTTGAACCCCACCAGAAACAAATCCGGAGCGGACCTTCTGATCTGCTGAATGATTTTTTTTGTCGGCACAAGCTCCAGCCGTAAAGATTTGCAATGAGATCTCCATTTCGTTTTTCCGGGCCGTTTTAGCTTATAATCCGCGACGGCCGCGGCGTGTATGCAAATATCATATTTTTTACCCAATTCATTTTTTAGCAGCACTGAAAGTTCGTGAAAATACCGGAATTTTAATACTCTGAGGGATTTCGCGGTTAACGGTTTGGCAACCGGCCCCTCGATCAGGGTAACCTTTGCCCCGCTTTTTTGGAAGTCCCGGGCGATATTTTGCCCCAGTGTTCCGGTAGAAAGATTGCTGATGACCCGCACGCTGTCCAGCGGCACCCATGTCGGCCCGCAGGTGACCAGCACTTTCTTATTTTTTAGAGTATGTTTCATTTTGGACATAAAGATTACTGACCACGGACTACAGACCAACTTGTATTATCTTTGGTCTTTAGTCTTTGGTCTGTCAGAGCCCGATTTCCTTTAATATGGCTTTTATGTTTGCATCAATGGTAACAGGTTTAGCGACGTTCTTAATTGCGGCATCGGGGTCCTTGAGCCCGTGTCCCGTGAGCGTGCAGACAATTTGGGCGTTTTTGTGCTTCTTGAAATATCCGTTCTGGCTCAATTTCAGCATGCCCGCAATCGAAGCGGCCGAGGCCGGCTCGACAAAAACGCCTGATTTTCCCGCCAAACGCATATAGGCCTGCAGGATTTCCGCATCAGTGACGGCATCAATGAGTCCTCCTGATTCGTCGCGGGCCGCCACGGCCTGTTTCCAGCTCGCCGGGTTGCCGATGCGGATGGCGGTGGCAAATGTTTCCGGCTTTTCGACCACTTTCCCCAGGACGATCGGCGCCGCCCCGGCGGCCTGAAATCCTAACATCTTGGGCAGGCGCGCGGATTTTCCCGCGTTTTTGTATTCCTTATACCCCTTCCAATATGCCGTGATGTTCCCGGCGTTGCCCACGGGGATTGCGTGGAACGGGGGCGCGTCGCCCAAAGCATCGCAAATCTCAAACGCGGCGGTTTTCTGCCCTTCGATGCGGAAGGGATTGATGGAGTTGACCAGCTCGACCGGGTATTTGTCCGTGATCTCCTTGACCAGCGTTAACGCCTGGTCAAAATTTCCTTTAATGGCAATGACTTTGGCTTGATGGACCATCGCCTGCGCCAATTTGCCCAGAGCGATGTTGCCTTCCGGGATGAGCACGGCGCATTTCAGTTTTCCGCTGCGAGCGCAATAGGCCGCGGCCGAGGCCGAGGTGTTGCCTGTTGAGGCGCACATGACCATCCGGCTGCCCTTTTCCAGAGCCTTGGAGATGGCCATGGTCATGCCGCGGTCCTTGAACGACCCCGTGGGGTTCAGCCCCTCATATTTCAGGTACACCTTCAGGCCGGTCGCTTGGGAAAGGTCTTCGGAATGAATCAAAGGGGTGTTGCCTTCCAGAAGGGATACGACGGGCGTGCGCTCCGAAACGGGAAGATACTCGCGGTAGTGAGCTATCAGGCCGGACCAGTTCACCACAGCTTCTCCATTCGAATGGCGACGGGTTTGCTTTTAACGACTTGAAGCTGGTTGATTTCATCCAGGGCGAGGCGCAGCATGTGCCCGGAAGTATAGTCCGTGAGCATAATAACGGGAACCGCCGCCATTCTATTATGGGCCCTTTGTGTTACGGAATTGATGCCGATATTGTTTTTGCCCAAGATACCCGTGATGATGGACAGGACGCCGGGCTTGTCGATGACCATGAAACGCAGATAGAATTTGGTATTGACCTGGTCGATGGGCTGCAGCTCCAGGCCCGTGGCCTCGCTGTAAATGTTACAGGCCAAGGTGGCGTCCTGTCCCGACGCGACGAAATTGATCAGGTCGCTGACAACGCCCGAGGCCGCGGACATCTGGCCGGCTCCCTCCCCCGACAGCAGGATGTTGCCCAGCGGGTCCGCCTTGATGTAGACCGCGTTGTAGATGCTGTTGATGGAGGCCAGCGGATGGTCTTTGGAAATCAATGTGGGGTGCACGCGCGCCTCGATTTTCTTCTCTTCCTTCTTGGCGATGGCCAAAAGTTTGATGGCCAGGTTCAGGCTGGTGGCGTACTCGATATCGTCATGGGAAATGTGCGTGATGCCCTCGCGGTAGATGTCCTTGACATTGATCGCCTTGCCGAAGGCCAGGTAAGTGAGGATGGCCAGCTTGTGGACGGAGTCTATGCCGTTGACGTCCAGTGAGGGGTCGCTTTCGGCAAATCCCCGCTTCTGTGCTTCCTCCAGCGCCTGGTTGAACGAGACGTTATTCTGCGTCATCTCGCTTAAAATGAAATTGCACGTGCCGTTGATGATGCCGTAAATGCTGCTGAATTTGTTGCCGGCCAGCCCTTCGGTGATGGTCTTGATGACCGGCACGCCGGCGCCAACGGAGGATTCGTAATACAGGCGGCATTTTTTCTCCTTGGCCAGCTGAAAAAGCTCGATGCCGTTATTGGCGATGAGTTCCTTGTTGGCGGTGACCACGTGCTTGCCCTTGGACAAGGCGCCGCGGACTATCTCGCGCGCCGGGTTCATCCCTCCGATCAGTTCGATGACGATGTGGATCTGGGGATCGTCCAGGATGTCCTGGTATTTGGTGGTCAAGGCCGTCCCCAACAGGCCCTGAGGGTTTTTGGCCTCGATGCTGCGGTCGCAGAGGGTCTTGAGGACAAACTCGGCGTTGAATTTGTTTTTAATGTAAGATTTCCGCTTGGCCAGAAGCTTGACCAGGCCGCTTCCGACAACGCCGTAGCCGATAAGGCCGAGATTGATTTTGTTCATGTCGTTTTTCCGTTTAAAAAGTAGGCCATCAATTTCTCGAGGAGGATTTTCGCTTCCGTGTCAAGATTTCTGAATTCGAGGCGCGTTTCATAAATCCTGTTTTTCATCTTCTCATGGGATTCCAGGACCACCCCCTCTAAATGCGTGGTTTCAGCCAGGTAGGGGGTTTTCAGTTCAATGCACAGCTCGGCCGCAGGATTAAAACTGTGGGACGTGATAAAACACATGCCCCCGAGGCCGATGTTCTTCAATTGAGTGATTTCATACTTCCGGTGCGGCTGGGCCTTGTCAAAGTATGTCAGAAGAAAACTTTTTTTGATGCGGATATACCGCCTTCGTTCCTGTTTCGGTTTTGGCATAGGTTCCCCTCTAATGTTTGGGCAAAGAAGAATCGGAGCGCTGGGATTTGAACCCAGGACCTCTTGTACCCCATACAAGTGCGCTAGCCAACTGCGCTACGCTCCGAGAAAATTTTACACTTATGGACGAGCGCAGCGAGGAACATAAGTGTTAGATTTTCTCGCCCCAGGAACGCAGTTCCTGGGGCAAAAATATAGAAATTAAACTTTATTTTACACTTAGTTTTTTATCTTACCCTCAATCCAGCTCCGCTGTCTTGAGGGCGATATCGGCTAAAACTTATGTCGCCCCCCTGACGTTTCGCAGGCTCCATAAGTTTAAACCGATATCGTATTTTCGCTCCGAGGCACACAGTGCCGAGGAGCAAGAAAAGAGCAAAAACTTTACTCTGCAGACTTGACCCTCAATCCAGCTCCGCTGTCTTGAGGGCGATATCGGCTAAAACTTATGTTGCCCCCCTGCCGTTCCGCCGGCTCCATAAGTTTAAACCGATATCGTATTTTCGCTCCGAGGCGCTTTTTGCGCCGAGGAGCAATGTTCCCATACCGACCTATGCGGATGGTGTGGGGATTTGCGTATAAGTAATAAAAATCTTAATATATAAAAGGCTCTAAAACAAGTCCTAATTATACAATATCCCCTCTCCTGCGCCAAGTGGAATTAAGTTCCGGAAATTTTGATAAAGCTTACTCCGCCTTCATTTTGCGCTTCATGAGGTCGGCCACGGCCTGGGATGGTTTTTTATTCCTGTAGATGATATTGTAAACTTCCGTGGTAATGGGCATGGAAACGTTATATCTGTGGCTCAATTTGTGGACGGCCTTGACGGTTTCCACTCCTTCTGCCACCATGTCCATATGGGATAGGATCGTCTTTATCAACTTTCCGCGGCCGAGCTGTTCGCCAACGGTGCGGTTGCGGCTCTTGGGGCTCACACAGGTGGTGACCAGATCGCCCAGCCCGGTCAATCCGGAGAATGTCCTCTGCCGGGCGCCCATGGCCGCACCTAACCGCGCCATCTCCGCCAATCCGCGGGTCAGGATGGCTGCCTTGGTGTTGGAGCCGAACCCCAGACCGTCACACACCCCGCAGGCCAGGGCGATGATATTTTTGATGCTCCCTCCCAGCTCCGTGCCGATGACGTCGGTGTTGGTATAAATGCGGAAACTAGCGGCATTGAACACGGCTTGTATTTTCCTGGCCAGGGCGATATTCCGTGAGGCCACGACTGCGGTGGACGGCAGGCCTTGGGCGACTTCATAGGCAATGGTGGGGCCCGAAAGGACGGCGACCGGGATTGGCCCCAACTCCCGGCGGATGATCTCCGAGATGCGCAGCAATTTGGTCGTATCAATTCCCTTGGTGACGCTCAGAATAATTTTGCTGGAGAGGTCCACGGAAGTCTTTTTAATTTTCCGCAGGACCGCGGCGGCATATTTCGAAGGCACGGCAAAGACAATCAGGTCGCCCGTTTCCAGGGCGCTTTTGAGGTCAGTGGTGAGGCCGATGCCTTCCGGAAGACGGATGCCGGGGAGGAATTTCGTGTTATGCCGGGTTTTCTTCATCTGGCGGAGATAATCGGCAAATGGTCCCCACAGCGTGACCGCGCGCTTGTTGCGCGCCAGGTGGACGGCCAGGGTCGTGCCCCAGCCCCCGTCGCCGATAATGCTTATTGTCTTGATATTTTTTGACATAAGTAAAGGTGGGGCTGTGTTGATTTAGCGCCAGACAAAGACCTCGCGCAGGACTTGATACATATACGCCGCGCCCCAGCGCAGGACTTGCAGCTTGCGCTCTCCCCCTTCGCGGGCGGGCTCGTCCCCGGGGATATCGACGCATTTCAATTTGCGCTTGGCGCAGCGCACGGATAACAGCGGCTCCCAGCTGATGTTCGTTCCGAACAATTTTTCTTCGAATTCATAGCTGGAGTCTTTATCGAGGTCCAGGTCCGTAATCAGTTTTTTGGGATAGGCGCGGTAGATGACCATGGCATCGGTATAATGGCCGCCGTGCAGCAGGTTGATCGTGGTGGTGAACAGCCAGTTCCCGAAACCGGTCACGGCGTCGTCATCGTAGCTCTTGGCGCCCTTCGCGTAACGCGAGACAATGACCATGTCGTTGCCCTCTTTGAGTTTTTCGATGCATTGGGGGATGAGTTCGGGGATGGAATTGCCGTCCGGGCTGAAGGTCACGATCACGTC
>MHGR01000049.1:0-103 GCA_001805655.1 Omnitrophica WOR_2 bacterium RIFCSPHIGHO2_02_FULL_52_10
AACCAGTTGTGAAAGATGCGTTGGTTCCATTAAAAATGCGGTGGTCTGTAGGTTAATAATGTTCTCTCCCCGCTCCCTGCTTTTGCGCCCGCCTATCCTTCCA
>MHGR01000049.1:126-334 GCA_001805655.1 Omnitrophica WOR_2 bacterium RIFCSPHIGHO2_02_FULL_52_10
TCGGGTGTGGTCACCCCTTCAAAGACCTTTTCCCATCCGCTTTGGACCAATGGTTTGATCCCCAGTTCTCTGGCTTTATTTTCGATGATGTCCGCCGATGCTTTCTGCAAGATCAATTTGCGGATTTCCGGAGACACGACCAGAATCTCATAGATACCGGCCCTGCCTTTATATCCCATCATATTGCACGCCGGTATCTATGAGATTC
>MHGR01000049.1:349-7411 GCA_001805655.1 Omnitrophica WOR_2 bacterium RIFCSPHIGHO2_02_FULL_52_10
AGATCACGCGCACCAGGCGCTGGGCGATAAACGCCTCAACGGAAGACGTGATCAAGAACGGGTCAATCCCCATGTCGATCAGCCGTGTCGCCCCGCCGGCAGCGGTGTTGGTGTGAATCGTCGAAAATACCAGGTGGCCCGTCAGGGCCGTCTGGATCGTGATCTGGGCCGTTTCCATGTCCCTAACCTCGCCGACCATGATAACATCAGGGTCATGGCGCAAGATGCTGCGCAAGGCCGTGGCAAAGGTCAGCTTAATCTTGGCATTGACCTGAATTTGCGAAATGCCGCGCAGCTCATATTCAACGGGATCCTCGATCGTGATGATTTTGCGCTCGCGCGTGTTCAGCTGGCTTAAACAGGTATACAGCGTGGTCGTCTTCCCGCTTCCCGTCGGGCCGGTGACGAATATGATCCCGTGGGGCTTGGCCAGGATTTTCTCCAGTATTTTTAAATGCGTGTCATCCATGCCCAGATCGGACATGCTGAAGAGCATCTTGGTCGACAGAATCCTGATGACGATGTTCTCGCCGTACAGTGTGGGGATAATGGAAATGCGCAGTTCATATTCCGCATTGCTGATTTTCACCTTCGCGCGGCCGTCCTGCGGAATGCGCCGCTCAACAATGTCCAGGTTCGCCATGACTTTGATGCGCGAAACGATGGCCGGGTAAAGATAACGGATGTTCTCGGAAACCTGCGTGTCATACAGAATACCGTCAATGCGGTAGCGCAGCAGGAGCTCGTTGCGGTAGCTTTCAAAATGGATATCCGTGGCGCGGTCATGAATGGCCTGCTGCAGGATCTGGTTGACAAGCCTGACGACCGAGGCATCGGCGGCGCCCGCCTCGAGATCTTCTTCCTTGGCCTGCGCCTCCCGCTCTTCCTTGGCCTCCTCCTTGTCCTTGGGGGCCTCGGCCAGGATACGCTCGATGGTGTCGGCGCCAACCCCGTAATATTTCTTGATGGTTTCTGAAATATCCGAGGCCACCGCCAGGGCAATCTCGACGCGGTACCCGAGGTTCGTTTCCAGGTCGTCGATCGGCCACATGTCAAAAGGGTTGGATATGGCCACCGTCAGAACATTGCCGTCAATCCTGATCGGCATGATTTTGTAATGCCAGGCGAATTTCGCCGGGACGTTCTCGATGACCTCATCGCTGATCTTCATGCTTTTCAATTCAACGAACGGGACGCCTTGCTGTTCCGCCAGCACCTTCAAAAGCTTCTCTTCCGTGATCAGGTTCAGGCGGACGAGGGTCTGGCCGAGGAATTCCTTTGTGTTTTGGTGCTCCTTGAGCGCCAGGTCAAGCTCTTCCTGCGTGATGATCTGCTTTTCGACGAGCAAATCCCCAATGCGTAACGCCATATTATCCTTTTGATTTACTGCGCTTATAGACGTTAGATGCCGGATGCTAGCTTCCAGATGAAGTCGACATCAGGCATCCAGCATCTGGTATCTCGCAACCGATATTTGACATCGGTGCTCATGCCACCCGTTTATTTATTGTCCCATGGATGATCAAATTTGAACCTGTGCCTGCTCAAAATTTCCAATGAGGTACAACGCCTCCTCGCGAATCCTGTCCGCCCTGCCGTTGATGATCTTATCGCATCCCTCGAGCGTGTCCCTCAATTTCACGTATTCTCCCTTTTTCCCCGTGTACGCTTCCGAAACATAAAACGGCTGCGTGAAGAAATTCAAAAGCTTCCTGGCCCGGTCATACAGGACCCGGTCCGCCTTGGACAACTCTTCCATTCCGACGATCATGACCACCCGGCGCAATTCCTCGTATTTGGCCAGAATTCTCAGGCATTCCTGCGCGGTATCAAAATGCTCCCTGCCGACCACCGACGGGGAGAGATTGCTGCTTGAGGATGTCAGAGGGTCAATGGCCGGATATAATCCGAGCTGCACTTTCTCCCGAGACAAAACGAGAATGGAATCGAGGTAGCTGAAAATCGTCACGACGGCCGGGTCGGTCAAATCGTCCGCCGGGACATACAAAGCCTCAATCGCCGTGATCGAGCCGCCCTCGCGCGAGCGCACCCGCTCCTGAAAATCACTGACCTCGGAAGCCAGCGTCGGCTGATAGCCGGTTTCCGACGGCACGCGCCCCAACAGGGTCGAGATTTCCGCCCCGGCCTGGACAAAACGGTAGACATTGTCGATGAAAAACAGGACATCTTTGCTTTGGTCTTGGAGGTACTCCGCGAGCGTCACGCCGGTCATGGCAATCTCAAACCGCGCCCCCGGGGGCTCGTCCATTTGCCCGAAGGCCATCATGACCTTATCAATGATCCCCTGCTTGATGAATTCATAATAGAGCTCATTCCCCTCGCGGATGCGCTCCCCGGCCCCCGTGAACACGCAGGCGCCCTCATGCTGCTCAACGACATTGTGGATCATTTCCAGGATCAGTATGCTTTTCCCCAGAGCGGCCCCGCCAAGAATGCCCACCTTGCTGCCCTTCACCATGGGAAACAGGAAATCAATCATCTTGATGCCGGTTTCGAGAATCTCGGACTCCACACCCAATAAGCGGTCCGGGTTAATGCGGATGCTCGAGATGTTCCTGCGGATCGGAGACCTCTTGCTGGTCTGGATCTTTCCTTTCCGGTCAATCGGCTCGCCCACCACGTTGATGATGCGGCCGTACATCTCCTCGCCGACGGGAATGCAGATCCTCTCTTTTTTCGCCTTCGCCAGGGCGTTATATTGCAGATTGATCGTTGATCCCAGGGCAATGCAGCGGACCACAAGGTTCTCCAGATGTTCAACGACCTCCAGGATCAGTTTTTGCCCGCCGTAACATTCCGTCTCAATGGCCTCGTAAAGATCGGGTATGTCCGCCTCGCTTTTGAAGGCCACATCAACGACCGGCCCCTCCACGGAAATGATTTTCCCCAGGCTCATGGGCCCCCTCCGGTTGCCCTGCGCTTCCAGGTCTTCTTGCGGACAATCTGGGCGGAATAGATGTCGCGCATTTCCGAATCCACCAGCTCGTGGAGACCGCCGAAATACTGGTGCCGCATCCCCTTGCCCTGCTCGATGAGGATCTGATAGCTTTCCTCCAAATGAACGGTCCGCGCCGAAAACTCCGCGAGCTTGCTGTCCTCGAACACCTCGAATAACTTCTGCACGATCCATGTCTCGACCAGGTATTCAATGATGTCGTTGATCGGGGATTCGACGATGATGCTCTCGGCCGGCTTTTCCTCGCTCTTTTTCTTCTCGAACAGGCTGGTACACGGCAGGATGACCAGCTGTTCGATTTTCTGGATCATGAACGACAAGGGCCGCGGGTAAAACAGCACCAGACGGCCGAATTTGCCGGCCAGGCCCTCGCGCATGATGAAATCCTTGATCTTCAAAGCGGACTCATAACATTCGCCGCTGGGAATGCCCGGAAAATCCATGAATTTCCTGCCCAACGGCTCGAGATAGGCCGCGCCCCGCTCGCCGATGATGATCAGTTCGGCGGCATTCGCCCCGGGATAGGACAAGGCCGCGTTGATGACGCGCGTGTTCAATCCCCCCATGAACCCCTCATTGGAGGTCACCATGATCAGGCCCAGCGCCCCCTGCTCCTTGGCAAAAGGATGCTCGGCGCCGATGACGTTAATAAACTCAAAAAAGCCTTCATACGCCTCCATGAATTTCGTGAAGCGCGTCCGCTTGCGCGTGAGCGTCCAAAATTCCGTGGCGGCGATCCCTTTGAGAACGTCCATCAGCTGCGTCAGATTGCCGTTCAGCTCCAGTTCTTCCTTGAGTTGACGTACGGTTTTCATTACCCCTGTCCCGCTATTGTTCTTTAACCCCTTGTTTATCCCTGTCTTTGAAGAAAGAAACGAAGCAGTCGTCCAGTTTCCTCTTGATATCCGTTGCCATGTCTTTCTTGGCGGCGATATCCTCTATCAGACCCGGAACTTCAGTGCCGACAAAATCGTAAATATTCTTTTTTAAATGGTCAAGCTCATCGTTCCCCAGATCATTAAGCACCTGCCGGCTGAGGGCGTACAGCAGAATGACCTCCCTGGCCAGCGTATACGGGCAGTTATTCTCCTGGCTGAACAGCTGCGTCAAAACCTCGCCATGACGCAGCTGCTTGCTCACATCCGATGAAACATTCGCTTTGAACCGCGTGACCTTCTGCAGCTCGCTGAACCGCAGGTATTCCAGACGCAGGGAGCTGCTCAATTCTTTCATCGCCGGGCACTGGACTTTGTTCCCAATACGCGACACCGAAAGCCCGATGTCAATGGCCGGGCGGATGCCGCTGTTAAACAATGACGTGTTCAAATAAATCTGGCCGTCGGTCATGGAGATCAGATTGGAAGGGATAAACCCGGTGACATCGCCCTGAATCGTATCGACGATGGGGAAGAACGTCATGGAGCCGCCGTGGAATTCCGGGCTGTACCGGGCCGCCCGCTCCATCAGCTGGGAGTGGACGTAAAATATATCCCCCGGATAAGCGCTCCTTCCGGGCGGTCGTTCCAGCAAGAGGGACAGCTGGCGGTAGGCCCAGGCATGTTTGGTCATGTCATCAAACACGACGAACACGTCCATCCCGCGCTCCATGAAATACTCCCCGAGCGTGCAGGCCGTGTAGGGGGAAAGATACTGCTCCCCGCTGGAACTGGCCGCGTGGGCCGCCACGATGATCGTGTACTCCAGCGCGCCGCCCGTCTTTAAGGTCTCAACCACCTTTTGGATCGACGCGTAAGACTTCCCGATGCAGCAATAGATGCAGATTACGTTTTTCCCTTTTTGGTTGAGGATCGTGTCCGTCGCGATGGTCGTCTTCCCGGTCATGCGGTCGCCCACGATTAATTCCCGCTGCCCTTTGCCGATGGGGATCATCGCGTCAATCAGCAGGTTTCCCGCTTCCAATGCCTCGTCGATGGGGACGCGCTCCATGACCCCCGGCGCGGGACGGAAAACCGGGGAACGCTCGACAGCGCCCCCCCCAAATTTGGACCTGTCCAGATATTTGGCCACGCGCCTGGGGCCGGTCGTGATGGCCCCCTTCCCGTCCAGCGGCTCGGCCAAGGCATTGACGATGCGGCCCAAAAACTCCTCGCCGACCGGAATCGTGAACGGCTGCATGTTGCTCCTGACGGGCAGCCCGACCTTGACCTCCTCAATCCTCCCTAAAAGAAAAACGATGATCTCCCCTTCTTTGAACCCCATGATGATCCCCTTCACGTTCGGCGCGATCTCCAAAAGCTGCCCGATCATGCATTGCGTCAGGCCGACAATCTTGGCGATGCTTTTTTTGACCTCCTTGACTTTTCCGACTTCCCGAATTTCCAGGGTGGCCATAATATGTCCCGTCAGGCGGCGCGCCCATCATCCGATGGACGCCGCGGCTTTCTTGAACCTGTCCAGCAGGCTCCCGTCGATAACGAAACTCCCGATTTCGATGATAATCCCGGAAATGACCTCGCGGTCGAGTATTTCCCTGACCCGCAAGTCCCGCCCGAATTTTTCCGTCAGGATCTTCTCCAGTTTCTCTTTCTGTTTCGGATCCATGGACTGCGATACCCGGGCCTCAATCAAGCCGTTTTGCGGGCCGCTGAGGTCGATCTTTTTCAGCTGGCCGCCGTCCAGATTTTCCAGCTCCTTAAAAACACTTTCCAGCAGTCCGTTAAACACGGGGCGCTGTTCATCCGAACTGAGAACCTTGGTGAAAACCTTGCTGGAAAAGACCACACTTCTGTCCCTCATCTGCTCCTCGATCTCCGCGCGAATCTCCTCTTTAGAGTTCAGGGCCTGGGCCACGATACGCGCCCCTTCGGCCTTGCCGACCGAAACAAGCGTCTCCTTGAGCTGCTCGATCTCCTTCTTGGCCTTCGCCTTCATTTCCCTGATTTCATCGTCGGCTTTGGCCATTTTGCTGCGGTAGTCGGCGTCGGCATCGGCGATCTTCCCGGCGAGCTCCCTGGCCTTCAGCGCGTTTTCTTCATTGAGCTGCTGCAGCCGCCGCGTTTCTTTAAAGGAAGACGTGATCAGGATCTTGCGCAAGACCAGCACAAGGCCGATAAATGTGATGACTTGGACAATGATAAGTTGGAATATCAAAATACGCTCCGGTTAATGACGCAATAGTCTTTTATTGGTTAATAGTTAATGGTTAATAGTAAATAGTCGGTAATCGGATTAGTGTTGGTATATCCTACCGGTTGGAAATCAGCATTTTTTAAAATTTTTTCCAAGCCTCTATCCTATTAACCATTGACTATTCACTATTCACGAATTTTATCCAAACAAATGGAACAAAACCAAAAGGCCGATGATGGCGACCGCCTCCGCGAATACCAGCGAAACGATCATCGCCGGAAGAATCTTCGGCGCCGCTGACGGATTGCGCCCCAGAGCCCGTATCGACGCAAAGCCGATCGCCGCGATGACGGCCGACGGGCCGACGATCGTGAGGACCATGACTAATAGGATAATAAAATTACGCATTGTTTGTTTACGGTAAATCGTTAATGGTTAATAGTAAATGGTTGACGATGAGCATATTCCCCAAATGCCCCACCGGGTTGAAATTATTAATTATTCAATTTTTTCCCGTCACCTATCTGCCTCATTAACCATTAACTATTTACTATTAACCAATTTCACAGTTCCACCAAAGCGACCAGCTTATCGTTCGCGAACCTGGCGATCCCCCGGGAAATGGGGAACCCCATGTTGTCGATGATGATCTCCCCCTTGCGCAGAAGGCTGACAATCGGCCAATGGAACTGAAGCAGCTCGAATTCCCCGTAATCGCCCGGGAGGATGACGCTGTTGGCCACGCCTTCAAAAATAACCTGCGCCTGATTTGTAATGGAAACCTCAATCATCGGTTAACCTTAATATGAAGTGACCCGGCATACTATTAAAATTCCAAGAAACAAGTTACAAGATACAAACAATATTCAAATTTCAATATTCAAACTTCAAACATTAACCGTGTGCCGGTTGTTTGGAGAACCGAGTTCAAGAATTAAGTGCAACACTTAGGAAAAATGCTATCCTAAGTGTATGCAAAAACAATACATACAAAT
>MHGR01000050.1:0-7112 GCA_001805655.1 Omnitrophica WOR_2 bacterium RIFCSPHIGHO2_02_FULL_52_10
CTTGTGGAGTATCTCGTGTACCTCTCCATGGGGCAGAAGATTTATGAGATCCTGCAATTTTCCCGCCTGGCCGAATTTGCCGCGCGGACGATTCACCTGGAAGAAAGCTCAGAAAAGATAAAGGGCATTGACAAGAAGCTCCAACTGAAGTATTTCCGCGCGCGCCATGAAATCATTGACCAGCAGATGCGCGAGCTGTTTTCCGCGAGGATTTTATATGCCGACGAAGTCGCCTAAACTGACCGGCTACATCATTGCGGTCCAGGGGCCGGTCGTGGATGTCCAGTGCCCCAACGCGGCGGACGTGCCGAACATCCACAGCCTTCTGCGCACAAAAACGGTCGAGGGCCGGGAGGTCAACCTGGAAGTGGCCGAGCACCGGTCGGGGAACATTGCCCGCTGCATCGCCATCAATTCCACGCTGAACCTGCAATATAAGACGTCGGTGTATTTCGAGGGGGCGTCGATCGAAGTCCCGGCCGGGGAGGATATTTTTTCGCGGATCATCAATGTCCTAGGCGATCCGATCGATCAGAAGGGAGAAATAACGGTCAAGGAAACCTTTCCTATCCGCAGCGCGCAGGCGGTCGCGCAGATTCGCCAGATCCGCAAGGGGGTAAAGCGGTTTGAACGGATTGAAACCGGCATTAAAATGGTCGACCTGTTATTCCCGCTTTTGAAGGGCAGCAAGACCGGGATCCTTGGCGGGGCGGGCCTGGGGAAAACGGTCATCGTTCTGGAGATGATCTATCAGATGATCAAGACGCATGAAGGCACCTGCGTTTTTTCCGGCGTTGGCGAGCGGGTCCGTGAAGGAAACGAGTTGTACTATGAGCTTTCGGTCGGGAATATCCTCTCGCGCATGGTCATCACGTTCGGCCAGATGAACGAGCCGCCGGGGGCGCGCTTCGGCGCGGCGATGACCGGCATAACGATCGCCGAGTCCCTGCAGCGGAAAAACAAAGACGTCCTGCTCTTTCTTGACAATATTTACCGTTATATTCAGGCGGGAGCGGAAATCTCCACTTTGCTCGGTCGCGTGCCTTCGGAGACCGGTTATCAGCCGACGTTGATTTCCGAAGCCAGCGAATTCCACGAGCGCATCCGCTCGGACCGCGAAGAGGGCGGGTCCATCACGGCCATTGAGACGGTGTATGTCCCGGCGGATGACCTGACGGATCCGGCGGTGGTCGCCATCTTCAGTTTTCTGGACTCCATTCTCGTTCTGTCCCGGGAGAGGATTCAGCTTGGGCTTTATCCGGCGATCGATCCGTTGTTATCCTCCTGCGCCAGTCTGGATCCGGATATCATCGGCCAGCGCCACTATGACGTGGCCCAGGAGACCATCCGCACCTTCCAGAAGTACGATGAATTGAAGCGGGTGGTTTTGGTCATCGGCATCGATGAGCTTTCCCAGGCGGACCGGACGATCTATGAACGCGCGCGCAAGCTGCAGAACTTTTTGACCCAGCCGTTTTGCGTGGCGGAAACCTACACGGGGAAAAAAGGCGCTTATGTGCGCTTGGAGGAAACTATTGATGGGTGCGACCGGATTATGTCCGGCCGCGTGGACCATATCCCCGAGAATAAATTCTACATGATCGGGAGTTTGCCTTGAGAAATCTTTTTAAATATTATACCGGCGGCGTACGTTTAAAAGACATCCTATGATCAAAAAAGGCAAGAAATACATCGGGGAAATTTTGGTTGAAAAGGGGCTGGTCACGTACGAGCAGCTGCAGAGCGTCATCGAGGAGCAGATGAAGAACAAGCAGTTCCTCGGTGAGATGTTTGTGAAGAAAGGGATTATCTCAGAAGATAACTTGCTGGAGGTCCTTGCCGAGCAGTTTAACCTTGATTTTGTCCGGCTCAAGGACATGCCGATCGACTGGGAAGTGGCGAAAAGATTTTCGATTTCGCTGATCACGGAACACAAGTGCATTCCCATAAGCATGGATGACGACACGGTGACGATCGCCATCACCAATCCTTTAAACGCCTGGGGGCTGGGGCTGGCCGAAAAGGAGGCCGCCCCCCGGAAAGTAAAAATTGTCCTCGCCAAGGCTTCGGACGTGGACAAGGCGATAGAGGCATTCCGCCAATATTCCGTGCGGTCCATGATGAATAAATGGAGAAAAAAGTAGATGGTGAAGGACATCGATAAACTTTTAACCAAGGCGCTCTCGGACAGGGGCCTGGTGAATGCCAAACAGCTTGAGGCGGCGGCGACCGAGGCTAAAAAAGCGGATGATCCGCTGCCGGCCGTGCTTTTGAAACAGGGCGCGGTCACCGAGGAAGCTCTGATGGACGTCCTGAGCAAGGAGCTGAAATTAACCTGTGTCGACCTGAAGGAACTGCGCATCGACAAATCCGTCATCGAGAAAGTCCCCCTGAGGTTTGCCTCCTACTATAAATTCATGCCGGTCAAGATGGAAGACCGCGTGATGACGATCGCGGTCGCGTATCCGCTGAGCGTCAAGACGCAGGATGAGATCCGCACGCACCTGGGATACGACATTGAAACGGTCCTGGCCCTGCCCAGCGATATCCATGACATGCTCAAGGCCAATTACGGGCTGGCCGCCGCGACCATTGACAAGATCATTTCGCACACCTCGCCGCAAAGGATGGAAGAAAAGCGCGCGGAAACCGAGATCGAGGATATAGAAAAGCTGGCGGAAGAGGAATCAGTCACCAAGCTGGTGAACCAGATCATCCTGGAGGCCTATAAGCGCCGGGCGACCGATATCCATATTGAGCCGTACCGCGGAAAGGTGCGCCTACGCTACCGCATTGACGGCGTCCTTCATAACGCGCCGGTCCC
Source organism: Omnitrophica WOR_2 bacterium RIFCSPHIGHO2_02_FULL_52_10 (assembly GCA_001805655.1). Classification (GTDB taxonomy): domain Bacteria; phylum Omnitrophota; class Gorgyraeia; order Zapsychrales; family Zapsychraceae; genus 2-02-FULL-52-10. Next base: position 2,825 of record MHGR01000050.1, read on the forward strand.
CCCGGAAATCACGCATTTTTACAGTTCGATTCTCTCGCGGATGAAAATCATGTCCAACCTCAACATTATCGAGCGGCGCCTGCCTCAGGACGGGCGCACCTCGGTCAAGATTCAGGACCAGAAGCTGGACCTGCGTATTTCTTCCGTGCCGACCCCCTACGCGGAGAGCCTCGTCATCCGCCTGCTCCCGACCAAGATGCTGTTTGACATGGAAAAGCTCGGGCTGGCCCGTGAAGACCTGCCGGTGTTCGCGGAACTGGTCAAGAAACCGCACGGGATCATTTTCGTCACCGGCCCGACGGGAAGCGGCAAGTCCACGACGTTGTACACCTGTTTAAGCCAGCTGAACACCGACAAGACCAAGATCGTGACCATTGAGGACCCCATCGAGTACGAGATGGAGGGGGTGACGCAAATGCAGGTCCTGCCGGAAATCGGGCTCGACTTTGCCATGGGCCTGCGCAGCATGCTGCGCCATGATCCCGATGTCATGATGATCGGGGAGGTCCGTGATAAGGAAACCGCCGAGATCGCCATCCGTGTCGCCTTGACGGGCCATCTTGTCTTTTCCACCCTGCACACCAATGACGCGGCCAGCGGCATCATCCGCCTCATTGACATCGGCATCGAGCCCTATCTTGTCGCGACGAGCGTGGAGGCATTCATCGCCCAGCGGCTGGTGCGGTCGGTTTGCCCTGATTGCAAGACCGAAGACAAGGACCAGCCCGCGGAGATCAAGGACATGATCGCCAGGGATATGCGCTTGAGCTCCGGTGAGGGGATCAAATTCTTCAAGGGCAAGGGGTGCAAAAAATGCAATGCGACGGGCTATTTCGGCCGGACCGCGATCTACGAAATCCTGTTGGTCAATGAGGCCATCAAGGAACTGATCCTGAAAAAAGTCTCTTCGGCCGTGATCAAAAACGCGGCCGTTTTAAACGGGATGTATACGCTGCGCCAGGACGGCTGGCGGAAGGTCATTGCCGGCGTCACGACCCCTGAGGAAGTGATGAAACTGACCGAATCCGAGAAAGATGAGCCATCCGCCCCGCCGCCTTCCGTGATGCCGCAAGGGCAGCTGATGGCTCCGGGCGCGCAGCAAGCCCCTGTGGCGGGCGAAAGACCAATGACCAGCCGAAGAATTTATAAACGGCTCAATACAAGGGTGAATATCAGTTTTAAAGTGATAGACCGCAAAGGCATGCCCTCCAAGAAGGCGGTTGGCAAGGAGCAATACAGCGTGACCGAGGGGATCAGCGCCGGCGGTGTCCAGTTTATTTCCAATGAAGCGGTCTCCCTGGGGGTCATTCTTGAACTGAAAATCGACCTGCCTGACGCCGATGAGGCCATCGTCTGCCTGGCCAAGGTGTTGCGGATGGAATTGAGGGATGAGGAAGACGCGCCCAGAAAGGGATTTTATATATCGGTCTGCTTTCTGGATATCACCAGCGCGCAGCGCGTGCGGTTGAATAAGTATGTGGAGGAGGAGACGGATTAGTTGAGCAAAACCAGATGCCAGATGCTGGTTGCTGGACGCCTGATAGGCGTGTCAATCAGGCTATCCGGCTAGCATCCGGCGTCAAGCTAAGTGCATTTAATTTCGGAATATGCCGACATTCAAATACCATGCCAAAGACGGGCCGAAAGATGTCCATGGGGCGCTGGAGGCCCGCTCCAAAGAGGATGCCGTTGAGAGGATTAATCAACTGGGGCTTCTTCCGGTGCGCGTTGAGGCGCAAGCATCAAGTGGGAAAAAGTCCGCAGCGGACGCGCGCCATATTTTTGCCCCGCGGGTGCGGTCAAAAGACGTGACGATTTTCAGCCGGCAGCTGGCCAGTTTCGTGAAATCCGGCGTGCCGATCCTGCGCGGACTTTCCATCATCGCCGAGCAGTCGGAGAATCCCGCCTTCAAGTCTGTCCTGGCGAAGGTTCATGCGGAAATCAAGGAAGGCACCTCATTCTCCGAAACACTGAAGAAGTTTCCCAAAATTTTCCCACCGCTGTACGTGGCGATGGTCAACAGCGGGGAAAGCAGCGGGAATCTGCACGAGGTGCTTTTGCGGATTGCGGATTACCGTCAAAAGCAGGAAGCGATCATGACCCGGGTGCGCAGCGCCCTGGCTTACCCGATTCTGATGACCATCGTCGGAGGGGGGACGATCATATTCATGCTTACGTTCGTCATGCCCCGCATGATGCGCATCTTCGAGCGCATGGAGCAGGAATTGCCCGCGCCGACACAGGTTCTTTTAACCCTAAGCCAGTGGCTACAGGCAGGGTGGCTTTGGCTGCTGGCCGGGGGCGTCATTGGCGTTGTCCTGTATAAAAGGGGGACCAAGACGAAGGTGCAGAAGGCCTTGATGAGCCGTTTGAAGCTGAAACTCCCTTTGGTGGGGGCGTTTGTTTACAAAAGCGAGCTGGCCCAGTTTAACAGGACGCTTGAGCTGCTGGTGAAAAGCAGTATTTCGATTTTACGGGCCCTGAAGATCGCGATTCCGATTTTGGATAATACGGTCATTCAGGATGAGCTTCTGAAAAGCTATAAAGACCTTGAGGAAGGGAGCTCGTTCGGCAAGAGCCTGGAGCAGTCGAACCTTTTTCCGAAATTCATGACCAGCCTGATCGTTATCGGAGAGGAATCCGGCAGGCTGGATGAGGCCTTGGCCGAGATCGCCGGCACCTATGAGCGGGAAACGGATGAGACCATCAAGGTGATGACCTCCCTGTTAGAGCCTGTTTTGATCCTCCTCCTGGGACTCATCGTGGGATTTATTGTTTCCGCCATGCTGCTGCCGATTTTCCAGATTAATATGATGGCAACGTGATCGGTCTTATTGGGTAACGAAGATGGAAAATCGAAGATCGAAAATAGATGGGTATGTAATGAAGGAAGAGGGGACGTTGGAATCAATATGGCCGGGTTCAAATATTGGGAAAATTTTACACAGAAATAAATATGCATCTTTGAGTCAGATTATTTTTTCAATTGGGATTTTTGTTCTCTTTTCTGCCTCCCATCTTCTATTCTCCATAAAAGCCATTTATGCGCAAGAATGGCAGGAAGAGAAAAGCGAGCATTTCCTTGTCTATTACGCGAATGACCCGCAATTCGCCGAAGAGGTGTCCCGCAAGGCAGAAACATATTATAAGAAAATCGCTTCGGAGCTCGGTTATCAGAGGTATTCGGATTTTTGGACCTGGGATAAACGGGCGAAGATTTATATCTATCCGGACAGGGAATCTTTCCTAAAATCCACCGATCAGCCCCAGTGGTCGGAGGGCGTGGCGGACTATTACGCCAAAAAAATTTCGAGTTATGCCTGGAGCGAGGGATTTCTGGACGCGCTCCTCCCGCATGAAATGGCGCATTTGATTTTCCGGGACTATGTCGGATTTACGGGGGAGATCCCGTTGTGGCTGGATGAGGGCGTGGCGCAGTGGATGGAGCCGAAAAAGAGGGAGCTTGTAAAAACAGCCGTTGCCCGCATCGCCCAGCAGGGGAAACTCCTTTCGGTCGCGCGGATGATGTCCCTGGATATCCGCACGAACGAGGACGCCGAGTTTGTCGGGGCTTATTACGTGCAGGCCGTATCCCTGGTCAGCTTCTTGGTGACCCAGTACGGCCCGACGAAATTCACGAATTTCTGCCGTCAGCTGCGCGACGGCAAGACCGTGGAAGAAGCTTTGATTTTTGTTTACCCCACATCCATTCGCGGCCTGGAAGAATTGGAAAAGAAATGGGTTCAATACATTAAGGGAGGAACGGTATGATGAAGAGCATGCACAAAATCGGCGGGCAGCGTATGACGTTCATGCGATCGGGGTTTACGCTTATCGAATTGATGCTGGTCGTTATTATCATCGGGGCATTGTCCGCCATGGTGTTGCCCAGGTTGGTCGGGCGTTCCGAGCAGGCGCGCGTCAGCGCCACCCGGGCGGATATCAAAGCCAACATCGCCACCGCGCTGAAGTTGTACGAGCTGGACAACGGGACTTTTCCGACCTCGGAGGAGGGGCTGGCGGCCTTGATGAGCGCCCCTCCCTCGGCGGCCAACTGGAACGGTCCTTATTTAGAATCCAAGCCGGTGGATTCCTGGGGGAAAGAATACCAGTATAAGTCGCCCGGGACCAACCGTCCCCAGGATTACGATTTGTATTCCCTGGGCAAGGATGGGAAAGAGGGAAACGACGATATCGTGAATTGGGATTAATCTTTTTATTTCCGGCGGGCCTTAAAAACTGAGGAGACAAAAATGGAAAACGGGCTTTTGAGAAAATCAGTGATTTC
>MHGR01000050.1:7123-9570 GCA_001805655.1 Omnitrophica WOR_2 bacterium RIFCSPHIGHO2_02_FULL_52_10
ATGTGTTTGGCTCTATGTTTTTCCGGCATGCTGCCGGAAAGGCAGTGTCATGCGCAGAACACCAAGAAAGTCGACGGGTTGAATTTTCAGGTCCCTGAAGATTGGCCTATCGAAAAGCGCGGAGGCGTGCTGGGCCCGATTCCGACGGAAGAATATGTATCCATGAAATTCAAGGATATTGATGAGGAATTCGAGAGCCTCAAATCCGAGTTGAGGGATAAAATCAGCGAACTGCAGTCGAATTTGGACAATTTGGGTTCGCAGCTGTCCAAGGGAACCAATAATTCCGAGGAGCAGGGCGCGGCGCAGGGGGCTGTGGGCGTTGATGTCGCGGGCATTCTGGCAAGATTGGACGAGGTGGAAAGCCAGCTGGGCCGGCTCGACCGCAAGCTCACGAGCAAGCTGATGGATGTCCAGAAGGTGTTTGAAGAAAATAATCTGAGGGCTCAGACATTGGAAAAGTCGTTTGAGGAACTTCAGACCCAATTTTTTAAGCTCGATGAGGAGGTTGGTTATATCGCGGAAAAGCAAAGAAGCGCCTATTAAAAACCTATGACAGCAACCACAGAACATCCGGATGGTATTGTCGCGCCGAAAGTAAGGCTGAGAAAGAAAGGGTTTACGCTCATTGAATTGATGATGACCACGGCCATTCTTTCTTTCGGCATCGTCGCGATCTATGAGGCTTTATTCGTATCGATTGACACGTACGGGTATTACACGCGGTATTTAGACACGCAGACATGGGTCAACGAGCGGATCTGGGAAATCCAGTCAGAGCTTATGGCGGCAAGGACGCTCACAGAGGGCCAAACATCCGGACAGGTGTTGCGGGGGCAAAAGTATTTTGACTGGATCATTGAGGTCAAACAGCTTGACATGGAGCAGCAATTATTTCAAGTCGACCTGACGCTTTCCTGGCAGGAAGGCGACCGCAAGATTCAGACCGTCAGGACGGCGTATCTGATTCCCCCGGAGCTGAGGGCGTATGGTGAGGACAGTGCTGTCTAAAAAAGGGTTCACGTTCATAGAGCTGGTCTTGGTCATGGTCATTTTGGGGGTCGTCGGCCTGGCGGTTTACGGCACCTTTGCCAACGGCTTGAACATTTGGAAGAGGATCACCCAGCAGAGTCAGCCGGAAGACATCAACGTGTTTTTTGAGAAGATTACTTTTGATCTGCGCAACAGTTTCAAGCTCGCCGGCATCCGGTTCCGGGGTGATAAATCCAGGGTTACCTTTCCGACGCGGACAAAATTTATCAATGACGAGCAGGTCAAGGAATCCATCGGGCAGGTGACCTACGCTTTTAACGGCAGAACGAAGACCATCGACCAAAACGCGGCGAGTTACAGCGACGTTTTTTACAAGCGCGCAGGTCAAAAGAGGATTTTGGCCGAGGATATCCATTCCTTACGCTTCGAATATTACATATTCGATCCTAACAGGAAAAAATATGAGTGGGCTCAAAGCTGGCAAGATGAAGACCAGCCTTTTGGCGTGGAGGCCGAGGAGAACCTGCCGCTCATCGTGAAGGTTGAACTTGCCGTTGAGGACGACGGCCGTGAGATCAAGTATGTCAGGACCGTCCCGATCCCGTCGGCCTGCTGCTGGCCGATGGAGACAGAAGTGGACTGATATGAAGCGTTCCGCTCAAAAACCAAATTCCGGCAAACCGCTCCGGCAGCGGCAGGGGAGCGCGTTGATCATCGCGGTATGGGCCTTGTTTCTGTTGTCCACGTTCGCGGTTCAACTGGGGGCGATCGTGCGCCAGAAGGTAACCATCGTGCACCGCCTGGACAATCGGGATAAGCTGTTTTACATCGCGGATGCCGGCATAAAATACGCCATTACGCAATTACGCAAGGAGGACGCCCTGCTGGAAGCGGACTTCCTCAGCGAACGGTGGAGTGATCAGGAAGACGTTTTCAAGGACAGGAAATTCGGCCAGGGCAGTTTTCAGGTCAGTTATACCCTTAACGAAGGCGAGTCTTCCCGCGTCATGTACGGGCTTTCGGATGAAGAGCGGAAGATCAACCTCAATACCGCCAGCGTGCAGGTCATGACACGGCTGTTAGAGCATGCCGCGGAACTTTCCCATAATAACGCCGAGGAAGCGGCCTATTGCATCATTGATTGGCGCGACAGCGATTCGTTTTTGCAGCATCCCCAGTATGGGGCGGAAGACTCCGATTATAAATTCTATAAATACGCGTACGAGGCCAAGGACAGTGATTATGAAGTGATCGAAGAACTGATGTTGGTGAGCAAGATGAATCAGGTCATTTTTGATAAGGTTAAAAACTTTGTCACAACGCACGGCGAAGGCAAGGTGAACATCAACACGGCCTCCCGGGAGGTCTTGATGGCGCTGGGCATTGACCGGCGCGTGGCCGGAGACATTATTTCGTTCCGGAACGGCGGCGACAGGCTCGCCGGCACGGGGGAC
>MHGR01000051.1:0-6553 GCA_001805655.1 Omnitrophica WOR_2 bacterium RIFCSPHIGHO2_02_FULL_52_10
TCGTCGTCAACCCGTACCCTCAAAGTCGAAAACTTTGGCCTTTGGCCTTATTTTTTTTCTTGACTTTGGTTTAGATAGATACTTTCCTATGCTGTGAAAGATGCATTGGTTCCATTAAAAATGCGGTGGTCTGTAATTTGTTCATTTTCAGGGATTTTGAGCCTGGAAAAACAAAGGTTGAACTGCGCAAGCTCTGTGTATATAATATCCTATTAATCTGAATATTATTTTAATAGGTATTTATTTATCCTCTGTCCGGTTTTAACCCACAATAAAGAAAGGAAAGCATTATGGCAGTTGCGCATGTCACAGATAAGAATTTCGAGGGGGTAGTGGTGAAGGCGGACCTTCCGGTCCTGGTGGACTTTTGGGCGGAATGGTGCGGGCCGTGCAAGGTCATCGCCCCCATCGTGGAGGAGATTGCCCGGGAGATGGACGGCAAGCTGAAAGTCGCCAAGGTTAACGTCGATGAGGCCCAGGATTTGGCGGGCAGATACAATATCATGTCCATACCCACACTGATTCTTTTCAAAAACGGTAAGCCGGTTGAGCAGGTTGTCGGGGCGATGTCGAAGGACCAACTGCTGGCGAAAATCAAGCCGAAATTATAATTAGCGGTCAGCTCACAGGAGTTTTAACCATGTTCATCGAATTCTGCAAATCAAAGCTCGCGCACGGGACAGTCACCGATGCCTCCCTGCATTACGAGGGGAGCATCACCATTGACGGGGAATTGCTCGCGGCGGCCGGCATCTTGCCCGGCGAGAAGGTCGAGGTCCTCAACATGAACAACGGCAACCGGTTCACGACGTACGCGATTCAAGGAAAGGCCGGCGCCGGCCAGATCTGCCTCAACGGCCCGGCGGCCCGCATGGGACTGGTTGGTGATCAGGTTGTCATCCTCAGTTATGCCCTCATGGACCCCCAGGAGGCCCGGGAAAGCGAAACGAAAGTCGTTTATCTGGATAAAGGTAATAAAATTAAAAAGTTGAATCCAATCTGATGAAGATACAAGATACAAGTTACAAGATACAAACAAATATCAATATCCAAACTCAAAATTCCAAACGGCTTGTGGCGGTTAAAAGATACGATTTAGAAGAACGAACAACGGAGTTTGGAAAAGCGGTTATTCGTTTCCGCATGCCATTGGCGAGAGGGCCGATTAATAATCGGCTCATTGATCAGGTCATTGGGGCTTCAGGATCCATTGGCGCCAATTATCGGGAAGCGAATGATTCATTAGGAAAGAAGGATTTTACTCAACGTTTAAAAATCGCGAGAAGAGAAGCCAAAGAAAGTCAGCATTGGCTAGAGCTCTTAGGCGAAGCGAATCAAGATAGAAAAACAGACGTTTCTGTACTGCTGCAAGAAGCTTCCGAATTAAAGAATATTCTATCTTCCATTATTCTCAAGTCCGAGTAATTATCAGTTTGGTTATTCAAATTTGAAATTTGGAAATTGTGTGGGATTTGTATCTTGTATCTTGGAAATTAAATCATGGATACCGCTCTTTTGAAAATCCGCATCTACGGTGATCCTTGCCTGCGCAGAAAGTCTAAGCCCCTCAAGGACGTCGGCCCCGGTGAGCGGATGCTGTTTAAGGCCATGATTGCAACGATGCGCCAGGCGAAGGGTGTGGGCCTGGCAGCGCCGCAGGTCGGCATCAACCAGCGGTTTTTTGTCATGGATATCGGCGACGGGCCAGTGGTCGTCATCAATCCCCGCGTCACAAAAAAGGCCGGCCTGTGTATACTCGAAGAAGGCTGCTTAAGCATACCGGAGGTGACGCTTGAAATCGAGCGGCCGCAGAAGGTGACCGTCTGTTTCATGAATGAAGACGGCAAGCTGATGGAAATGGCCTGCGATGACCTGGCGGCGAGGGTCGTCCTGCATGAAACCGACCACCTCAACGGAAAATTGATCGTCGATTACGCCAAACACAGTGATAAAGTGAAATTCAAAGACCAGCTCAAAGCCCTGGAAGCCCGGTATAATAAGTAAGCGTATGGTTCAAATCATTGAAGACGATGCGGTTGCCGCTTCGCATGGAAAGCGGTCGCCGGGATTGCCGGCCTGGTTTCGGCAGGAACTGCCGGACATGGATAAGATCCGTGAGATGCAGCGGAAATTCCGCTCTTCCGGTCTCCACACCGTTTGTGAAAGCGCGCTGTGCCCGAATATGGGGAAATGCTGGGGCCAGGGGGTAGCGACGTTCATGATCCTGGGGGAAATCTGCACGCGGGCCTGCCGTTTTTGCGCCGTCAAGGCCGGACGGCCGCAGGGGGTTAATGATGGTGAGCCTTTTGAGATTGCCGCGGCGGTCCAAGACCTCCGGCTCCGTTATGTTGTCATCACGTCCGTGGCCAGGGATGATCTCGAAGATGAAGGCGCCGGGCATTTTGTGCGCACGATTGAGGCGGTCCGCGCCGTGAATCCTCATATTAAAATCGAGGTCTTGATTCCGGACTTTTCCAATAAACCTGAAAGCCTGAACAAATTAGTCGGCGTCCGACCGGAAGTCATCAGCCATAACATCGAAACGGTGCGGCGCCTGGCGGCGGATGTCCGCCCGCAGGCCGGCCATGATCGTTCGCTGGCCGTTTTGCGGAATTTCAAGAAGCTGGACCCTGCCATTCTGACAAAATCCAGTTTTATGATGGGTTTGGGCGAAACCGATGAGGAGGTCATGGAGTTGATGCGGGAACTGGCGGATACGGGATGCGACATCCTTGCGATCGGCCAGTATCTCGCGCCGACGCGGCTCAAGCGGCACGTCAGGGCGCAGCGATTTGTACCCCCCGAAACGTTCGGCCAATATAAAGCAAGGGGATTGGAACTCGGGTTCAAGCATGTGATGAGCGCGCCGCTGGTGCGCAGTTCTTTTATCGCTGAGCAGGGGTATAGGGAATGTTTGGAAAAAATAGATGCCCTTAAGACAAACCACTAAAAGCCTGCTTTCGTTTCTCCTGCGCATCGGCTTGAGCTTAGGACTGCTGTTCTTTGTCTTTTCCAAAATTGACATGCAAAACACCGCTGAGGTCCTCGGCTCCGCCGACCTTTTCTATATTGCCATCGCGGCCGTTATCTTTGTTTTGGTCAATGCCGTTACGCTCTGCCGCTGGATGATTTTCATCAAGGCGCTCAATCTGTCTGCCACGCTGGGCAGCGTTGTCGAGCATCATTTGTACGGCCTGTTTGGCAACCTTTTTTTGCCGACGGCCATCGGCGGCGATATCATTAAGGCCGTGGGCTTGTGCAGGAACAGCGACCAGAAGCCGCGCGTGGTCGCCTCGATTCTTTTGGACCGTTTGAGCGGCTTTGCCAGCATGGCGATTGTCGCCGTGACGGCTTTTTTGTTCGGCAGGCGGTACATCAACGATGATGCCCTGATCATCCCCATCGCGCTGATGGGCGGTTTTTCCGTTGTCTCGGCGGCTGTTTTGCTCAATGAGCGTATTTATTCATTCGGTTGCAGAATTTTTGATCAGCTGCCGCGAATAAAAAAAGGCCTGATGACGATGCATTACGATATCGCCCTGCTGAAGGAGGGACAAAAATACAAAGAAGGGATCAAGGCTGTCCTGCTGTCGTGCCTGTCCCAGAGCGTTTACGCCTGCACGTTTTATCTCACGGCCAGAGCGCTGCACCAGGATTTGGCCATTATTTATTTCTTGATTTTTGTCCCGATTATCTGCGTGGCCGCGGCATTCCCATCGATCGGGGGGCTGGGCGTGCGCGAGATCGGGGCGGCGTACCTGTTTGCCAAAGCCGGCATGGATTCGGGCGTTGCCGTCAGCATGTCGTTAATCAGTTTTCTTTTCATGGTCATGGTCGGAACCGTGGGCGGGGTCCTTTATGTCTATAGAATATCTACTGGACGGCTACAACGTTATGCACAGTGCAGCGATGGAAAGACTATTGACTGCTAGAAAATTCTCCGCTGCACAGCAAAGAAGAAATGACGAACGAAGTGAGGAATTTTCTTGCCAGATGCCGGAGCCCAGCCCAGCGGGGCTTGACGACCGGCGCCGGCGCCTGATTCGGTTCATTGAGCAGTACCGGCCCCAGGGAAGCGACAAAAATACCGTGACCGTCATTTTTGACAGCATAGGAAAGTATAAAGAGCGGATGCTGCTGGAAAACTCCTTTCCTATGCAGCAAAGAGGAGACGACGAACGCAGTGAGGAGTTTTCTTGCGGGAAGCTGGAGTCGTTCGGGGGGATGGTTTCCCCGTCCGTGCGGATTATTTTTTCGCAGGGCGAATCGGCCGATGATAAGATCAAAAAGATCGTGGCCCAGGCGAAAAACAAGAAGAGTATGATCGTTGTTACCGATGACCGGGATATTCAGTATGCCGTACGGGCCTTGGGGGCAAAGACCAGCGGTGTAAAAGCGTTTTTGCTCCAGGGGAACGGTCCCGGACAGTCGAGGCCCGGCAAAGACTCCTCTGCCGTGTCAGAAAAGGTGATCTCCAAACGCGACGAGTCAAAGATTACATCGGAAATGAAGGAGATTTGGCTGAAGCCCGGTAAAAAGCGCGGGCATTGATGTCCCTTGTCGGGAACCTGTTATTGGATTATAATGCGTGCTCTCATGGCGCCTCTGCTACGATTTATAAGTAATGTTATCGCCGAATTAGGCCGGGCTCTTTGTTTTTTGAAGGATATCTGCCGCTATGTGTTGACCGGGCGTATCCGTTTGGGGGAAGTGGTCAAGCAGGTGTATGAGCAGGGCGTGCAATCGGTTGTCATCATTGCCCTGACTTCCCTGGCGACGGGCGCGGTTCTGGCCATCCAGGGGGCGGTCACCTTATCGCGTTTCGGGGCCAAGGAATTTATTGCCCAGCTGGTGGCCTGGTCGCTGGTGCGGGAAATGAGCCCGGTCTTTACGGCCATTATTTTCTCGGCGAAAGCGGGGGCGCGCATTACGGCCGAACTGGGGACGATGAGCGTCAATGACCAGATGCTGGCGACCAGGACCATGGGGGTCGATCCGGTCGAATTTCTGGTCGTGCCCCGCATGCTGGCCTGTTTCCTGGTGATGCCGATCCTGACGATTGTCTCGGAAGTCGTTGGCATCGCCGGCGGGTACATGTTCAGCATCCTTGAAGCCAATATCCCGGGCGCCTATTACATGAACCAGACGTTCAAGGCGATCCGGTTCGTGGATTTCTTCAGCGGCTTCATCAAAGTGTATTTTTTTGCTATCTTGGTCGGCTGGGTCTGCTGTTATCAGGGCTACATCACCAAGGGCGGTTCTTTAGGCGTCGGGAAATATACCACCAAGGCCGTCGCGTATTCGATCATTTTTGTTATACTTTCCAATACGGTTTTGACAAAGCTGATTGTGTTGTTATGGAGATGATCGGACTTAAGACCGAAGACCGAGGACCGAAGACACAACAAATTTAATTTCTGCGCTCAGGGAAAATAAACATGGAAAATGCTAAATCACAATCAAATACTCAAAGAAATCCTTTAATCACAATTTTAGGTCTGCTGTCTGTGGTCTGTGGTCTGTGGTCTGCGGGCGGCTGCCAAAGCGTCCAGGGTAATGCCGGGCTCATCAGTCCAATTCCTAGCCGGTCGTTGGAAGCGTCATGGATACGCGACGGTGAACCCATCGAGTTTGAGAACGGGCGCTGGTACCCGGCCGACGGGACGGAAAACTTCCTGGACTCCGAGATGCTTTTTGTCGCGGAATACCGGGGTGTCGCGGTTTTTGTCGACAAGGTGGACGTGCGCCCCTATGACCGGCTGTACACGAAATTTGACCGGAATAAATTCCGCTTTTTTGAGAAGAGAACGGCAGAATAGCAGTGATTTTTTAGGAGCTTTAAAAAACAAGTTACAAGACACAAGAAACAAACAAATTTCAAATTCCAAACAATCAAAAACCAAACGGATTATTGATGTTTGGGTTTTGGAAATTGATGTTTGGATTTTGTTTGTATCTTGTACCTTGTTTCTTATATCTTCAATGCAAAAGTTGATAGGATTGAGACAGCGCGCATGATTCGCATTGAACATTTGTCCAAGTCGTTCAACGGCCAGGTCGTCCTGGATGACATTAGCCTGGAGATCGCCAAGGGGGAAATCCTGGTCGTTTTAGGCGAAAGCGGCGCTGGGAAAAGCGTTCTTTTAAAGCAGATGATCGGCTTGCTGAAACCGGACAAAGGCCGCATTACGATTGACGGACGGGAAATCACCACTTTGTCCGAAAAGGAGCTGTTAAAGGTGCGCAAGGACATCGGCTACCTCTTCCAGGAGGCGGCCCTTTATGATTTCATGAACGTTTTTGACAACATCGCCTTTCCGCTGCGCGAGCACACGGCCGATGACCGGGCAACGATCGCCGGGAAGGTGAGAAAGATTCTGGATATTGTAGACCTTCACGGAGTCGAAGAAAAGTACCCCGCCGAGCTGAGCGGCGGGATGAAAAAGAGGGTGGGCCTGGCCCGCTCGATTATCCTGGGTTCGCACATTCTGTTTTGCGACGAACCGACATCAGGGCTGGATCCGATCCGCAGCCGCGGAATTTCGGACCTCAT
>MHGR01000051.1:6621-6892 GCA_001805655.1 Omnitrophica WOR_2 bacterium RIFCSPHIGHO2_02_FULL_52_10
GCATCGCCGACCGGCTGGCATTAATCCAGGAAGGCAAGATCGTGGCGATCGGCAGCCGCGGCGAGCTGGAAGCGTCGCGGGACCCGTTTGTAAAGGAATTCATCCAATAGAATTGGAAATCGGCTTATGAATGAGAACCGGGAGCGCATTAAGAATGTATTGTCCGGGATATTTTTCATCGGCGGCGTGGCATTGATTGTCACGGCGGTGTTTTTGATCGGCAGTGAGCGCGGGCTCACACAGTCGAAATTCAAGGTGGCCGTGTTGTTCC
>MHGR01000052.1:0-6803 GCA_001805655.1 Omnitrophica WOR_2 bacterium RIFCSPHIGHO2_02_FULL_52_10
CATCAATTTGGCCAAGAAATTCCGCGCGCATACCATCGATGAAGGCAAAGAAGTCATTATCATCGAGCAAACCGGCACGACCGATGAACTCGACAAGTTCGAAGCCCTTTTAAAGAAGTATGGCGTTCTGGAAATGGTGCGCTCGGGTAAATTGGTCATGGCCCGAGGAAAAGAAGCAACCTAGCGTTTAATTTTGTTCCGCCAGGTTGCACGGCAGGATTTTGGGCAATTCCTTCGGCGGCAGGATCACCAACGCTACCTCCACCCCCTCCTCATCGTGGCCGATCGATGTGATTTGGCAGCGTTCACGGTCGATGTCCTTCGCGTCCAAACCTAAATACTGGGCAATGGCCGACCGTAAGGCATCCCATTCAAGATAAAGGACGAATTGCGCGTCTTCGGCGCTCAATTTCAGCGACCGGACGGCTTCCGTGAACGGTATTTCCAATATATCCTCTAATGGCTTTCCGCGCAGATAGTCGCCGTATCCCGTTTGGGCGGTAATTTCCCGGCCGCAGGTGATCTTGGCGAACTCAAAGGAAACAAACCGCTCGTCGTTGTCCAAGCGCAGGTTAATGCTGGAAGAGCTGTCGTTGCAGGGCATATTTAACCGTAAATTATGAGATAGGGCCGGTCCTTTGTCTACTGGCAACAGTGGTATACAGTTATCCCTCGCCGTATGCATTTTATGAATATTCGGCTCGGGATGAATTCCGGCGGCGACTTATGTTCGCCGTGCTCCATAAGTCGCGCCGTCATTCACCACTCCAGCGCCCCGCCGGTTTGGTATTCCGTCACGCGCGTTTCGAAAAAGTTTTTTTCCTTTTTGAGATCGATGACTTCGCTCATCCAGGGGAACGGGTTGTTGGAGCCGTAAAATTGCGGCAGGTGCAGTTTTTCAAACCGGCGGTCGGCGATATACTGGACATATTCCTTCAGGAGCTCCGTGTTGAGCCCCAGGACGCCGTTGGGCAGGCAGTCTTTGATGTAATTCACTTCCAGGACCACCGCGCTCTTGATAAACTCGACCATCTCCTTTTTAAATTTTTCCTCCCACACGCCGGGATTTTCCGCAACAATGGCATTGATCAGCTCAATCCCGAAATTCATGTGGATGCTTTCATCGCGCAAAATATACTGGATTTGCTCGCAGGTGCCCGGGATGCGGTTCTGCCGGCCAAACGACAGCATGGTCACAAACCCGCCGTAAAAGAAAATCCCCTCCGTGATGACATACAACCCGATCAAATTTTTAAGGAAAATCTGCAGGCCTTCCTTGGTCCGGGTGTCCAGGCTGAGGTCCAGGACGCAGTCCGTGCAGCTCATCGCGTGCTGGTCCTTTTTGTAAATCGCTTCAACCTCACGGTACATGTTGAACATTTCGCCCTCATCCAGGGACAGGGACTGCACGATGTACTGGAAGGCGTGAATATGGATGGCTTCTTCAAAGGCCTGCCGCAGAAGATATTGCCGGCATTCCGGCGAGTCAACGCAGCGGTACACCGCCAGGACCAGGTTGTTGCCGACCAATGATTCGGCCGTCGCGAAAAACCCGAGCACGCGCTTGATGACGTGGCGTTCGTCCGCGGTGAACCCCTTGGGGTCCTTCCACTGCTCGATGTCGCGCTGCATGGAAACCTCGGTCGGCATCCAGTGGTTGGCGCAGCCGTCCAGATAATAATGCCAGGCCCACTGGTATTTGATGGGGACCAATTGATTGCAATCCACGGTACGGTCATTGTTAATGACTTTTTTATCATCCAAGGTCAGTCTGGTCTTGGTCATGTTGAGCAACGATGAATTACCGGTCATTTTTTGCATCTCCTTTATCGAAAATTATTGGCACGCTTCGCAATCTTCCTTCGGGGCAACGGTCAGTTTTGCGTCGGGCTCATCGATGACAACACGGCCGAATTTGTCCCGTTGGCGCTGGCCAACGACGTTATCATATTTGGTGACATCCAGCGTGCTTTTCTCCACGCGGGTCGCCCCCATGGAGCGCAGATAATAGGTGGTCTTGAGCCCCTTTTCCCACGCCAGCATGTACATGTCGCTGACCTTTTTACCGCTCGGCTTGGCCTGGTAAAGGTTCAGGGATTGCCCCATATCGATCCATTTCTGGCGTCGGCTGGCGGCCTCGACCAGCCATTCATATTCGATTTCAAAGGCCGTGACATATTTCTGCTTGATGTTCGCGGGGATGCGGGCGATTTCCTGAATGCTGCCGTCGAAATATTTCAAGTCATCGATCATTTCATTATCCCAGAGCCCCAGCTCCTTGAGGTCATGGACAAGATATTCGTTCACGACCGTGAATTCCCCGGATAAATTGCTCTTAACGAAGATGTTTTTATACTGCGGCTCGATGGAGGCGGTCACCCCAATGATATTACCGATGGTCGCCGTCGGCGCAATCGCCATGAGCAGGCTGTTGCGGATACCGTATTTTTTAAGTTCCGCGCGTACCGGTGCCCAGTCCATTGTGCAGGAGCGGTCAACATCCAGGTGTCCCCCGCGCTCAAGCTCAAGGGTGTTAAGCGTGTCGAGCGGCAGCAAACCGCGCTCCCATTTTGACCCCCGGTACGATGCATAGGGGCCGGCTTCCTTGGCATTTTCAATGGACGCAAGAATCGCGTAATAGGAAATCGCCTCCATGCTTTCATCGGCAAATTGAACAGCATCCTGGGACGCATAGCTCATGTTTTGGATGTACAGGGCGTCTTGAAAACCCATAAATCCCAACCCGATTGGGCGGTGTCTTTGGTTGGCAATCTTCGCCTCCGGCGTGGGATAATAATTGAGGTCGATGACATTATCCAGCATGCGCACGGCCGTGGTCACGGTTTCTTTGAGCTTTTTATGGTCCAACCCGTCTTTCGTCGTGTGGGCCGCCAGATTCACGGAGCCCAAGTTGCATACGGCGGTTTCACTCTTGGATGTATTTAAAAGAATTTCCGTGCACAAGTTGGAGCTGTGGATGGTCCCGACATGGTCCTGCGGTGAGCGGACATTGGAAGGGTCTTTCCACGTAATCCACGGGTGCCCGGTTTCAAAGAGCATATTCAACATCTTGCGCCAAAGCTCGATGGCCGGCAGCACCTTGAATTGACGCATTTTGCCGTTCTGGGCCAGTGCTTCATATGTGCCGTAGCGTTGCTCAAATTCCCGGCCGTAAATGTGATGCAGGTCCGGCGTTTCATTGGGGCTGAACAGCGTCCAATTCCCGTTTTCCTTGATGCGCTTCATGAACAGATCCGGAATCCACGCGGCGGTGTGCATGTCATGCGTGCGCCGGCGGTCATCACCGGTATTCTTGCGCAGTTCCAGGAATTCCTCGATATCGAGATGCCAAACTTCCAGGTACGCGCACATCGCCCCTTGGCGCTTGCCACCCTGATTAACGGCCAGCGCCGTGTCGTTCGCGACTTTTAAAAATGGGATAATCCCCTGGCTCTTGCCGTTGGTCCCCTTAATCCGGGAGCCCATGGCGCGGATATTGGTCCAATCATTCCCCAGACCACCGCTCCATTTGGAAAGCATGGCGTCATCCTGTATGCATTTGAAAATGTGCAGCAGGTCATCCTCGATGGTGGTCAAGAAGCACGAGGACAATTGAGAATGACGCGTTCCCGAATTAAACAATGTCGGGGTTGAGGAGGTAAAGCGGAATGTCGAAAGAATATTGTAAAACTCAAGCGCCCGTTCGTTTTTCCGCGGCCCATCGTTTTTGGCCAGGCCCATCGCCACGCGCATCCAGAAAATCTGGGGCAGTTCAAGCCGCCGGCCTTCCCAGTGAATGAAGTAGCGGTCGTAGAGCGTCTGCAGGCCCATATAGCGGAAGTTGAAGTCCCGTTTGGGGTTGATATGCGTGCCCAGCATTTTCAAGTCGAATTGCAGGAGGTCCGGGCTTAACAATTCCAGTTCCACGGCGCGATGAATGTAGTGATCAAAATAACCGGGGTATTCGGTCTTTATTCCCTCAAAACTCACCGGGTGGCCGATCGCTTCTTCATATTCCTTTAATAACAGCAGCCGCGCCGCGACAAACGTATAATCCGGTTCTTTTTCCAGGAAGGCTTTCGCGGTCATGATGTTGGCAGCCGCCATCTGAGCTTCGGACATTTCGTTGAAATAATTTTTGACGGCTTCCTTTAAGATGTCTTCGGACGAAACGTTCTTAAGGCCCAGGCAGCAAGTCTCAAGCTGAAAACGTATTTCTTTTAATGGTATTTGCTTTCGCTGGCCATCACGGGCAATGAACACCATGTCTTTAAGCAGTTCATAGGAGGCCTCCTCAACCGCGGTTTGCGTGAGCCTTTCCCGGCGGATCTTGGCGCGCTCCTCGCGGTAAAGAATGAAACTTTTAGCGATTTCGTGGTAACCCGCCCTCATCAAATTGTTTTCAACAAGGTCTTGTACTTCCTCGATATCCAGACACTTGCCTTGCGGCCAAAGTGTCCGGATTTCGCTAACAACTTTGTCGGAAACTTCGTGGACCCGCCCCAGGAGGCGCTCGGTCAGAATGTCGTGGTTATGGGCGCGAAAGGCCTTGGCGATGGCCAGCGTGATTTTTTCGGGCTTGAAGGATACGACTTTGCCATCCCGCTTTTTGAGGGTATACAGTTCAAACAAGGCCCGGCGGGCGGCATGTTGCTTGCGGTAATTGGCGTACAGTTCGGCGACATCTTTAAAGCCGTTCTCAAACAGATGGCGGATCACTTCATCCTGTACCGCTTCCACGGAAATGTATTCCTTTTTCATATAGCGTTCCGTGATGACCGAAACGACGCTTTGTGTCACTTTCTCAACATGCTGCACGACCTCGATCGGCAATTCCACCTCGCGCGGCAAATTACGCTGCTCCTTAAACGCGTTGCCAATCGCGCGCTTAATGCGTATCTCATTGAAGGCGACGATCTGACCGTTGCGCTTGTGGATGTTCATTCCTAAGGAAGTCAGGGATTCATTCAGCATGTGGTTGCTCCTCCGTATGGTTGAATGATGGCAATCGGTATTGTTGAATAATTTTATTAATGTGTATATTTATAAGGTGTGATGCGAGAGGGATAAAGCGCATTGAGTCGGAATCTTTATTTTATACTATATATTGAACCGGTGGGTCAGAGTACACAATATATGGTATTACTTTAAAACACGATGGTCAATCTTTATTTTTGTTTTTGGGTCAAATTTTTACATTTTTATTGATCCCCCTGAGACATCGCGCATATCAGGGGGATCATGCATCTGGTAGGATTATTTTGCCTGCAGTGCCGCTTTGTACAGTTTGGTTACAGCGCTCCAATTGATGATGTTCCAGAACGCCGCGATGTAATCAGGACGCCTGTTCTGATATTTCAGGTAGTAGGCATGTTCCCAGACATCCAGTCCCAAAATCGGCGTTCCCCTGCACTCGGCCACATCCATGACCGGATTATCCTGGTTGGGCGTGGAGCAAACACAAAGCTTTCCTTTGGAAATCGTCAGCCAGGCCCAGCCGCTGCCAAAACGGGTGGCGGCCGCATTGGAAAACTGCTGTTTGAACGCGTCAAAACTGCCGAAGTCCTTCGTGATGGCGTCCGCGAGTTCACCGGATGGCTTCCCTCCGGCCTTGGGGCCGATCCACTTCCAAAAAAGCGAATGGTTGTAATGCCCCCCGCCGTGATTACGGACCGCCGTGCGTATTTTTTCCGGGACAGAAGAGATGTTCGCAATCAGCTCTTCAATGCTCTTCGCTTCCAGGGCGGCATTGCCCTGAATCGCTTCATTAAGTTTACTGACATACGCGGCGTGATGCTTGCCGTGGTGAATTTCCATGGTCTGGGCGTCGATGTACGGCTCCAGCGCATCATGCGCATAGCCTAGATTCGGTAACGTGTGTGCCATAATCCACTCCTTCCTTTCTCTATGATTTCGCGAGAGCCGCAAGCGCTTCATCGTAATCCGGCTCGCTGGCAATTTCAGAAACAATCTGTTTGTATTTAATTTTTCCGCGGGCATCAATGATAAAAATCGAGCGGCTTAAGAGGCGCATTCCTTTGATGAGCACGCCGTACGCGCTGCCGAAGGCCGCATCGCGGTGATCGGACAGCGTGCGGATTTTATCGCTGCCGGTTGCCCCGCACCAGCGCTTTTGGGCAAAGGGCAGGTCCATGCTTATTGTCAGGACAACCGTGTCCTTCCCCAGCTTTACGGCTTCTTTGTTGAAGCGTTTGGCCTGCAGGTCGCAGACCGGCGTGTCCAGTGAAGGAACAACCGAAAGAACGATTTTCTTCCCTTTGAACGATGATAATTTGACCTCCGAAAGGTCGTTGGCAACAAGAGTGCAATCGGGAGCATTTTCCCCGATTTGTACTTCGTGGCCGGTCAGGGCGACTGGATTCCCTTTCAATGTTACGCGATACGCAACTTCAGGCATAATGACCTCCTATTTTTCTTCCAAACAAGTTTTGTAACAAAGCGCGGCAAGAATGCCTCCCGTGACGGGCCCGGCCCAATACAGCCACAGGTCATTGAGTCCGCCGCCTAAGAGCGCCGGTCCCAAATGACGGGCGGGATTCATCGCGGCCCCCGTGATGGGCCCACCCATGAGTATATCAAGCGCGACGGTCAATCCGATAAACAAACCGCCGACTTGCGGGGCGCGTTTGTCAACGGCGGTCCCGTAGACAACAAAAACAAGAAAAAAAGTTAGAATCATTTCTGTGATTAATCCCATGGTAACCGTAATGCCGGATGCAAGCGCCGGGGTTCCCATGTTTACGGCGGTGAGGGCCGCGGCCGGAAGGCAAATCTTTAATAAC
>MHGR01000052.1:6814-9584 GCA_001805655.1 Omnitrophica WOR_2 bacterium RIFCSPHIGHO2_02_FULL_52_10
ACATAGTTAATTGCCGTTGCGATATTAATTTTATTCGCGCATAACAAACCGATCGTAACCGCCGGATTCAGGTGGCCTCCGCTGACAGCGGCGGTCGCACTGACCATGACCGCGATGGCTAGCCCATGCGCTAAGGCGATGCCGACAAGGCCCGTCTGCCCGCCGTTGAGGTAATTGCCGGCAATGGCGCCCACACCGACAAAGATGAGCGTGAATGTTCCGATGAATTCCGCGATAAACGTTTTTGTATGTATGGAGTACTCCTTCCGGTTCACTAGAACAGTTACAAGCGTATTCATCTTACTCAAATTGCTACATTTGTCAACAAAACAAAAGTGAAAAGGGCATGTTCGTTCAAAAATTCGGCGCGGCAGCGCCCTAAAACCAATGGTTTTCCAATATTTTCTTCTGCGCCCTTGTTGCCTCAAAGGTTTGTGGTATAATCAGGAGCATTTCAAGGCCTTCATGTATACTTATCAAACAAAAATCAAGCTTCATGAAACCGATGCCGCCGGATTGCTGTTTTTCAGCAACCAGTTTAAGATCATTCATGACGCGTATGAATCTCTGCTGGAAACCATCGGTTTCGGCTTTGCGGATTTAATCCGCATCAAGGATTTTTTTCTGCCCATCGTGCACAGCGAAGCGGATTATAAAGCGCCGTTGTTTGTCGGGGACCTTATTGAAATTCAGATCACGGTGGCAAAGGTCGGCAACACATCGTTCACGTTCGCCTACAAACTATTCAATGCCGCTCACCAGCTGGTCGGAACGGCCGAAACGGTCCATGTTACCATGAATAAAGCCACCACCGCCAAGATCCCTCTTCCCGCGGACCTGCGCGCCAAGATTGAAGACCTCCACGCGCAGGATCAAGCCTCCTGAAGAAGTAGGGAACGGTTTAAAACCGTTCCCTACGCGATTAATTTATTTCTTGCAGCGTGGCATCGCCGCCTTGAATCCGCTGAGCAAAATCTCTGCGGGATGTTTTTAAGGGAGAGTGTCCGTCTGAATCCGGCCAGACATAGTAATGGTCGGGGATTTTGAATTTGGGCAGGTGTTTCAGAAGGTACCGGTCCAGCCCGGCGCGCCCGGGTAGCCCCCCCGTCCTTCCCTGGATAAAGGCCACCGGCCGGAAACCGAATTCCTCACTCTGTTTTGGAATCACAACGCAGTTTTCGATCACGCCATAATTATTCAGACAGCCCTCGATTTCTTCCGGTTGAATATTCTCTCCGCCGGAAATGAACATATTATCCTTGCGCCCAACGACGGTTAGATGCTTTTGACGGTTGAGCGTCCCCAGATCGCCGGTCGCGAACCAGCCATCCTTATCTACGGGGAGTTTGATTTCTCCTCCATTGACATAGCCCGCGCACAGCGTTTCCCCTTTCACCAGGATTTCCCCTTCCGGGGAAATTTTCACTTTTCTTTTGCGAAGCACCGTTGCCGGTAACGGGTAGCGTGCCGTGGCGATTTGGGATGCCATCTCGGTCATGCCATACGTTGTATAAACCGGCAGGCCTGCGGCCGCGGCCGTATCCAATAAATGCCGCGGGATAGGCCCCCCGCCTACCAAAATGGCCTTTAATTTTCTAAGCGGCCGGTAGTCTTGCGTCGCATTTAAGAGCCTAAATAGCTGGGTCGCAACGAGCGACATATGCGTGATGCCATCACCGGCCAAAGATTGTGCCTGCATTTCGTTCGTCTGCGGGATGGCCACGGACGCCCTTGCCAAAAAGCAGCGGAAAAGAATCCCTAACCCGCCGACATGATAGAGTGGCAATGAGAGCAGCCACCGGGCACCGGGACCTAACGCAACGCACGCATTAGCCCCGTGAGCGCTTGCAATATGATTCCCGAGCGTGTGCAATACCGCTTTTGGCGCCGCGCCGGTTCCGCTGGTAAATAGAATGGTGCCGGCTTGGCTCGGTTCATAGCTGACACCGTGGATAGGCGGCGCGGAAACCGAAAAGGATGATTGCTCTACAAACTTAGAGGATGTAACGCGTTTGGCTTGAATCCGGCTTAATTGGCTCTCGATAGCACGCGGAGACAGCCGCGCGCTGAGCGGGCACGCCACGGCCTTAATCGACCAAAGGGCAAGCAACAAAACAACATGATCGATTGTGTTTGGCTCAACGGTGGCAATGCGGTCTTTGGCTTTGACGCCGGCTGCGTGCAGTTTATCCGCGCACGCGCGCACGGCATTGAATAATTGCGCGTAAGTAACTCCCTGGTTCGCCGCGACCACAGCCGGCAAATTCAATTCCGTTGGATTAACCTCAAACAGCTCGCGGTAACGGGGTGTCATTTGAGTTCGCGCAAAAGATTGAAATTCATGTCTTTCGAACGGAGCATGCGGTTGCCGGCGCACATTTTCCCGTGCCGTAAATGGATCGGGTCAACAATAATATCTTCATGGAAGTATTTCAAAGTGTCCAGCCCGGCAGCGTTGCCGTCCGGCATGGCGGCCGCAATGTTGGCCAGGGTCCAAATTCCAAGCGACGATTCATACGCCGAACTGATGACCGCGCGGATAGCGAAGCTTTCCGCCTGGGCCATGAGCTGTATTGTTTTCTCAATTCCTCCCAGGATGGTCGGCTTAATGACAATCGCCTCCACCCCGGATATACCGCGGATTTCCTCAAAGGACAAGCGCGTCAATGATTCGTCCAAAGCCACGGGGATCATGGTTTCATCATAAAATTCCTGTATGCGCTCTATTTCTTTAAAGGGTTCTTCGATATAGCTGACCGAACCGCAGCCG
>MHGR01000053.1 GCA_001805655.1 Omnitrophica WOR_2 bacterium RIFCSPHIGHO2_02_FULL_52_10
TTCAGCGCGGCAATCTTCTCCGGGCTCAAGACTTCCTCCAGGGCCCTTTTATTCGCGTTGGATAGGTTGATCAGCTGCGTCAAAATCGCCCGCATGGAAAAGTAGCCGAGAATGACGCCGAGCACGACGAAGGTCAGCGTAAGGTTCAAGTCAGTCGCCGTGAGCTGAAGATTGCCGCGGCTTTTAATTTCTGCGTAAAAATAATACAGGATGCATGTCGGGATGAACGACATGATCAAAAAGAGAATCGTGAACTTCCTGAGGATGGACGCGTGCGCGAAGGCCGTGGGCTGGTAGGTTTTGGTGAGTTTTTGGATCATGAAGTTAATTGTCTAACACTGCGGATAAGACCACTTCGTTGAGCGAAATATGGCGGCACTCGGCCTGTCCTATTTTGTTATTGGCCGAGTACTGCCAAAACTCGGGTTCGCCCTATGGGCTCACCCTCGTATCTTGCGGCATCGCTTTTCCTTAAATAATATTTAGTGGAAAGCGATACCGCACTTTTTCCTCTAAAACATAAAGGAAAAAAGTACGGAGAGGTAGAGATTCGAACTCTAGAAGGGTCGCCCCTTAACGGTTTTCAAGACCGCCGCTTTCAACCACTCAGCCACCTCTCCGAGCCCCGCCTTTGGCGGGGCGAGGATCCCAAGCTTCATTCTTTCAATATGTGGAGCGAGGGATCTTAATATCGATTCTTATTAGCGAAGTCAGCGCGGCCACTTCTCCACAATGTGCGTATTACTTCCAGATCGCCAATCGATTATACGCCTCGATGTAAATATCCCAGGCCTTGTCGATCACCGCCTGCGCAAAATCCGGATACGTGAACTTCATCAAGACCAGATTGCACAGCAGAACCGTGACACAGATCATCAGCGTCAGTACAAGCATGATGGTTAACAGATACGTCGGCTTGATAAAGGCCTTTTCGGCTTCCTGCAGCTCATCCGCCGTCAGGATAATATGCATCGTGAAAGCAAAACCGGCGAAAAACATGAAGTAGTGGTCATAGGCGTTGATCTCCAGGAAATTTAACGTGAAGGCGAACAGCAGCAGGATCACGGACAAATAAAACGGGATAATGTGCGCAATCAACCGGTTGGCCGGAGCGGTGAATTGAAAGATCCCCGCGATAATCTTCTGGCCCAGCTCATAAGGCCCCCAAAACTGATAAAAAAACACGTAGAGGAGGACAAAACCGAACATGCCCCAGTAGAAAAATTCCTCATATGGTCCAGGCAGGCGCATCGTGAAACGGTGAAACTCGGACGCCGAAGCCCAGGCCACCGGCAACGCCAGGACGGCCAGGATGAATTTGATGACGCTCAAAAATGTGTTCATTTTCTAATCACCTCCGCTCCTCCCATATACGGCTGGAGGACTTTAGGGATACGAACCGTTCCCTCTTTGGTCTGATAATTTTCAAGGAGCGCCACGATGGTCCGCGGCAGGGCCACTCCCGAGCCGTTAAGCGTATGGACATAGGCAGCCCTTTTCGTAGCTTTGTCTTTGAACTTGATGCCCGCCCGGCGCGCCTGGAAATCCTCGAAGTTGGAGCAACTGGACACCTCAAGCCACTTGTTCATGCCGGCGGCATGCGCTTCGATATCGTAACATTTCGCCGCCGCGAAGCTTAAGTCGCCGCTGGCCAGCAGCATAACCCGGTACGGAAGTTCCAGCAGCTGGAAGATCTTCTCCGCGTCGGCAACCAATTTTTCCAGTTCGCCGTACGAATCGGCCGGCTTGACGAATTTGACCAGCTCCACTTTATCGAACTGATGGACGCGTACCAGGCCCTTCGTGTCCTTCCCGTAGGAGCCGGCCTCGCGGCGGAAGCACGCCGAGTACGCGGCGTATTTCACCGGCAACTGCTCCTCGTTCAAGATTTCCTCCCGGTGGATGTTGGTCACGGGCACTTCGGCCGTGGGAATCAGATACAGATCATCATCGGGCAGGAAATACATGTCCTCGGCCATTTTGGGCAGCTGGCCGGTGCCGGTCATGGCGGCGCGGTTCACCAAAACCGGCGGGAACACCTCCGTATACCCGTGCTCGGAGGTATGCACGTCGAGCATGAAATTGAATAAAGCGCGCACCAGGCGCGCGCCTTGTTTTTTGTAAAGAATAAAATGCGAGCCGGCGATTTTCGCGCCGCGCTCGAAATCGATGATGTCGAGCGCCTGGGCGATCTCAATGTGCGTCTTGGGCGTGAAATCAAATCTGGCCAGTTCCCCCCAACGGCGGACCTCCTTGTTTTTCTCCGCCCCGCCCACCGGCACGGAAGGATGCGGCAGGTTGGGGATGCCGATGAGGATATCACTGATCTGCGCCTGGACCTTCTTGACCTTGGGCTCGAGGGCGTCGATTTTATGCGCAATCGTTTTCATCGACGCAATCTTCTTTTTGGGGTCTTTTTTCTCTTTCAGGGCGAGGCTGATCTCGTCATTGGCCGCGTTTTTCTGGCCACGCAATTCCTCGAGCTGCGTCAAAAGCTTGCGGCGCTCGGTGTCATATTTGAGGACCGGCCCCAAATCAATGGCGGCCCCTTTGGCCTGCAGGCCCTTTTCCACCGTTTGCCGGTCGTCACGTATTAATTTGATATCGAACATGGTCCCTGTGCGTTATGGGCAAGAAATGGTGAATGCGGTCTATGTATGGCGCTCCCGGAATCATTCCATGTCAGGCGGCAAGACATTCTTTGAAAATCGTCTCGATCTGCGCGGTCAGCAGCTTGGGCCTGATCGGCTTGCAAAGATAATTGTTGACGCCCAGGTCAAAGCAGTCAATGACCGTCTTGGGCGAATCGACACCGGTCAAAAACACGATCGGGATGGCCTTGGTCGTTTCATCATCCTTGAGCAGCCGGCACATGGCGACACCATCCATCTCGGGCATGCGGCAGTCCGAGAGAATCAAATCCGGCAATTGGGTCCGGGCGATTTCATACCCTTCCGAGCCATTGACGGCGGTAACGGCGCGGTGGCCCAATTTCTCAACAGTTTTCTTGATTAGGGCCAGGTCCGTTGGATTGTCATCCACGATCAGGATGGTCTGAGTGTTGACGTTATCCCTCCTGGCGTTTCGTATTCCCAAAAATGCCGCGATTTTATTAAACATGCCGATCTCCTCGTCTTGTCCAAAAAAAATTACGCTAACTTAGCGTAATTTATGTTTACTACTATTAATATTAATCTACCACAGAGGCCATCAAAAATCAAAATGCTTTGAGGATTTATTAATGAGATCCAAACTTACAAAGCGATAGCGAACGTAAGTTTACTGACCGAATTAACCCTGCGAAGCCATAGGTGATGCGCTCTCTAAAATGGGGGAATAGCTTTGGCATCCGCGGTAACGGCGCTTTCTTCTAACGGTAAGCTTCCCTGCGGTGTCCGACTTTTACCACACAAATCATCAGCAGGTCATCAGTGATGGAGTAAAGAATCCGGTACATCCGGTAGCGAATCCTATACTTATCCTGTGACGATAACTTTTTACTGTCAGGCGGTCTTGGTTCATCCGCCAAGTCTTTGATGCGGGATAAAATCTTTTTAAGGTCTTTGGGCGGGATCCTTTCAAGCTCTTTGACAGCGGAACGCTTAATCTCAATCCTATATTTTCCCATTATCTTTGAGCGTTTTCAGGAGTTCTTCGTAGGAAATCGACCCCTCACTTTCCCGCTGCTTAAAAGCTTCCAAATCCTCCTGATCTTCGGCAAGCTCATGCTTGAGAGCATCGTTGACCAGATCAGAGACAGACCTTGAAGTTTCTAAGGCTTTGAATTTAATTATCTTATGGAGATCAGGGTCAAGGTAGATAGTTGTGCGTTTGCTTAATTTAATCATTGCCATCCTCCTTTGCGCCATAAGTATAACATCATAACGTTATGACGTCAAGATGTTATATGGACCTTCGCCCTCTGCTCCAAAGCAACGAACCCCAGCCCATCCCGAAATATATTAACGTCGGTAGTTCGGGGACAACCGGATTGCCCACCGGTTCCTCTTCAGGAATAGTTTCCACAATGATAGGGTTAAGGCCGGTACCGGGAGAAAACAAGGCACCGTTGGCTTGGCTAAGCTCGGTATGCAAAATGAACTCTGTCCCTTCACCGTCCGGATAACGGGTGATAGATTGGTCTTGGTCCGCGATGTTACCGTATATCATTTGATCAATGACTTGCTGACTAACATCGGCTAAGCGGACCGTGTCCCCGCCGTTATTCAAACCCAGCGACCCTGACGAGGCGACTTGCCAGTTAACGCCGGGTAAAACAGGCGCACCTCCCCCGAACACCACTAAAAAGGCCTTGGGCGCCAAGACCGTGTTGGACGGAAAGGTGTGCCGCACGGCAATGCTGTCCGACAGCGACCAAAAAGAAACGTCCGCCTCCCCCGTGCCGAAATTCATGAGCTCGACAAATTCGTCCTGTGTCCCCGACCGCACGCCGTCCAGATTTGCGTCACCGCTCAACCCGGCCGGAGGGTCGGCGAAAATCTCGTTGATCAAAACGGACGCGCGCGCGACCGGCGCGCTTAAGGTCACCAAAGCAACGACCAATAAAAATCCTGCACTTTTCTGTATAAACATGATTACCTCCTTGATCGTGATTTGTTAAACTTCGCTGAATATCACCTTGCTATTTTCCGGCGGCATCGCGTCAACGATGCTGGCCGAGCCGAGTATGCGGTAGGTGCAGCTGCTCCACGGATATTCTGCGGGGGAAGGGGACCGCCGCTCTTGGACAGGGATGGATTCAACCAATTGGATGGCGTTCACAAGATCCTTATCGTTATAGATCAACGCGCTTTTGAACCTCTGGTGCCAGACCTTGCCGCCGGTTTTGTATTTCCGGTTAAAATACAAGGCATACGCCTGTTTCACCCCCTGCATGAATAAAGGCAATTGGAGCGCATCGTTTGGATGAAGAATGAGATACACGCCGGTCGGTACCAGGCAATAGGCGTAGAGGCACACACTGTAGCGGACTTTGTATTTCTTAATGGTCCGCATGATGCGCCCGTAATCGGCGTCCGTTTTGAGGATCTCTTTGCCCATGAAACTGTGCGTCTGGACAAAATAGCAAACGCCGTCTTTCAGGAACCTCGCTGACCTGCCCATTAAGTTACTCCATTATTAAAATCCTAAATCCTAAACTTTAAACCCTAAATAATCCCAATATTTAGAGTTTAGGATTTTGAATTTAGTATTTCTTTTAAGGGGGCATTCATGCCGTATCCCTCGTTTTCCCTTGTACGGTCATCCCCCTCCGATGATACGCGACTTTTTAACCAAGGCTAAAAAGTCCATGAATGCCCCGTTAGCTTTCAGCTGTCAGTCTTCAGCTTCTGGCAACTGATGGCTGAAGGCTGACAGCTGCTAGCCAATCAATGCTTTTCTTCCTTATATGCCGCAAGGACCGCCTCGGATATCTGTTCGCGCACGTCCTGTGTCAGACAACGGACGCTCTCATACCATTTCTTATCCTTGGCCTGCTCCTGGGGCATGGACACAAATAATCCCTTTTTCCCCTCTAAGAGCCGTATGCCTTTGATTAACAATGCGTCATTCACGATGATGTCGGCAAAGGCCTTCAACGGGCGGTCCGTGTCAAACCGGTACAGCCGCTGCACCTGAATTGCCAGGGTGTTCGTTTCCATGATCATTATCCTTTCCATTTTCATTGCTTAAGATTCACTAATAGTCACGGAGCTTGAATCTGGTTTAATTTGATTGCTTTGTTTTCATTTGCTGCTCTTCCGGCGCCACATCCTCCGAATAGCACCGCTTGCACGGGCCATACTCCCCTTCGATGGCTTTCTTCTTGTCCAGTTTCGTCACATTCTGATTGTTCTTCAAAAGACGGCATATCTCTTTGTGATATTTCGTCCCATTCGCTGTAACAACCACGTCCTCGGCAAAAACAAGCGTCGTTGCCGATAAAAACGTCACTAACATTCCAGCCATTACTAATTTTCTGATCATCGCATTCCCTCCTTTTTTCGCGTCCGTAACTATTAGTGAAATTTCGTTGCGCGTGACGGCTCCCCGTCTCGTTCTTTGATCTGCCTACTAAATGCCCCTCCCGTCAAGGCGTCGATCAGCGCCGTCAATTCTGCGACACGCATTTCCTGGTCCGCTCGAAATAGTGTGTTCTCCTCTTGTGCCAACAAATCAGCCTGGACCCTGCGGCGCTCAAAATACAGCCTGGTCACCTCGTTGAGGATATCTTCCCTCAATTCCACCATCAGCTTGGAGCGGGAATCAATGGTCGTCTGATCCGTGCTCCACACCAGGTCCGCCAGATTCCAGGACAACGTCACCCCCCAATCCAGGAAGTCGCGGCCCCTGCGCAGCGCATCCGGTGAGGGCCCCGTATCCCAATGAAACAATTCCGTGGCATCCCGATCCAACCCGACGGAAAGATCCGGCAGCAGCGCCCTGGTGCGGGCCAGGGCTCTCCAATTGCTGATCTTGTCCGGGTGGACTTCCGCATAATGAATGGCCATGGCATGCACGTCATTAACAGTCGGTTCGTGAAGAAACCCATACCGGCCCCCATGGCCGGTATGGGTTTGGTCATTGCGGGTCTGGGCGGGTGTGGCGTGAAGCTGCTCAGACGTACCGCTTAAGAATGGGAGCGCTTTCCCGTTGGACAAATAAAAAATGCCTTTGGCCGTCGCCGCATACACCGTTCCCCGCCGCGTTTCAGTCACGTCATTCACCGTACCGGTTTCCATTCCTTTATATAACGGCATCCATTGTCCATGCTCCAGGGAAAACACCCCCTTATGTGTTCCTGCCAAGATTTTTAAGCATCCCTCCGGCGCATTCCCGCATTCATCTGAGGGTATTTCACGCGCGGATAATGCGGTCAATCCATCAAGCGCAAGATTACCACCCGGCAGAGGCCGCCACTCATCGCCGAAATCACCGCTCCAATAAATTCCCTTCGTTGTGCCGAGAAGAAGATCGTTATACTCTCCATTAGTAATCGCAACGGCACGAATGGAGCCGTCACTGTCCCCCTCGGAGGGTTCTTCCGCATTCTCATCCGTCCCCAAACGCTCCGCAGCGCCCAAGGAAAAAACCTGCCGGACTTCCCCGGTTTGCTTATTGAAGTTGTATAATTTTTGCCCGGTGGCAAAATAGATGAAACGCCTGTCCTGGGCAGTGTGATAAACCAGCCTTTTGCTCAGACGTCCGTTGACCGCCCGCCATTCCGTTGCCGCATCATCTTTAAAGCGCACGCCGTCTTCCGTGCCCAAATAAATTGTGTTCTGGAACCGCAGGACAGCAAGACACCGCCTGGATTCCTCACTGGAGGAAAAATATATCCGTTCCCAATTTTGGCCGTTATCCCGGCTGGCATACAAACCGGCATCCGTGGCCGCATACATCGTTCCGGGACGGTCTTCCGGGATATAAATATCATTCACGGCCGCCTGCTCTCCCGAAGGGCGTAAAATAACTTCAAAATTTGTCCCGCCATTTAAAGAGCGGTACAGCGCTCTTGCCGTGCCGGCATAAATCACCTGTTCATCTTGGGGATCTATTGTCATTTGAAGGACTTCTGCCTCATAAATTCCACGGGCTGCTTTCTGCCAAACAGCCGTGTTGGACGAAAACCCTAAACTGGCGAATACAATCACGAATATAACCGCAAGCCGACCTTTCATCGTTGGTACCCCTCCTCCTTGGAACAAAGGGTAACATATGTTTGATTATTTGTCAAATTTACATTGTCATTAAATCAACACACAACTATCTGAAATATAAAGTCTTGTGTATAATTAAAAAATTAATTAATTTTGGTGGCCGTAATTTGGTTGATTTTTTTGTAAGTGATATTGACTAATTATCAAATCATGTTAAACTTTCCTTAGTCAACCGGTACAAATTTTACCCAGAAAAATCTAACCTGACCGCGGTCACGCGATGCTTTACGCGCCGTGCGCGGCACTAACCAAGGAACAGGACATGTATATAGGGAAGAGACTGAAGGAACTGCGCAAAGCCAAAGGAATGAGCCTGACCGCACTGGCCGAAAAAAGCGGGGTCCAGATCGCCACGCTCAGCCGGATAGAAAACATGAAAATGACCGGCACGATTGAGTCCCACATGAACATCGCCCGGGCGCTGGAGGTCGACATCACCCAGCTGTATACAGACATGGTCCAAAAGGAGGACAAGGTCGACCTGAGGACCTCCCGGTCACAGACGGACGTCTTTGTCCACAGCGACAAGTCCTCTTATGAGATCCTGACCTCCAAAATCCTTTCCAAAAAGATGATGCCCGTTTTGCTGAAAGTCGAGCCGGGCGGCCGGACCAACCCGGAGCAAAACCTGCCCGGCACGGAGAAATTCGTCTATGTCCTGGAGGGCAACCTTGAGGTGAACATCGGGGAGGAGGCCTACACGCTGGCCAAGGGCAACA
The DNA here is from genome assembly GCA_001805655.1 of Omnitrophica WOR_2 bacterium RIFCSPHIGHO2_02_FULL_52_10. Lineage (GTDB taxonomy): Bacteria > Omnitrophota > Gorgyraeia > Zapsychrales > Zapsychraceae > 2-02-FULL-52-10. Next base: position 8,441 of record MHGR01000053.1, read on the forward strand.
CCCTGTATTTTGACGCCTCGGTCAGGCATCATTTCGCCAATACAGGAAAGACCGCGGCGAGGGCGCTGTGCGTGGGGACGCCGGCGGCGCTGTAAATTTTCGTGAATCGTGAAGCGTGAAACGTGAAGCGAGATGACAAAAATGGACAAAATCCGAAATTGTAGATACCCACGGGCTCTGCCCGTGGGTATCTACTCAAAAAATTATAAACGAGATACGTTTCACGAGATACGCTTCACGTAAATAGGAGGAAATTATGACCAAATTATCTAAAGTTTTAATCTGCGATGACGAAGAAGACATCCGCGAATCCCTTAAGCTCATCCTGGGCGACCATTACGACCTGCTTCTGACCG
>MHGR01000054.1 GCA_001805655.1 Omnitrophica WOR_2 bacterium RIFCSPHIGHO2_02_FULL_52_10
GTCTTAGGCCTTCCCGAAGGGAAAAAAGCGGAGGCCTTAAGCCGGTCCGCCTATATCATGGCGGGCAAAATGCACACGGTGACCAGCGAAGCCTTTGCCGGGGCGCTGGCGTTCAGTCTGTTGGGGGCCGGGACACGCGGTATCACGAATTCAACGATGGTCAGGAACATGGTGACAAGCAATCCCGCACAAAACTTCTTAGAGGGAAGGTTTCTTGTCAAAGGAGGCAGCCAATTTGCCGCCCCGGCATCTTTGTTCCTTACCGGAGAGGCAGCGATCTTGGCTGGCCAGCTATTGGATGGTGATGGTTATTTAAGACCGTTGGCTGCGAACTTACTCGTTAACTTGGGTTCGATCTCGGTCGGCGCGGCTCTTATGATGGCGGGCGGGCGTTTAGCGCAAAAGCCAGCTTTTGATAGACTGTTATTTGCGAACTCCTCTAATAAGTTCATTGCCAGAACATTCGGGGACCCCGCCTTTAGTTCCGCTGTCAAAACCGCCGCGGCCGGAGCGGGTGTTGGGGTCGCCAGCCGTGGTATTTATGATTTGGCTTCCGGGAATAGTTTCTCTAAAGAAAATTATCTAACGTCTGCGGCGTTGGGTTTGGCCGGCGCCATGGCGGTCCGCAACGCCCCCGGCTTGACATTGGCCGCGCTGGACATCGGCGGGGCGTCGGCGATCACCTCCGGCGTTAAGTATCTCACATATAATCCGCTTATGATGGCGCTGGATGCCGCGGATTCCCGGGAAGGGGCGTATGATTTCGTTAAAGCGACCCGCAACCCGATCTTCTTCGGCGACTTTATGATGAGGGGGTCGCAGCACATGCAATTGACCAACAAGGAATTGAACGGCCTCACAAAGGACTCGACAGGCTATTTAAGCCTTTCACCTGAATTAATGTCAGCCCTGTCCAAGAGGTACAACATAGATGTGAATGCGAATTGGCGTGCTGATCCCGATACGGGCAGGGTGGTGGATATATCGCTGGGAAAAGAGGTTGTTAATCCCAAAACAGGCGAAAAGCGCAAAGAAGGCCAGTTCGTCAAGGTGGGGGCGATGTCTCCGGAAGACCAAGCCATAGCGGCTTTGATGGAAGGGACAATCATGCTGGGGGCGGTAAGGTTCGGGAAAGGCATGAATGAAAGCTTGAAGAAGGGAATGCCGCGGCTTGAAAGCGGTTGGGAAGCATTGAAAAAATCACCCACCGGACAAAGCTTCAAGTCTGCATTTGGTGGAGCCGGCACCAAAGGATTGGAAATTTCTTCGGCCGCGCTTGAGGTAGGGGGTACCGGCGCCGGCCTGGCCGCGGTCGGGGCGGTGGACAAGTGGTATCTTAACAAAGGGGAATCCACGGCGCTTAATACAACACTTCTATTGACCGGCGGCGCTTTAATTGCAACGGCCGCCTTAGGTGGAGCAATGGGGTCGCAAAAGATTTTGGGCTCTGGCAGGGTCGCGTCCCGGGCGTTGACAAGGGATCTGGTCGGGAAGAGTACGTATAATCTTGTCACCGTGATGGGCCTCTTACATCCGGCTATTACCACATTGGGTTTTCTTTCCAATACGTATCTCGAGCCTTATCAACAAACAAATTTCTTGCGGGCGCTTTATCACAACACGACCGGGCAATTCTATGACCCCGAGCTGACGAACAATCTTTTTGCGGATGTCTTGAGCGGCGCAAATGTAAACGGCTGGGATTCGTTCAATAACTTGTCCGCTTTTCAGAAATCAGTCTTACTTGGTAAAATGTTCCTCACATCTTATGCGGCCGGGGTGGTTGGGACGGATGAAGAAGGTAGGCTGAGGGATTTCAGCAAAGTTAAAAGCTTGAGCGATGTTTGGGCCACGACCGATAAACAGATCATAGGATTCTCAGCGGCCCTTGCCATCGGCCAACCGTTGGCATCGAGTATTTTGCCGAATATTGAAAAATACGGTATCGGGAAGAAGTATCAGGCCGCCGCGGACGGATTTGAGGCCATTGGAATTGGGCGGGGCTTAGCCAAAAAAGAGCAGGTTGAAGACATAACGAAATGGGGAAAGGTCAAATTGTTTGGTCGAAATGTTGGATCGATGTTTAAAGAAGGCGTGCGGGAAGAGGCATTCGACGAACAATTCGTCCAAATGGCCCTCAACTTCCTTCCAATTTCCCAGCAGGCCAGCGAGATTTTGCAGGAAATGATTTCCTCGCACCGCGGAAGCGGCGTGAGTTATAAGAGCGCGCAAAATTTACATAGGAGCTTCAGATCAGACGCGACGGTGATCGGGGTTGAAAATATCAGCAAGGAGGATCCTGTCCAGGCCCAGGCGGCGGAGCTCATCACCGGCAAGACGGGAGGTTTTATAAACACTAACAGTCAGGCTCTTGAGGCCTTCGGCAGATTTGAAGATGGGACAAAGATCATTGTCCGGGAAACGAACGGCGATATACGCATTTTCGAGGCCTCCGGTACGGAATTCAATGGCTATTTTCAACAGCAAAGCTATGTGGTTCAGTTAGGCGAGAAATACGGTAATTTACAGACGACTGAAGAGAGAGATCTGTTTATGCATGCTGCGAGCGAAAATCCGGTCTCTCTATTTGGGGACGAACAAGGAGTTTCTGACGACAAGAATTTGCAGGAAGCCGGATTAATATTCGCCGCCTCGAAAACCAGCGCGGACGATGCGGCGGACAGGCTCGCGGACAGAACAGTCCTGACGGTCACGCTCGAAGGGTATAATTCCTATAATCCACGCAAAGAAAAAGGGAAGGAGGCCGTTTCCATCGCTGAACGTTATATTATCCGGCGCATGGCAACAGAGCCCGTATTTGCGGCTGAAGTTATGAAAAGCCTGGATAAGATGTCCGCCCGCGCGTCAGCCGAATACCTCCGGGCCCTTGTCTCTGCAGATCGCGGCCGCATGGAGTCTGTTCTAAGCAAAATGAACATATCGCAGGCGGGGGCGGGCGAGATCGCCAGGATCATTGCTGAAAATGCCGGATCCGTGAACCTTCAGGAGCTCCTCGGTAAGATCAACGAAAATGGGCAGCGCTTGACCTATAGTCAAGCGGCGAACTTGGCGACATCGCTGACGTCCTCCGAGGCGAGGTTCACGGACAGGTCATTGCGCCAGAGGCAGAAGACCGCCGAGCTCAAAGTCAACATGGCCAGGGCCCAGGCGGATTACTTGCGGACAGGTTTTGAAAGCTCGCGCGATGAGGCGCGTTATTTGAGCCGCGAAATATACCGCTCCCAAAAAATAGCGGCCAGAGAGGAACTTTTTGCTGAAGCTGATGTTGGCCTCCAGGCTTCCGGAGAAAGCCCCACTATCCCGGACTTGGCCAGGAGGGCGGCCCTGCATGCCGGTTATTATACGGTCTCGTATTCAGGCAAGGGAAGATCGGGAGAATTGAGAAAAAAATTAGAAAAGTACATGGCCGATGAAGGAGGCATAAAAGGTCAGATAAAAATGATCGATGCCGAGTTAAAGAAGATCGCCAAGACGCACGGGATCGATGACGGGAAAAAACTCAGCGCCGACCGGTCGCTGCCGGAGGACGTGAAAATGCAGGTCGTGGAGCTGGAAAATTACAAAAAGCAATTGGAAAGAATGACCAAACTGAGTTTACTGACCAGCCTCAACAAGATCGCTTTACACCGATATCAGGAAAAGGACCGTGTCGCCCTTTACGGGGTGGATGAAACGGGCGGGTGGACGCGGACCATGGGTCTTGATATGGTAGGAGATCTAAAAAAGAACATAAGCCCAGAGGAGCTCGCGAACATAAATACGGCATTAAGCGACATGGTTGATCGCTATACAGGGGTTGATAAAGATAGCAAACCCATTATTGGTGTTTCGGAGATCGAGAAAGCGTTGATCGATGAGGAGAAGGTGGGGCCGGCCCTAGCGCGCGTTGCGGCGCAAAAGATGGCAGAACATAGGAACATAGATCTTACGATTGCAGGAATAAACGAAGCAACAAGCGGTCAGTTTGAATCTGCGGAAGTGCAAGCGGCGGCCGGTAAGGCGTATGACAGGATGGCGCAGCAAATCAAGGATGGCGGGAAGAAGTATATTCCGGACTGGGATACAAATACGAAAAGTCTCGTTCTTGTGAGAAGCCTTGACGAATTAGAGGAACGGTTGAAGGAAGCGGGGGAATATGACCTGAAGAAGGTCACCAACATCTTGGTCCCGCTCATGAGGGTGATGGGCCAGGACAGAAAAAGAGAAGTTGAGAACAATTTGGCTGATTTACAGAAGAAGATAAGAACGTTAAAGGGAGAAAATTACGGAACTGAACAAGGGGATTTGGACCATGTTGGAGACGTCATCTTAGAAGCGGGTTTAATAAGGCACAAGGGCGTAGATGCAATAGACTCGGAGATAAGAAAACGTATGGGCGCGGGCGAAGGCGCGTTTGGGGAGGACAGTGACCGCGAGGTAATTACAGAGATAGAAAATGGGATCCGTAGGGTGGCCGGTGAAATATATCGCGACATAGGCGGCATGTACGAATTGGAAGCGATCGCGGTTGAAAAATTAAGTAACAACACGACCAGGGAGCATGCCAAGAAACTTGTTAAAGGAATGTATAAAGTCGTCGCGGTGGATTCCATCGAAAACTTGAATACAGGCCATCCGACAGGCGCCCAGAACAGAGGAAGCGCCATAGTTTTCGACCCGTTCGTGAACAGCCGTGTTTTACGTGATCGACAGGGCCGGCCGGTCGTCTCAGCCAGCCCGACCGGGGCGTTCGACGATCAACATGAATCGTTCCATTCCACGGTAACAGAACGGTTACACGAGTCTTCGGCTGGGATAAGGGATGCTTCCAACTCAATCGTAGTTCGTGCGATTAGGGAGCAAATTATAAATGGAATAGGAGCTGAGCCTGAAGAGCTTGATAAAAAAGATTACAGGATCGCTGTCGCCGGGATAGGGGGATTCTCAGATTCGAACGGCTACGGGACAGAAAAACCGGGCAGCCGGAAGTTTTACTTAAAACGGAAGCTCAGTCCCGAAAGTAAAATATTAGTCCTGATCCATGAAGGGACCCATAAGGCCGATGACATTTTCGAAGATGAAAATCGGGGATTTGTAGTAATGCAGTTTGATGAACTGGAACAAAAAGTAAAAAATACGAATGACAGAAAATTGATCAATGCGTTTAATCAGTTCAAGGCCAATCTGGAAACGGATTATGATAATCCCATCCAGGATTTGGTTAAAGCTTTAAAAGATGAAAAAAGACCGGAGATAAAAGCTGCAGATGCAGATATCCGGCAACATTTACAAAGCATCCTGGATAGAATCAAGGATAGCAGGCATTTTGATGCGGCCGATCCGAGGACGGCGCGTACAACGCGGGCGATTGAACAACTCCTCAGGTCAAGCAATGCGATCAGCGTTGCGGATGTGGAAAAGATGGCGGGGAACAAAGCATTTGGGCTGAAAAAATCGAAATACGGTATTGCCTTGGAATTTATCGGGCATATCGCCCCATTTTTTGCCGTGCCGGACGTGGCGCGCAATTATCATCGGGGGGCCGGCGGGGCCAATGGCGCTCTGAACGATTTTGTCAATGCCATGGAGCAAAGCGGCCGTACGGATGTCAAAGATTTCCTCACGGAACATTATGAGAAAATTGGATGGAATTTTAATGAAATAAAAGGGGTGAAGAATACGGTTGATACATTGGCGCGTGAGGAAATCCGCGATGTGCGTTTAGCCATGGCGGAAGAGATCGGCATGCGGGGCATCCTGGAGGGACTGGCAAAGAAATCAGGCATCCATATCGGGGACATGGATATTTCCCTCATCGAGAACTCCTTTAACGAGGTGATCGTTGAGAGCGTCAGCGGCCGGGAAGCGGCGCGCGACGCTCTGGTGAACCCGCTACGCTATGCCCGTATCGATGATCCTCTGCGCACCTACATGAAGAATGTGCTTTCGAAGGCGAAATTGTATGAGAGGGGCGGCGTATTTAAACGCATGGCGGAATTAACGGATGAGGAGCTCACGGCGGCTCATTATAACTATGAGTTCGGCCCGCACAAGCTGAAAACAAGCGAACAGGAGAATGATCAGGCGCTTGCCAATCTGATCCATGCCCTCGCTAAACAGGAAACGATCGTTTATGCTAAAGAGTTCAAAACGAAGCAGTCGAGGGATTTGCGTGAAGCCGACTTGAGGGTGGCTTATGTTGAGGCGGCTCTCCGGATTGCGAAGGATTTGGGTGCTTCAGAAAAAATTAAAATTGACCAGTCGCAGACATCCGTTGCGTCAGGGGGGAACACGGCGGTATTAAATTATCATGCGAAAGGAATGGGGCGTTATCTGATGGCCGGGGATTCGGTCAACCTTGCTTCGGTCATTGAGGTGGGCGGCCAAAAAGCGTCGAACACCCATAATTTCATTGTCCAGGGATCCAAGGACAGTCTTCAGTTAAGAGAGATTGATTATGGGCAGAGTGAGGAGGAGTTTAACAAGACCCTTGAGGGGCTAACCCGGCGCCAGAAGACGGCGCATTTGGCTAATTACCGCGCGGTCCAATCCGTTCTGGACGGGATAACCATCGCGCAAAAGGCGCGCAAGAGCGACCCGACGCACAGGTCCAGCATGTCTTATGAAATATTGAATAAGCGCGTGACAGAGGAGTTAAAAGACAAAGACAGAACGGAAACAGATGTCGTAAAAATGGTTGCACGATATGGAAATATACAAGAAGTCCA
>MHGR01000055.1:0-6699 GCA_001805655.1 Omnitrophica WOR_2 bacterium RIFCSPHIGHO2_02_FULL_52_10
TGGGCATATCTCGAAGAGTTCGCGGATGAACCAGGCGCGTTGTTAAGGAAAGTATGGGTGGAGATCCCGGGGGAGGGTATCTATTCCGGAGAAGATTTTGTGGATTCGTTCAATCGGTCAAAAGTCTTCAGGCGCGTCGTGCCGGTGGCGTGGATCAATAACGGCGCTTATTTCGGCAAGTTCAAGCTAGACGGCGTTAACCCATCTGAATGGCAACAGGACTTTGTAAGAAAAACCGGATTGGTGAAGCAATCTGTCTATGAACATGCCCACTGGAGCACGCCGGGCCGGCCCGGGCATCCCGGCGAACAGTATATGCTCCTGCTGAAACTGCTGGCCGAGCGCGCCCATGCCGGCGACGGGGTGATTGTCACGGTCAGCGGCGAATACGCGAAGGAATTAAGAGGCGAAGGCCTGGCACCCGGCCAAGAGCCGAACATGCTGCATGAGGTATTTCATAGCACGGGGGTCATCGGCATATTAAACGGGACGCCGAAGGATGAATGGACGTATGTGACCAGCCTGGAAGAGAAAGACAGGGCCAAGCTCGCCATGCAGCGGCGTTTTGGCCTTGAGCTGGGCAAGGAAAAAACCGGCGCCTTCCTGATGAGCCGCCTGGTCAAACAAAAGGGGGTGGACCTCATCCTTGGCGGCAAGGAAAGGATCAAGCAATTGTTGAGGGATCATCCGGACGTCGAGTTGATTATTGCCGGCCCGCCGGAGCCCGCCTATAGAGGGCCGTTCCTGCGGCTGAAGGGGGAGCTGGAAAAGGAATTCCCGCGCCGGGCGCGGATCGAACCGCGTTGGATGAACGCCGAAACAGAAGGGCGCCTGCTCTTTGCGGGAGCGGACATTAATCTCTTCCCGTCGTTATATGAGCCCGCCGGCAGTTTGGGCAAGGGAGCGTTAAATATGCTCGTAACCGTGGCCCGGTTAACAGGCGGGCTGATCGAAAGCGCCGTGCCGATTGTTGGCGATGAGGGTAACGCGGTCGTCTTCGAGGAATATTCCTCCGAGGTGTTCATCAGCGCGCTGGAGGAAGCGTTGACCATCAGAGAAACCGACCCGCAGCGGTGGCGCAGGATCCAGGAAAGCGCGCCGGCAACGATTAAAACTTGGGAACAACAAGTCACGTTATATGAACAGGCCATCCGCGCAGCCATGGAAAGAAAGGGTATCATGTCCTCAAGCCCAGTAATTAGGGACAGACCCCTATTAAGTAGGGGTCTGTCCCTAATTGCCAAGGGGCTTTGGAAGAAGTTTGTGTCCCAGGCGGCCGGCCCGTGGCTCAAAAGAGATAAACATTCTTTCCGCTCGCCCCTGGTCTCAGAGGAGGCTGTCGCGCAGGTGCAGGCGGTCATCGACAGGCTCCGCTCTCACAGCCAGCGGCCATTCAATATCCCTCTTCGGTTCATCGCGTCCGATGCCTACAAACTGCAGGTCAAAACAACGACTGTGGACAAGCTGACAACAAAGATGATCTTTCAGATGGAGTTCCAGAAAATGTTGCGCGGGTATCAAAGCGCGCCAACCCCGGAGGAACAGAGGGTTATTGATCAGGCGCGTGAGATGTTGATATCTTTGCTCAAGCCTGGGAAGCGCGCGGTCGCGCCTGTCCGTGTCGGATTCATCGCTCAAAAAGAGTGGCCCGGCAATGTCGGTGGGCTGTCCCTCCATTTTTACGGAGATGTTATCGTTCCTCGCGGGCTTAGCGGCAACATTTTAAAAGTGGAGCTCCTCCATGAGTTGTCTCACGCGGTTACGGCAGGGTTCGGGCCGCGGCGCCTGGATGAAGGGATGGCGGAATATCTGATGGTGAGGGCCTTGATGCAGGAGCGCGGGCTGCGGGACTTCTCGTATCAGGCTGTGCTGGATTTCTATCAAAACGAAGTTCTCCAGTCTTATATCAAGGAAGGGCTTACCTTTCCTTTCTATCCCCTCGAGCTTTCCGCGATCCTGAAGATCGTCCAGGTTTTCGGTGAAGAGCGCCTCTTCCGAGCCTTTCTGTCCGGCGATCAGCGCCTTCTGACAACAGAGTTTGGGACGCTCTGGCTGGATATCGTCAAGCTCGCCTATGGGTTTGAGGAAGCCGAAGGGGCGTCCTTGGAGGATTATCTGCGGGGAATCGTCTCAACGGTGACCAACGGCCTGCGCCGGATTCACAATGAGTTAACTCTAGGGAAAGGGAATGCCAGCTCTCCAGTTTCTGCGGTCAAATTGAGTTCGGAGAATCAGCAGCTTGACCGCGATGTTAAAAAAGAATTGCAACGTTTGTTTGGCGCAAAAGCAGCCAAACCGTACATTGAAGCCTGGTCGATTTCCCAGCGTATTTACACCTCTTCTGACACAGAGCGGTCGACGATTAAAGCAAATAATCAACGCATACTCATACAAAAACCAAACTATGGCCTTCGTTTGCTGGAACATGTGGAAAAAGTGCTTAATACGAAACGCGCCAGCCTGAAGTTACTGCATTCCTTCGTACATGGGCTGTGGACAGATGGCGTGTCCATTTCCGGTAAGCTGCGTGAAAAGGATTCTAAAATCCACGCGCGGTTCAGTCGGGCAAGGGAAGAGTGGAGCCGGCAGGTTGCTGAGAGGGAGGAACAAGAGAGGCGGCAGCTTAGCTCAAAAGCTGTTAAAGGCCCGGCTCAGATGACACCATTCGGCGTGATGCTCGCGGCGGTGATATCGCCCGTGGTCCTTGGCTTAACGGTCGTGATCGGCGCGGCAAAGGCCGGCGCTGCGCAAAAGGACGAAACAGTGATCACTCAAAGCGGGGAGGCGCAGGCGGCGGAGTCCGGTTATGGGGCGCGGACGAACCTGGACCGGCTCGCATCGGCCGGCTCCGGCGATGTGTTGACGCTTAACGACATCAGTATCGTTGTGCGGCTTGAATACAAGACGTCTCCCAGTGCGAGAGCGAGCCGGGTCCTTCATTTCGCCGTTCAGGGTGATCAGCGACACAGCGTTACCGTGGCGTTTACGGATGGCCAATGGCCTGTCAAACTCGGCGGCCATGAACTGGTCGTGACCATTGAGGGGCGGAATGTCGAGGTCTTCCGTGTAAGGGCGATGCGCGATCCCGGTATCAAGGAAGAGGTGATTTCCGGCATCTTGTCTATGGAGCTGCGGGGTACAGGGTACAGGGTACAGGGGGCAGAAACCCAGAACCCAGAACCCAGAACCCTGGGGAATTCCAGTTCGCCCATTTCTGATGAAATTGACGCAGCCTCACCGCAGGCGGGCTCGCCGGTAAGATTGGCCAAGAATTTTGCCAAGGGCGGCCAGTGGGACGGGCAGTTAGATTTGATTGCCGGTAATCCGCTTTGGGCAGGGGTCGTGGCTAAGGTCCGGGGAAAGACACACAGTACAGGGCACGCGACACACGTGGTACAGGCATTAGATAAACTCAACAACACGCCGCTGCGGGGACTCCAATCAACCGTGGCTGGTGGTTCGACGCGGTCTGCTATGGATGAGCGAACCTCGCTCACCACCAGTCCTGAGCAAGGCCGAAGGCCGCGTCGAAGGACTGGTTTTGGGGGAGAAACCACTCCAAGTGGCCCCGCGGCGGCTGTTGTTGCCCAACACGGCGAAAGGGAGAAGTCAAAAGTCGGAAGCGGGAAGTCCCGCCTGGCGGCGAGCCCGGTAAAGCGTAGACTAATCACGAATCCCGTTGGTATCAAATCCGGCGATCCGATAGCCGGCTCTATAGACAAAACATATAGGAAAAAAGACATTACGATCCATAAGATCGATGATTTTGAGCCCTGGGAACAAATTGTCAGCATGCATGGAGTCGGGCATCTTCACCCGCATGCCCTTACTGTCCGATCTTCCGGCGAACGGCCCGTGACCTATGCCTATTCCAAGTTCTGGAATACCCATGTCAAAAGCCACGAACTCCTGCACGCATCCGTGGGCCTTAAAGAGCTTGCTGACGAGGCATTCTCAAGCAGATTAAAGGACTACTATTCGCAAATTGAGGATTTGATTGAGCCGAGGGCGATCTACGGTCATGCCAAGCATTTGAAAGCCGGGCTGGTAAACAGGATTGACAGGCTGGGGAATATCGAAAAGTTGTGGGAAGAAGAATTTTTCGCCTGGGTGTACAGCGCCTGGATCTCGCCGCTTCATGCCGATGCTGAGCAAAGATTCCGCGGTCTTGAGGCAAAAGAGGCTAATTATGTCAGGCTCCGGCACGACGCGGACCTGGTTACAAGCGCTAACTCAATCGCCCAATTCATTGCCCAAAATAATTCCTTAGAGGAAAAATTCATTGAACTGTCCAAAGAATTAAAATTGCCATTCCGGCGGCATGCCTCCAGCCCCGTCACGGGCACGGGCGCGGAAATCATGAGAGCCTTGAACAATCGCGAAAGCCAGGAAGCCTTGAACATGATCAAGGCCGATCCGCAGCTGTTCAGCGAAATCGCCAAAATGCTCACGGACAACTTCGCCATGGCAGCGCCTCTGGTGCAGGATGCCATTTTGGTGTTCTTAAACAGAGTCCGCAATGAGGTTCCAGATTTAACGGTGGCATCCGAAAAGGTGCTCATGAAGCTTTTCTCAGTCAAACTGTTCAATCGGATATTGAGGGACCATTTTGACGAAACAAGCCGCGACGCGGTACGCCGAGTGTCCCGATTCTATAAGAAAGATTCATACAACGAAATATATTTACGCGCCAGAAGGATCGGCCAGGCCGTGTTGAAAGGGCCTTCTGTAAAGGCCGTCTTCGGGGCCGGGCATCCGTTCTACGGGAACGTGGACATGCGCCGCAACAGTTTCTACGGATTGCTGGATGTATTAAGGAACCGGAGCAGTCAGGCCGAATATTTGGAAAAGATCATGCCGGATGTCGATGTCCTGATGATTTTTGCTCCCGCGGATCCGATCGAGGAACCCGACAGAATCTCAAAAGGCATGATGAGGCTCATGATCGATGACTTTATCAATGAATCGCGGACCTTAGTCCGGGTCTGGAACAGATTGTTTGAGCAAATGGAAGCGGAAGGAAAAGTGCTGGATCACGATAAGGCCGGGACGCTGCCGATCATCTTGAGTTCCGGTTTTAATTTAGACCGGGTTCCAATCCGTCAAAGCATCTGGGAGGTCATGCCTCTGTTCATTGTTCCCGGGGACGCGGAATATTTCCAATGGATGCTTAATTTGTTCATGTCAGCTGAATATATCGGCGGAGAAACAAAAGACATTCCGACCATGTTCCGGCGCAACCTGATCCTTGAGGCGACGGATGAGCCGCGGAATCTGGAAGAGATCATTGAACACATATTCGCCCGCCAGCCGCACAGACTCTTCCTGCACCTGTCACCGTACAGGATTTTCAAGCAGGCGAGGGAAAAGGTTCAATTGCGGTGGATTGCGGCGGTTGAAGACGCGCTGAAACACGGGCTTATCCTGCGCGGGCGTGACGGAAGGTACGCGCGCACAAAATCAGGAAACAATATACTCAGAAAAATCATGAATATGCGCCAACTGGCTTTGAAGGACGGGATTAAAGCGGTTGATTATCAAGAGATTGAAAAGAGTATTTTCAGATCCTCCAGCAGCCCTGTGGAAAGCTTAGCCGACCGCGATGAGATATTGAAGGAGGACCGCAGATATTATGCGCGAGAGATCAGGAGATATTTAAGCGAAATCCGTGCGGGTGACCATGGGGCCGAAGAGCGGCTGGCCCGGTTCATCCATGACAGCAGCCGTATCATCGGGGAAGAAATGCCGGATATCCCGGTGGAGGCGTATTGGCCGGCGCTGAAGACCGTCGCGCTGATGAAAAAGGAGGACAGGGTCCTGGTGATTCGTGCGCTCACCGATTATTTGCACGACACGGATCAATCGGTCCTCGGCAATGCAATACGTCTCATGTACAACATCGTTCCGGAGTTCTGGAAAGCCAAGAACGCGCCGGAGATGGAGGGAAGGGTCATTTATACCGTTTCGCCGGAAAATTTATTGCTGGCCGGCGGGCTGGGCTATGTCATGCAGGTGCATGAATACTTCATGGGTCTGCTGGGCGCGCGCGTTGTTTCTATCGAGCCGATGTATAAATACCGTAAAGACAGCAGGGGAGTGCTGCAGCCCATTGATTACGTGTCCGCCTTCGGCCTGCGGGATTACCGCTCACTAGGGACGGATGTGATTACGGTCGGCGATTATACAACGGGCGTCAGAGATATGACCGGCAGGCTGCCCAACGGAAAAGAAGTTATCCTGATCGAAGAAGTGCCTTTGGATGATCAACCGCTGCGCTACACGAACACGGTCTATGATTACGGCAACTTCGGCAACCACAGCTGGGAAGAGTTCATGGCGTTCTTCGGCAAGGCTGCCGTGAACATTATCCGGATTCTGGAGGAAAAACGTAAGGGCGAGGAAGGGGAAAACTGGCGGCCGGCCGTTGTCTGGGGCAACGATTCCCAGGCCGCCGGGGCCATGGCGCTTTTGGTCGATGAAAAAGACAAGGCCCGGGACGACAGGGATTCCATCATGAAAGACGTTTACCTCGTCTTTACCACACACACGTTCGGGAACCGCCAGAATTTCGGAGTTGATCAGATAGAGCGGGTCCTGGGGACATTGCTGGGCTTGAGGCCCAAATGGTTTACCGCGGCGGTCAGATGGAATGTCATGGACATGGCCAGCCTGGCAATGCGGCTGGTGGATGCTGTCGGC
>MHGR01000055.1:6767-8532 GCA_001805655.1 Omnitrophica WOR_2 bacterium RIFCSPHIGHO2_02_FULL_52_10
AGAGCATGGAATGTTGTCCGGGCGATCTACAGGGATTTGTATAAGAAGGAATTAACCGACGCCGATGACCTTAAATGGTATGAGGCGCGGGAGATCAAGCGCGAGGCGGTCCGGCGGTTGAATGTCAGTTTCACAGAAGAAGGCGAGGCCGATCTGGGTCTGGATCCGTATAAGCTTATAGTCAGTTATGCAGGGCGCCTGGTGAGGGTAAAAATCAGTCCGGACCGGGCAAACTCGCCAAGGAACATATGGCGGCAGGTTGCCGACGGACATAACGTGGTCCTGTTCGGTCGCCTGCAAAGCGATAAGGACAGCAATGACCTGAAGGTGATGTACAGCAATCTTGAAGCGGAGATCGAGCGGATGAAGGTGCAGGATCCGGAGCGCACCGCGGGCTGGGGCAAACTGATCTTCAAGGCGCAGTTCACCGACGCGCAGAAACAGCTGCTGCTGATCGCCACCGCCTTGCTCGTGCTGGATTCTGATAATGAAACCGGCACGGCGGAATTCGCGGAAGTCAACGGCGCCATTGCCTTGAGCTGGATCCTGGCCTCCCCGTGGCGGTTGGTCGTCTCGATATTCAAAACGCTCCTGGGCGAAGGCATTATCGGCGAAGCGAATGAAAAAGGCATCAACATGGTTATCCCGGACATCAGCGAGGAAACTTGGCAGCGGGGCAAAGAGGCGGTCGAGGACGCTTATTATGAAACCATGAGGGACCTGCTGCGATCTGCCCTTGACCGGCCGGCGGAGTTTTACAGGGGCGCGATCCAGTCCGCGAAACTGGCCCAGATCCTGAACGGCTTGATCACGGCCGCGGCGTATTTGACGGAATGGAGCAAGGGTATCAGCCTCATGGAGGATTGGAAAAAGCAGGCGGCGGCGGTGAGCGCGGCCTTTGCCGGGAGATTGACGGCGGAGCAAAAAGAGCGGTTATTGCACAGGGGCCTCAACGGGGTCAGTGACTTCACGTTCAGGATCCCGGGGACGGCAGGCATCGATCACGGTCAAGGTCAAGGATATGGTCAAGGATACGAAAAGACATCTGTCGGTGGGCTGAAGGCCTTTAGCGAAATGAAGCGTACCGTGTCCGATATCTCGTGGGACGGGGATATTATCCATGTGTCGCGCGGGGATTATCTCCAATACTTGCGCGACCTTGTGAATCATGTTGAGGGCAGCCGCGAAATGATTGCCTGGCTGGAGAAACTGCATAACGACAAACGCGTAAACTGGTACAAGAAAAATGTTATCTTTACGGAATTCATCGGGCGGCTGGTTGAAGACCTGCAGGCAGGCCGTGCCGGATCTACGACATCTTCCAGCCCCGTTGAATCCGTCGCTCGTGACTTGATCCATACCAACTTCGTAGGTTGGGATGAGGGTGAATCGGGTCACGGAATAGGCTTTATGCCCGTCCTTCCTTTGCACAATACGCCATTACCGATATGGTACCCGTGGCTTGGCTTGGCGGTTGTTCCGCTGTTGGCGTTATGGGACGTGCCGCAAAACGATGGCCGCGCGGGCAGCAACGGCAACGGCGGCAACAGCAGGCCCGGAGGGTTTGTCCGTTTCGCGCGGGCCAGGACGCAGAGAGCCGATGATTATTTGAACAACTCCCGCATCGCTCAAGAGTATAAGCTTGGCCATAGAGGATTACAGAAATACCTCATCAAATCACTAGGCGCGGCGAGCCACCGCCACGCCTAGATATTTGATGAGGTATTTCTGTAATCCTCTATGGCCAAGCTTATACTCTTGAGCG
>MHGR01000055.1:8543-9332 GCA_001805655.1 Omnitrophica WOR_2 bacterium RIFCSPHIGHO2_02_FULL_52_10
CGGAGAAGGTTCCCTTCGTGTGCCTACCAACATCAACTTCGGAAATTCACGCGGCTTCGCATACCAACCTACGAAGTTGGTATGGATCAGTCTTGCCGAGGGTCAATTGGCGGAAATCTCAAGCTGGGACAGCCGCTTATCGTGGTTCTTAAGGAGATCTTTGACTGCACTCATATCAGTTTTCATAGAAGACATATCGCTCTTGATAATATTCATATCAGCTTTCATCAAGAAAAATTCTTCCCTCTGGCGGCCGAGCTCAGCGAACATCATATCGAACTTGCCTCTCAGGTCGCTCAGGCCTTCGGCAAGAAGTCGAATGTCGCTTTTTAGGCTCTCAAACAAAGCGCCGACTTGGGATGGCGTAAAGTTGCCCGATTTCTTCTTAGGTGAGTTGTTCATCATCATGTTGATCTCTCCTTTTGGTGCAGGTTCAGGGGCGGGGGGTATTCAAGGGAAGAGGGTCATTACTATAGAGACGAAAGATATATTTGTCAAGCTCTCCGTGGAATCGGCTGAAAATGCGGCCAGGGATGTGGCGCTCGCCTCTGCGAAGCCCAATTTCATCGGCCTTCGCTACGGCGGAGCAGGGTCCTTGGCCGCCAGTCCGATCATCCAAAAGCTCTCCGTGGGACCAGAGGCTGATGATGGGACTACAAGTGTGGCGCTTGTAGTCCCAACCCTGGTTATCCACCTCCGAGGTGGAGAGCGGCCTGCCGCCTCCAGCCCGGTTGGCTCGCGAGAGCTCGAATCCAATCCAGGCAGGTATTGGGAAGCGCTGCGGAACAC
>MHGR01000056.1 GCA_001805655.1 Omnitrophica WOR_2 bacterium RIFCSPHIGHO2_02_FULL_52_10
ACAATCGGCGAAGGGGGGTTGAGCACGATTTCGTTACGCTCATCGCGGTATCCAAGCCCATTCACCCGCTCCAGCCTGCTCTTGAGGTCCGTCTTAAGCAGATTGGATATCGTGTACACCCCTTCATTCTGGCACACCATGTCGATGAACTTGTGACGCTCAAGCACTTCTTTCGGCAAAGCCGCGACATGCCCGCCGACAAACAGAATCTTGACATCTTCCCCGCAGGTCTTACGGACTTCTTCGGCCAGCGCGACCATCCCGTCCATATTCTGCGAGCTGGCGCTGGGCTGCTGGCCGTAGACGACAAAACAAGCCACCCGCGGATTAAGTTTCTTGATTTCCTGCGCGGCCGTTTGATTGTCCATGCCCAGAGCCTCGCCGTCCAGGATTTCCGCGCCGAAGCCCTTCTTCAGGCAATGGGATGTCAGCATCCCGGCCCAGATCGGCGGCTCAATGGCGGAAAAATCCTTGCTGAGATCCTGAAAAATCTTTTTGGCCGCCGTAATATTGATAAATAAAATGTCGAGACGTTTCATCATCGAGCGCCGCGGGGAACGCCCCCGCCCGTTCTTCCTTCCTTATATATTCGCGTATTGGTTACGCTTGATAATTTGATACCCCTTGATCAGCTCCTGAATGCCGTCCGCCAGCGAGACCTGCGGCTTGAACCCGGTTTTTTCAATTTTTTCATTGCTGACAATATAATCCCTCTTGTCCTGGTCCTCGCCTATTTTGGACTCGACAAAGTAAAATTCAGGGACATGCTTCTTAATTTCCTGGCAAAGCTCTAATTTGCTCAAGTTGGCGTCGCTTAGCCCGACATTATAGGGTTCGTCCTTCATCTTATCAAAATGATTAAGGGAATGGACAAAGGCCCGGGCGACATCCCGGACGTGAATATAATTGCGTTTAAAATGGGCCTCAAACAGCACCACGAACCGGTCATACACCGCCCGGTAGACAAAGTCATTGACCAAGAGATCCAGGCGCATGCGCGGACTAATTCCGAAAGCTGTTGCCAGTCTCAAGGTTATGGCATTCCCGGAATCAAGGAGGCTTTTTTCAGCCTCCACCTTTAATTTTCCGTATAAGGATACCGGACGCAGAGGCGTCTTTTCAGTGCAGTGTATGCCCTTTTCGCCGACCCCGTAGCCGCTGTTGGTGGTGGGATAAATGACCATCTGGTTTTTGCCGCGCAGCTCAAGGATCATTTTTACGGCATCCAGTATGACCGCCTCGGCCCCTTGCGGGTCACGGGCGCACAGCGGCGCGCCGGTGAGGCATGCCAGCGGAAAAACGGCGTCCGCCTTTTGCATCAGCTTTTTGATAAGCGCCTTATCCCTGGCCTCCCCGCGGACGACGGCCAATTTCGGGTCATGACAGCAATCCAGCAAAGACGTCTGCGCGTATAGAAAATTGTCCACAACGGTTACCTGGTGGCCTTCCTTGAGCAATGCCGGCACCAGAACCGAACCCAAATAGCCGGCGCCGCCGGTGACTAAAATATTCATGATGTCGCTCCTTTAACCCTTCATAACCCACTCATATGTCTTGCGAATACCTTCCTCCAACGGAACCTTTGCCTTCCACCCCAGCCTTGTGATCCGTTCGCTATTCAATAATTTCCGCATAGTCCCGTCCGGCTTGGATGGATCAAAGGTGACGCGCCCTTTGAATCCCGTGACCCCGGCGATCAGTTCCGCCAATTCCCGAATTGAAACTTCGCTGCCCGCGCCGATATTGACCATGTCCCCGCCGTCATACCGCTCCATCAGAAAGCGGCCGGCCTCGGCGAAATCGTCGACATACAAAAACTCGCGCAGCGGTTTCCCGGTCCCCCACACCACGACTTCGTCCTTACCCTCCCGGACGGCATCGGCGAACTTCTTGATGAGGACGCCGATCACGTGGCCGGATTCGGCTTGCGTATCGCTGCCCGGGCCATAGACGGTCGCGGGCACCGCCGCAACGGCATTGAAACGGTACTGAGCGCGGAACGATTCGCACAATTTGATGCCGGCGATTTTGGCCACCGCGTACGGCTCGCTCGTTTTTTCCAACGGCCCCGTCAGCAGCCGGTCTTCGCCCATCGGCTGCGCGCCATCCCGGGGGTAAACGCAGGAGCTGGCGAAATAAAGGATTTTTTTTGCCTCAAACTTCAGGGCGGCGTGAAAAATATTATTCTGGCTTTCGGTATTGTGGTAAAGAAACTCCGCGCCCCTGGTCCGGTTGGCCTCGATGCCCCCCGACCGCGTTGAGCCAAAAAATATGTATTCAGGCCTGTTCTTCTGAAAATACGCATAGACGGAAGCCTGAATGGCGGGGTCCAAGCCGATCAGCGATGAGGACTGCACGTCCGTATAACCGCTGTCCCCCAGATAAGAGCGAAGGGAACGCTCGATGATATCATCATGCCCGACAATAAGGATTCTGGAATGTTTGTCCATGAGATAAATACGGTAGAGGCGGCCCGGTGGGCCGCCTCTACGTTATTTTTCATTATAATAATTCCCGTGCTCGATGAGCATCGTCGCCTTATTGTCTTCCCGCTCAAGGGCATGCTTGTAGGCAGGGAAAATTTCCTCCGGCTCTTCCAGTTCGATGACGTCAACCCAGTTCATCATGCGCCGGAAGGCTTCGGCGTAATTGCCGACATGCTGATGCCCAGGATGGACAGGAGCATCCGGGCCTGTGGCCACGCGTATGATCATCTTGGGCCGCACGGCGTTGGCGCTGATGGCCGGGAGCTTGTCCAGCATGTTGACCATGTCCGCGGTGGCAATCAGCAGAAAATTCTGCCGGGGATAAACGGAAATCGGGATGTAACCCGCTAGCGCCAGCCCGATGGAAAACTGCATTTGAAAACTCTCGTTGATCGGCATCTCCAGGGTCTTTTCCGGCGGGAGGTCGCGCAGCGTCTGGAACATGAATGTCCCCGGCCCCGCGACCGTCTGGCCGAGGAAAAAAGTTTTCGGCTGCCGGGCCAGCCATTCCATCGTGCGTTTGAGTTCGTCGAAGTATTTCATAAGTGAATCCTACAGACCACCGCATTAGTAATGGAACCAGTGCATCTTTCACAACTCGTTGGAGCGGTGGCAGTATTGACGTCCGTAAAGATTCCGTTATCTATACGGACGTCAATAGACTTATGGACCCCGCCTTTTTAAAAAAGGGCGGGGTTAATTCGCCCTTCAAATTTACATTCGCTGTCGCTCTGTAAATTTGGGGCTCATTAAAATTTTATTTTCCATCCAAGCCCCGAATGGGGATAGGCGTTCTTATATTTAAAATAAATAATCTTTTTCTCGAACTTAGTGCCTTTGAACCACGGCTCATCGCATCCCCACACCTGCCGCGTGTCGGTCATGACGCTCAAGCCGTTGTCACAAACGACATAAAAGGCCGGCAGATCAAAATTGGTCACGTACTTGACCGCTTCATGAAAGATGCCCGTTTCCGCCGACATGTCCCCGCAAAAAATGAACGCCCTCCCTTTCTTGCCCTGGTTTTTGAGCGACCAGGCGACCCCCGCCGCCGTGCCCATCAAACTGCCGACAATCCCCGAGCAGTATACCTTGTACTCCGGGAAGCACAGCGAAATGCTCTTACCGTCAATCACCGCCTGCTTGACCTCGTCCCTGGGCACCCCTTTGAGCAGCGCCAGCTCATGCGAATCCCAGTGGCCAAACACGTAGTCCTCGGGGCCGATCGCGTTGTCCCTGAAGATCCCGATTAACTGCTCCTCGCGCCCTCCCCGCAGGTGCACGGGGGCCCGGATCACGCCGGTGGCGTAGATCTCGGCGATTTCCTTTTCGAAATTCTCCAGGTCTTCTTTTGTGTACAGCACTGAATTGTTAACGCCTTTGGCCATGCCCGGCTCCGCAACTTTCTCAGACTTTAAAATTCGCCTTGAACCATTCGATGGTATCACTGAGCCCTTCTTTAAGTTTAACCTTCGGCTGCCATTTCAGATATTTTTTGGCCATGGTAATATCCGGTTTGCGCTGTTTGGGGTCATCCGTCGGCAGTGGCCGGTAAATGATTTTGCTTTTTGTGCCCGACATCCGTATGACCAGTTTGGCGAATTCCAGGATCGTGAACTCATCCGGATTTCCGACGTTCACGGGCGTATGAACCTTGGAATAGAGCAGCCGCACGATGCCTTCGACCAGGTCGGAATAAAAACAAAACGAGCGCGTCTGTTGCCCGTTGCCGTACACCGTCAGGGGCATGCCATGCAGGGCCTGATAGATGAAATTCGGCACAACCCGCCCGTCCATGATGCGCATGCGCGGCCCGTACGTGTTGAAAATACGCACGATGCGCGTGTCGATCTTATGGTAGCGGTGGTACGCCATCGTGATGGCTTCCGCGAAACGCTTGGCCTCGTCATAACAGCCGCGCGGCCCGACAGGGTTAACATTGCCCCAGTAGGTTTCCTTTTGCGGATGCACCTTGGGGTCGCCGTACACTTCGGAAGTCGAAGCGAGAAGATACCGCGCTTTTTTGAGCTTGGCCAACCCCAGCGTGTTATGGGCGCCGAGAGAGCCGACCTTCAGAGTCGGGATGGGATAATGCATGTAATCCACGGGGCTGGCGGGGGAAGCGAAATGCAGGATATAATCGACGGGCCCCGTGATGAGCAATCTCCTGGAAACGTCGCGCTTCATGAAATCGAAGTTCTTGTCCTTGCGCAAATGCCGGATGTTCTGCAGGCTCCCGGTGATCAGGTTGTCAACGCAGATGACCCGCAGGCCGTCCCGGATAAACCGGTCGCAGAGATGGCTGCCCACGAACCCGGCCCCCCCGGTAATCACGATCACTTTCTTTCTTGCGGCCATACATTCCCCTCAGATCGTTTTAATGTTTTTGTATTTTTTGCCGCCATAGACATTGCGTATGTCAAAAATCAGTTTGGCATGCCGGCGCAGCATGGCATAATCCACGTTCGTGTGGTCCGTGGCGATCACCACACAGGCGTATTTCTTGACTGCGCCCGGCTTCAGCCGGATGGAAACCAGGTTCACACTCTCCACGTTCAAATAGGGGATGATCGGATCAAAATAATCGACCCTGGCCTTCTCCCGCTGCAATATCTCGATCAGTTTGATGGACGGGGATTTGCGCAAATCCTTGACGTCCTTTTTATAGGTCGCGCCGATCACGAGGATCCTGGCCCCTTTGAGGCTTTTTTTCGCCCGCCGCGCGCCGCTGATCAGCTCCTTGATGCGCCCCACCGCATAGTCCGGCATGCCCGCGTTGATGTCGGCGGACAACTTAATGAATTTCGAGCTGAAGCCGTGGTGCTTCGCTTTCCAGTAGAGGTACAGCGGATCGTCCGGAATGCAGTGCCCGCCCACCCCCAACCCCGGGTAGAACGGCATGAAGCCGAACGGTTTTGTTTTGGCCGCCTCAATGACCTCCCATACATCGATGCCCAACTTATGGGACATCATCGCCACCTCATTGACCCAGCCGATATTGATGATGCGGAAGGTGTTCTCCAGCAGCTTGGTCATCTCCGCCGCCCTGGCGGAGGAAACCACATGGATCTGCTTGATGATCTTTTGATAGAGCAGTTTCGTCAGCGCGCCGCTTTCCGGCGTTAATCCCCCGACAATCTTCGGGATGCGCGTGACATCGTATTGCTTGTTGCCCGGGTCAATCCGCTCCGGCGAAAATGACAAGTAAAAATCCCTGCCCACCTTCAATCCGCCTTTCTCCAGCTCCGGGCGGATTAATTCATCGGTGGTCCCCGGGTAGGTGGTGCTTTCGAGCACGACCAGCGCGCCGCGCTTGAAGTATTTGCGGACGGTCCGGATGGCGCTGACGATATAGGATATGTCCGGCGTGTATTTGCGCTTGAGCGGGGTGGGGACGCAAATAATCACGACGTCGACCGTAGTCAGAACATCGAAGGTCGTGCGCGCCTCAAAGCGGCCGCTGTTCACGACCCTGGCGACCTCCTTGGACGGGATATCCAGAATATAGCTTTGTTTCCTATTCACCTGCTCGACGCGATCCGTGTCCTTGTCCAGCCCAAAGACTTTGAATCCGGCCTTGGCAAAATTGACGGCCAGCGGCAGGCCGACATACCCCAGGCCGATCACCGCGATCCGGGCCTTCCCGGTCAAAATTTTACGTTTTAATCGTGCTGACACTGTGCCACCCCCTTTGGTCTACAGACCACCGCATTAGTAATGGAACCAGTGCATCTTTCACAGCATAGGAAAGTATAAAGAACGGTTGCTGCTAGAAAACTCCTTTCCTATGCAGCAAAGAAGATACGAACGCAGTGAAGAGTTTTCTTGCAACTCGTTGGAGCGGTGGCAGTATTGACGTCCGCAAAGGTTCCATTACCTATGCGGACGTCAATAAACAAAGCGGCTCATCACGCATTCTCTGCCTGACCGCGCCCGACCCCGTGATATTCAAAGCCAAGGCGGGATAATTTCCGGTCATGGTAGAGGTTGCGGCCGTCGAACATGACAGGATGGTTCATGGCGGCCTTGATCCTCTTGAAGTCCAAATTCTTAAATTCCTCCCACTCCGTCAAAAGCAGCAGACAATCGCACCCCTTTGCCGTCGCGTACGGATCC
>MHGR01000057.1 GCA_001805655.1 Omnitrophica WOR_2 bacterium RIFCSPHIGHO2_02_FULL_52_10
GGAATGCAATCTGGTTCCCGGCATTTTTGTCCATACCCTTGGCGACGCTCATATTTATTTAAACCATGTCGATGGCCTGAAGGAGCAGCTGAAACGAACGCCCAAGACGCTGCCAACGGTTGTCATTGCCAAGAAACCATTTGAAGACATCACATCCGAAGACATCCAGCTGCTGAATTATGAACATGAATCGTTTATTAAGTTTCCCATAGCCGTGTAAGCGGAACGCAAAAACATGATACCAGTCTACATTATCGTAGCCATTGACAGCAAGTCCGGCATAGGGAAGGGGGGGAGACTTCCCTGGCACCTGACCGGTGATCTTAAGCATTTCCGAGAGCTCACCTGTAAGACACATTCCCCAAAGAAAAAAAACATTGTTTTGATGGGGCGTAAAACCTGGGATTCGATTCCGAAGGAATACCGCCCGCTGAACGAGCGTATCAATATCGTTCTGACCCATAACAAATACCTGGATGTGCCTGAAGGGGTCTTAAAGGCGGAGAATTTTGATCAAGTATTGACGATGACGAAAAGCGAGCGGCTCAAAAACATCATTGAAACCGTATTCGTGATCGGCGGCCAGCAGGTGTATGAGGAGGCGCTAAAATACCCCGAGTGCCAAAAGATCTATGTGACCCAGATCCATCAGGCGTTTGGCTGTGATGTCTTTTTCCGTGATTTCAAGGACCGTTTTGTCAAAACCAAGGAATCCACCCGCCACAACGAGGGCCCGCTGAACTACCACTTCGAAGAATACGAGCTCAAATCTAACTAAATTCTCTACGAAAATAAAGGCCCAATGACCGGTTGTGCTGCTGGGTAAGAAGATCAAAGTGAAGGAACATCATTCGAAGTTATTGACTTTAGAAGTCAATATTTGGTTCTACTTGAAATATATGGAGTTAAAAAAATCACGAAATGAGAAAGCGCTTGCTCTTAGCAGCATAAAATCTGCGTAACCTGTTGTATTTCAATTGTTTTAGAAAGTCCAGCCAAATGTCAATTTTTAGCTCAACATGAAATTGGCATCGCCAATTTTTTTGCTACCAGGTATAATTAATTGTGGATTGTACATTTCTCCGATAGTGCGCTTAATGGGAATTAACGCTGAAATGAGGAGATATGATTACAGTTGCGGACAGCAAAAAGCAGATTCTGCTCGTTGATGATGACCGATCCGTGACCGATATGCTGCGGATATTGTTTGAATCGCGCGGGTATAAAGTAACGGTCGCGAATTCCGGCCGCGAAGCCCTCCAAAAGGCCACCCGCAGCACAGACCTCGTGCTCTTAGACATCGTCCTTCCTGACCAGGAAGGCTTTCTTGTTTGCAGGCGCCTCAAGGAAAATAAAGAAACCGCGCATGTGGCGATCATCATCCTAACGGCGAGATTACTGACCCAAGATATTGTTGAGGGGCTTTACCTGGGCGCCGATGATTATTTGACGAAACCCTTTGAGTACGAAGAGCTGGTGGCGCGCATGGAGGCGGTCATGCGCCGCCGGTCGCGATTGGACAAAAATGCCACCGATGTCAATGCGCAGGACGACATTATAGTTGAGTTACGCCAAATAATAGACGATGAATTAATCACGCCCTTTTTTCAGTCCATATTTTATCTCAATCCGTTCAAGCTCATCGGGTTTGAAAGCCTCAGCCGGCCCAAAACCAAAACCGTCCTTAGTTCCCCTGAACTACTGTTTAAATCAGCCATTCAATACGGCGTCTACCCGGACATTGAGTTGCTCGCGTGGAAAAAGACCCTTGAATATGGCGCCAAACACCTCAATGGGGAGAAACTGTTTCTCAACTGCAATCCGTACTTGGTGGAAGGGGCAAAATTCCAAACGATTAAGTCCATGTTCACGAACGCCGGTATTGACCCCCGAAACGTATATTTGGAGATTACCGAGCGTTCCGCCATTACCAATTTTAAGGAATTCTATAAATGCCTCAAGGATTATCGCAATTACGGGTTCAAATTTGCCGTGGATGATGTTGGAGGGGGGTATGCCAGTTTGGAATCCATTATTGAGACGCGGCCGGAAGTGGTCAAGATAGATCGGCGTATTGTCCATAAGATGGATACCGACGCGCTGCGGCGCAGCATCGTTAAGTTTATCGTGTCATTCTGCAAGGAGCACGGCATTATGTCGGTGGCCGAGGGGATTGAAACCAAAGCCGATTTTGAAGTGGCGAAGCAGTTAGGCGTTGATGCAGGGCAAGGATATTATTTTCATAAACCCGCCCCTGAATTTATCACCCAAGAGAAGATTTCAAAAAGTATATCAGGAAACTGAGCGGCGAAATCCCACCCGCACCCATTATTGTCCCAATATTAAGTTTTATTTGGCTTTTTTGCGTAAAAACGATATAATACCCCCTCAATTGTCTAACACGCTAAGGAAGCAGTTTACTGCGCATGTGTGATCCTTCCCAAAGAGATTGGCGTTGAAATATTGATTGGAATAGGAGTGGCAAGCTTTATCACAGTTTTGAGCCAATCCAGCACTTTATACGGGATAATCTTGTAGGGTATGTGGGCTATGGGTTTATTCTTATGCTTGGCGTGCAAACATGTCTGCTCAACGGCGAGCGTTCCCATGGCGGATGCTTTTCTTAAGAGCGGTATGAGTTACGGACAGGCCCTAACCTATCTGATGGCCGGCCCCGTTACCAGTTACGTCACTATCCTCGCGATCAAGAAGGGGTTCGGGGGCGCGTGCTCGGCATTTATTTGATCATTATTTGTTTTTTCCCGTCGCCTATGGGTTGATATATGATTGTTGTGTCTAACCACTGAAAGCCGTGAGGCAACATGAAAACCACTGAGCAATCCCGCAACGCATCAAATGCCAAATTAATGTCAAACAACGTAACTCTGAAATCCAATTATTTCACGACAAACGACATCGCGTGTTTTAAGGAGGGGACGGACTATCACCTGTACAGGAAATTCGGCGCTCACGTCATGAAGTATGGAGATGTGGAGGGGGCTTATTTTGCGGTCTGGGCGCCGGAAGCCAGGCGGGTTACGGTTATCGGGGATTTCAATGGATGGGACAAGGCGAAACACGCCTTATTTTCGCGTCAAGACGGTTCCGGGATATGGGAAGGGTTTATCGCCGGGGTAAGGCCGGGAAACCGGTACAAATTCTACATTATGTCCAAGCACAACGGCTATCAGTCTGATAAGGCGGATCCATTCGCTTTTTACAGCGAATTGTCTCCCAACACAGCCTCGATTGTTTACGATGCCCAATATCGCTGGAGAGATCAGCAATGGATGTCCGGGCGCAAGAATATTAATTTTACCCACCAGCCGATGTCCGTTTATGAAGTCCACCTCGGGTCTTGGCGTAAAAACGGCGTCGAGGAATTTCAAACCTACCGGCAAATGGCCAAAGAGCTGGTTAAATACGTGAAAAATCTGGGGTACACGCATGTTGAATTTCTGCCCCTCATGGAGCATCCCTTTTATGGATCCTGGGGTTATCAGGCCCTGGGGTATTTCGCGCCGACGTCCCGCTATGGGACCCCCGAAGATCTCATGCACCTGATCGATCAATTCCATCGGGCGGGCATCGGAGTCATCCTGGACTGGGTCGTGGCGCACTTTCCGAATGACGATCACGGCATCGCGAATTTTGACGGCACACAGTTATTTGAACAGCCGAACAAGCATCCGGACTGGAATAGTTGTATTTTTAATTTCGGCAGAAATGAGGTCAATGAATTTTTAATCTCCAGCGCGGTGTATTGGATGGAGAAATTCCACATTGACGGTTTGCGTGTGGACGCCGTGGCTTCGATGTTGTATTTGGACTATTCCAAAAAGGACGGAGAATGGGAACCGAATATTTATGGAGGCCATGAAAACCTGGAAGCCATCTCCTTTATCCGGCACCTCAATGAGACGGTTAAAAAATTATATCCTGAAGTGCAGATGATTGCGGAAGAGTCAACCGCCTGGCCGAATGTGACGAAGCCTTGCTCGGTCGGCGGTCTGGAGTTTGACATGAAATGGAACATGGGATGGATGCATGATACGCTGAATTTCTTCAGCAGAGCGCCGGATGTGCGCGGCAACTATAACAACGAGATCGACTTCTGTCTCTATTACGCTTTTTCCGAAAATTTTGTGCTTTCACTGTCTCATGATGAAGTCGTGCATGAAAAAAGGTCTTTGATCGGCAAAATGCCCGGAGAAGATTCAAAGAAATTTTCCAACTTACGAGCCATGTTTGGTTATATGTATGGGCATCCCGGGAAAAAACTTTTATTCATGGGCGGGGAATTTGCCCAATGGAAGGAATGGGACCATGACGGCCAGCTGGAATGGGGGCTCACCCGCTATGATCGGCATAAGCAGGTACAGCAACTTATCCGGGATTTAAACGTATTGTACAGAAATCAGCCGGCGCTGCATGAGCGGGATTTCACTCCGGACGGTTTCGAGTGGCTGGATATGGGACATGACCAAAAGGCCGTATTCAGCTTTTTGAGGAAGGGGTCGAATCCGGCCGACACCGTACTCGTCGTGTGCAATTTTATGGACATGTCCAATAAAAATTATACGGTGGGGGTGCCCTCCGGAGGTGTATGGGCAGAATTGCTCAATACCGATGATAAGCTCTACGGGGGCGAAGGCATGGTTCACGCGCAGGGGCTCACGGCCAACGGGGAGGCGTGGCGCGTCAGGGGATTGGGGTATCATGCCGCGAGCGCCGCCCACCATGTCAAGGATTACTCCCTGACCATCCATTTGCCGGCCCTCAGCGTGATGTTCTTCAAGACGCAGTGATTGTGTGAGTGATATGAATAAATATCTATGCATCCATGGGCATTTTTATCAGCCTCCCAGAACGAATCCGTGGACAGGCGTCATCGAAGAGCAGAAATTCGCCCATCCGCATCACGACTGGAACGAGCGCATCGCCTTTGAATGTTACACGCCCAATACCCACACGCAGATCTTAAATAACCAGAATCAGGCCTTTAAGGTCGTCAACAACTTTGCCCAGATCAGTTTTAACGTCGGGCCGACCCTGCTGTCCTGGCTGGAGCTGTCGGTGCCGGACACATATGCGGCAATCTTGGAGGCAGATAAAGCCGGCGCGCGCCGGTTTTCCGGTCATGGAACCGCGATAGCGCAAGTTTATAATCACATGATCATGCCCTTGGCCAATGACCGTGATAAAGTGACGCAGGCGATCTGGGGGATCAGGGATTTTGAGCACCGGTTTAAGCGCAAACCGGAAGGGATGTGGCTCCCGGAAACCGCGGTAGATATCAGGACACTCGAAACTCTGGCGGAACATGGAATCCTGTTCACCATCCTCGCGCCAGCCCAGGCCAAGCGCTTTAAACGGCTGGGTGATCGGACATGGATTGATGTGAGCGAAGGAACGATTGACACGCAGTTTCCGTACGTGTGTACGTTACCCTCGGGCAAGAAGATTAACCTTTTCTTTTATAACGGCGCGATTGCGAACGAGGTGGCGTTTGGGGATTTGCTCAGGAACGGCGTTAACTTTGCGAACCGGCTCGTGGGCGAATTCCCGGAGCATCAGAAACAATCACGGTTGGGCCACATCGCGAATGACGGTGAAACGTACGGACATCATCACAGCTTCGGCAATATGGCCTTGGCGTACATGCTGTACCATGTCGAGGTTAATCAAATGGCGCAGGTGACCATCTACGGGGAATTTCTGGAAAAATTTCCTCCGACGCATGCGGTGGAGATCAATGAAGACACTTCATGGAGCTGTTTTCACGGCATTGAACGTTGGCGTGCTCATTGCGGGTGCCGCCTGGAAGACAAAGCGCAATGGAACCAGGAATGGCGGAAATATCTGCGCGAGTCTTTGGATTGGTTGCGGGACGAACTGGTTCCTGTCTTTGAGCGCGAAATGCGGCCGTATGACGTGGATCCCTGGCTGGTGCGAGATCATTACATCACCGTCATTTTAGACGCATCGGAGACAGCTCAGCAAAAGTTTCTCAAGGAAATAGGCGCGAAGGGTGACCCCGATGGGCGCCGGCGGGTGTTGACATTGCTGGAAATGCAGAGGTATGCCATGTTAATGTATACCAGCTGCGGGTGGTTTTTTGATGATATATCCGGCTTGGAAGCGGTGCAGATTCTTCAATACGCCGCCCGGGCCATGCAATTGGCAAAAGAAGCGACCGGCAAGGACTTTGAGGAAGAGTTTTTAAGGCGTTTGAGTTCGGCAAAGAGCAATATTCCCGAGCAGGGAAATGGCCGGACGATTTACCAGCATTATGTCAAATCAGCCGTTCAGTCTGGTCCGTGAGCCCCATGTCCGAGCGTGCCAGCGGCATACTCCTCCACATCTCATCGCTGCCATCGCCTTTCGGCATCGGCGATTTAGGCGAAAGCGCGTACCGATTTGCGGATTTTTTGCATGATGCCAAGCAGATCTATTGGCAAATCCTGCCGATCAATCCCACGGATCCCATCAGCCAGCATTCTCCCTACAGCAGCACCTCGGCTTTCGCCGGCAATGAATTGCTGATTAGCCCGCAGTTGTTGGTCAAGGAGCGGCTGTTAAACTCTACGGATATAACGGGCGGGCCTGAATTTCCCGTTGAGCACGTCGATTTCGAAGCTGTCAAACCGCACAAAGACAGTTTACTGGAACGTGCGGCCACGAAATTTGAAGCGCGCCCAACGCTCTACAGGGCCCTAAAAAGAGATTTTAACAATTTCCTCGAAACTCACCGTTTCTGGATGGAGGACTACGCTTTATTTTCTGTGATAAAAAAGCACCACGGAGGGGCGATTTGGACATCCTGGCCGAAGGGCTTGCGTGACCGCAACAAGAACGCGCTCCTCGAATTTTCGGCTAATCATGCCCAGGCCGTCCATAAAATCAAATTTTATCAATTTTTGTTTTTCCGGCAATGGCAGCTTTTGCGCCGGTATTGCCGCAAAACCAAGATTAAATTGATCGGCGATTTGCCCATATACATGAACCTAGACAGCGCCGATGTTTGGGCTAATCCGAAAAACTACAAATTGGAAACTGACGGTGCGCCGTCGGTGGTCAGCGGCGTTCCTCCGGATTATTTCAGCCGTACCGGGCAGCTCTGGGGGAACCCCGTCTATGATTGGAAGGCATTGAAGAAGGCAAACTATTCATGGTGGGTTCAGCGGTTCCGGTTTAATTTTCAACTTTTTGATCTGGTCCGCGTCGACCATTTTCGCGGGTTCGTGAAATTCTGGGAGATTCCGGCCGGCCATACGACGGCCGTAGACGGCCAATGGGCTAGTGTGCCCACGCATGATTTCTTTAAAAGCCTGGAACGCGCATGCGTGAAGCCCCTGCCCATCATTGCTGAAGATCTCGGGTTTATCACGGACGATGTCCGGGACGTCATTCGGGGCTTTAATTTCCCGGGAATGAAAGTTCTCATGTTTGCGTTCAACGGGGATGATGTGAGCCAGCATCCGTATCTCCCTGAAAACTACACGGGCCGGTGCGTTGTTTATACGGGCACACACGACAACAATACGGTCCGGGGATGGTTTCAGCAGGAGGTCGCAGAAAAAGTCAGGGGCAACCTTAACAAGTATTTCGGAAGGGACATTTCAGCGGAAACGGTCCACTGGGAGCTTATCCGGTTAGCCTTAGGTTCGCCGGCGGAACTGGCGATCATCCCACTGCAGGATTATCTTGGATTAGGCTCTGAGGCCCGGATGAATACGCCGGCAACCGTCAACGGGAACTGGCGATGGCGGGTTGATCAGGAAAAACTTACCAAAACGCTTATGATTAAAATTGCGGAAGAAACCATGCGGTCCGAGCGCAATTAACCATCTCACCCCGGTGATTTTCGGTAATTTCCTTGAGGCCAAAGAGGAGCTGTGTTAAAATATTAACCGTTCAATCCGAATAGAACCACCGTGTGATTACCGATCGGGTCAGCTGACGCACATGGCAAAACTAAATCCGGTTGTCCTTGCTCTCATTTCGGTCATTTTCAGCGGATGCGCAAGCGTCAAAATGCCTTTTTTCGGCAATAAACCTGATCCGGCGGAAACTGTTACGGCATCAGATGAAAAATTGCTGGTTGCCAATGAATTCGTCGATAAAGGCAGGGTTGTTAACCGGGCACGGCTGCAGCAGCGGCAAAATGTTTTAATTTTTCCCTTTCATGCCGGTGTGGGGGTGGAGGCAACCGACAATTTGGATAAAATCGCCTTAATGATCATTAAAGGGATCACGGATACCTTCGACTCCGACCAAACCGGCAAACATGACCATTTTCACATCCTTACCGCTGAAAGCCAAGAACCAGCTGAGCTTATTCTCAAAGGACGTTTTACCGAAGTGGCGGGGCCTTCCACACTGAAAAAGTGGCTGCCGTTGACTGGCCGATGGTCTCTGGGTGTTTCTGGAAAACTGATGGATGCCAAGTCAGGCGAGGTTTTAGTCATATTTACGGACAAAGAAGCAACAGATGATAAAAATGATGATACAATGAAATTAGGATATCAAATAGGAATTAATATTGGTCAGTTCCTGTTGTCAGGGGTAGATTGACATTTTTAGGGTGTGTTTATGCTTGTTATCACGGGGGCTGCCGGGTTCATCGGCAGCTGTGTTGTTGCAAAATTAAATGAGAGGGGCCGGGAGGATTTAATCCTTGTTGACCATCTTCACGGGGACCTAAAAGAACGGAATCTGGCGGGCAAGAAATATGCCCGCTATGTTGATAAAGCGGATTTTCGCGTCCAAGTAGAGCGCGGGCAGGTTCAGGATGAGGTTGAATGTCTCATTCACATGGGGGCCTGCAGTTCCACAACCCTTCAGGATAAAGCGTATTTTGAGGAGAATAATTACGCGTACAGCAAGATCCTGGCGCAATGGGCCTTGAAAAATAAAGTCCGTTTTATTTATGCCAGCTCGGCGGCCACGTACGGCGACGGCTCGGCCGGCTATAAGGATGATGAGGCAACGATCTGCAAATGCGCCCCGCTGAACCTGTATGGCGAGTCAAAGCAGAAATTTGACCGCTGGGTTTTGGACAACGGCTATTTCGGACGGATGGTCGGGCTGAAGTTCTTTAATGTCTTCGGGCCGAACGAATATCATAAGGGGGAGATGCGCAGCGTCATCGCCAAATCCTATCAAAGGGTGATGGAGGAGGGGGTGATGCCCCTTTTTAAATCCTATGACCCGGAATACCGCGATGGGGAACAGAAGCGTGATTTCATTTATGTAAAGGATGCGGTCGATATTGTTCTTTTTTTTATGGATCATCCGCGGCTCAACGGTATTTTTAACGTGGGGACGGGTGAAGCGAGGACATGGAATGATCTGGCCCGGGCATTGTTTACGGCCGTTGGACAACAGGCGCGAATTAATTATATCGAAATGCCGCAAGTTCTTCAAAAGCGCTACCAGTATTTTACGCAGGCGGAGATGGCAAAACTGAGGGAGACGGGGTATACCAAGCCATTTACCGCGCTTGAGGACGCTATTGAGGATTATGCGCGCTATTTAACGAACCAGTCGTACATGTAACCGATCCGGAGGCAATCATGGACGTATCACTCGTAATTGGCATCGCGGCGGTAATTTTTATTGCCGGGGTTATTTTTATCGCGAAGGGCATTACTTCGGAAGAGCAAAGCGCGGTGCCGATTTCCGGTTCCGAAGAGATTGCCAAATTGAAAAGATCGTTTTCATCTGGGGGGATCGGCCAAACGCGGGCCAAATCGGGCATGGCCGATAAACTTCATGCCAACCGCGTTGTCCCGGAAATCGGAGCCAGTCCCGAACATGAGTCAGTGGTTAAAATGGAACGAATGTTAACGGAAAATGATGAACTCAAAAAACAGTTGACCGAGCAAAAAGAGAAATTTACCGTGTTGGAGAGCAAAATCGAGGCGATGAAAGGCGATTATGACAAAGTGAGCGATTCCGGCTCGCAAAAAGTCCATGCGTTGGAGCAGGAAGTTGCCCGGTTACAGCAGGAAAAGGAAAGATTGCTGACGGCCCGCGAACTGCTGGATGAGCTGAAGTCGAAAAACGAAGTCCTCAAAAAGCAATATGACGAACATCAAAGACAGCAGTCGGAAATGCGGATAATTATTAGTCGGCTTGAGGCGGAAAAGAATGACCTTCTCAAAATGCAGCGGGCTGGGATGGACCGCTCCGAGTTAGACGTCATGAACAACAGACTGGCCGGCTCGATTGCCACCATTGAGCTTTTGAAGGGGGAGAACCGGGACCTGAAAGCATCTTATAACAGGCTGGAGGAGGCTTTTAAAAAGTACGAGGATTTCAACGCGCAGTTGGTGGAGAAGGAAAAGCGGATGCAATATGAGCTGGTCAAGAACCGGGCCCAGGCGCTCGGCCTCGAGAGAATTTGCGAAGATTTTAAAATACAGATTGAATCAATGACTGCCTAAACAATTGCGGTAAATATGTTTAAGAAAATCATGATTCTCAGTGTTGTTTTGAGTATATTTACATCCGGGTGCGCGCACATCACGGAGACGGTCAAAGCACTGTGGGGGAGTTCAACCAAAGCCCTGGAGGAGGCGAGGGCGGACGCCCTGACCAGGACTTATGCCTGCCAGTACCAGGAGTGTTTTGATGCCGTTTTGGCCTTAGCGTATCAAGATGATGAATGGCTTGAGCCGCCAGAGGAAGCTGCCGAAGATGAGCAGGAACAAGAAGGCGAGGAGGAGTTAGAAGTCAAAAAATCTAAACCGAGCGGCCACTTTGCCGTTTTCATAAAAAATTTTAAAAAAAAGCACATCGTTGTGATGGGGGTCCCCGGCAATGTGGACACAACGGAGGTGGGGATATTTTTCAATGAGTTGGTGGATTCTACCGTCAAATTGGAGGTGACATCGCTGAGCAGCAGCGCCAAGCGGACGGTTTCCGAAATTGTCTTCAGAGAATTGGATATGAAGTTTTCTGCAGCAAATTGACCCCTTGAAACCCGCACACGGATTCCATTATGAAACGCCATACGAAAATCATTTGCACGCTTGGGCCTGTCAGTTGTGAAGAGGCCATGGTCGGCAAGATGGCTTCACGCGGGATGAATGTTGCCCGGATTAATTTTTCGCACGGGAATCGCCAGCAGCACCAAAAAATGATGGATGCCGTCCGTTCCATTAGCGCAAAGCAGGGATTCAACGTAACGCTCTTGGTCGACCTTGAAGGATACCGGATCCGGATCGGGCGGTTTAAACGGCAAATTGCGCTGAAGAGAAATCAGAAGTATTATATGTCGAACGATTCCTATCAGGGGGAGGATCACATCCCGTTCGATTACCAAGGGGATGTTAAGACCATCGGGCAGAGGGAAAACATATTCATCGATGACGGGACGATACACTTGCGCGTCATCAGCCATAGCGGGAAAAAATTAAAAGTCAAGGTAATACAAGAAGGCGTCCTGACGGAGCGCAAGGGGGTCAATATACCCTGCCTGAAGCTGCAGTCGAACATAATGACCGAGAAGGATCAGGCCGATCTGCAGTTTGGCATTGAACAAAACGTGGAGAAGGTGGCGCAGTCGTTTGTCCGCAACAAAAAGGATATCCAGCGGGTGGTGGATATTGTCCGGCCCAAGCTTCCAGACTGCAAGATTTTCGCCAAAATCGAGTCGGAGGAGGGTGTGCGCAACGTGGACAGCATCCTGGACGCTTGCGACGGCATAATGGTGGCCAGAGGTGATCTCGGCGTGGGGCTGCCGGTTTATAAAATCCCGATGGTGCAAAAGTACCTGATCAATCATTGTAACCGGAAAAAGAAATATTCGATAACGGCCACCCAGATGCTGGACAGCATGATTGAAAACGGGAGGCCGACCCGGGCGGAGGTTTCCGATGTCGCCAACGCGATTTTGGACGGAACCGATTATGTCATGCTGTCGGGTGAAACGGCCATCGGCCGGTACCCGTCGCGCTGCGTTCAAATGATGGCCCATATCATCGAGTATACGGAGCGGTACGAAGATGCCAGGATGCACGAATAATTAAGGGTAAATAGAATGATCGAGCACGAGTTATTGTTTCTGGGATTATTAAAAGACGGACCGAAGCACGGGTATGAGATTAAACGGCTCATTGATGAAGAATTGTTTCCTTTCGTGGGCTTAAAAATCAAATCGATTTATTATCCCTTGAAGAAAATGGAAAAGCTCGGGCTTGTTACGAAGGATGTGGGCCGGGAGGGAAAATGGCCGGAAAAATATGTATATTCGCTAACCCCAAAGGGAGGCAAGATTTTTGACCATTTAGTCACGGATAGCTTTTTGTCGATCGAGCGGCCATACTTTAATGTCGATTTGGCCCTATATTTTTTGCAATATGTGGATAAAAAAATCGCCAAACGCCAACTCAGGGGGCGAGTAATTTTTTTGCGCCGCATAAAGCGCGAGCTTCAGGCAGTTAAAAGGAACATGAAAAAGGGCAAGGGACACCTTGAGATCATCCTCGATCACGACCTGGACCTTGTCGAAGCCGAGATTAACTCCATTGCCAGATTAACGGAAGTTCTTACTTAATCCAGCCCTCACCCGCCGCAGGCAACACCCCAATTAAAAGCAGGATAGTGCTTGACAAATGGATATCTTCTACTAAAATCTAACTAGTAAAATTTTACTAATTAATATCAAAATTTCGCATGTACAGAACTTATTCGGTTCTTAGTGGTTACATGAAAACAGCTGTGAGGAAGGACGATGAATTTTCAAGATAAACTGGATGACACGGCACAAAAGTATAAAAATAAAACGGCCATCATATTTGGGAGCGATCGGATTTCATTCCACGAACTCCGTGAACAAAGCCTGAAGCTGGCCAATGTTCTTAAAGCCAGCGGTATCCGAAAGGGAGACAAAGTTGCACTATGTCTGTCGAATTCCCCAGAGTACATTTTCAGTTACTTGGCCTGTTTTTGCCTTGGCGCGGTGGGTGTCCCCCTTGATTTTATGCTGAAAGAGGATGAATTGATTTCTTGCCTTGAGCACTCCGAATCAAAACTTCTTATTGCCGCAAGCCGTCAGGATGTAGATTTTAGCGTGGTTAAACGAGCTGTGAAAGGACTGGAGAGGGTCATTTCCTGTGCCGGTGAAATCGCTGATGCGCAACCCTATTCCCGCTTGATCGCTGGGGTGAATATAAAACTTAAGTTAACAGAAGTTAAGGATACGGATCCTTCCCTGATCATGTACACTTCCGGAACGACCGGCAGGCCCAAAGGAATCCTGCTGAACTATAGGCACCTGGAAGGCTCTCCCAAAGCCATGGAATATTTTGTTGATCTTAACGATAAAGATGTCAAGCTTGCGGCCATCCCTTTGAGCCATATCGGCGGCTTCATTTACATCCAGAATATGCTGCTATTCGGAATTACGCTTGTCCTTATGGAGCGCTTCCATCCGTTTAAATTCCTGGAAAACATACAGCAATATAAAGTCACGTGCTTTCATATTGTTCCCGCCATGTACAATGCCATTCTTACCCTAAAGCAAATCGAGCATTTTGACCTGGCGTCCCTGCGCTGGGTGGTTGTCTTCGGCGCGCCGAGCTCCACGGAAATCCTTGAGCGGTTCCACAAATATTGTCCAAATGCCAAACTCTTGAACGGCTGGGGCATGACCGAAACCTGCCCGCCTAATACCGTAACGCCGATGGACAGTGATAATATAGCCAGTGTAGGAAAACCGGCGCCGCATTGCCGGATCAAGATCGTGGATGAACAGAATAATGAGTTGCCCGCGGGTGAGGTTGGGGAAATCATCATTTCCGGATGGATTATTATGGAGGAATATTATAAAGATCCGCAAGCCACGGCTGAAGTCAAGAAGGACGGGTGGTTATATACAGGGGATGTAGGGCGCTTCGATAAGGATAATTTCCTTTATATCGTGGGCAGGAAAAAGGAGATGATCAAGGTAGCGGGCCAGATTGTCTACGCGCCCGAGGTTGAGGCCGCATTCTATAAGCACGCGGACGTTGCCGAAGCGGCCGTGATTGGCGTTCCGGATGAGATGCGCGGAGAAGCGGTCAAGGCGATTGTTGTCCTGAAGGAGGGTGTAGCCACCACGGTTGATGATTTAAAATTTTTCATCAAAGCCCATTTGGCCCACTTTAAAATTCCGCAGTCGATTGAGATCCGGCAGGAGTTGCCCAAAAACCGTACCGGAAAAATTGATAAGGCGATGCTCAAAAGCGAAATAGCGATGAAAATTTAAATATTGAACGATAACGCAAATGGAATCAATAAAGAAGGGGGAGAAATGACAGCACAAATGCGAAAAGAGATTCACCTGACCGGTAAGGATCTTATGGGGATGGTCCAGCTCAGGCCGCAGGATCTCGGGAAATATGCCATTGTCCCGGGCCCGAAAGAAAGAGTAGACGGGTTCTTAAAGAGTTTGGAAAGGCCAATTAAGAATTTCAGCTTTATGGAATATACAATGTATACAGGGGAATTCAACGGCACGCGGATTACGACCATCAACGGCGGGCGGTTTTCGGCCGATACCGCGATCACCACGGAGATATTGTGCAGCGCCGAGGCCAAAACCATGATCCGCATGGGGAGCTGCGGGTCCTTAAGCGAGGATATCAAGATCGGCGATTTAGTGGTTGTGGACAGCGCTTTGCGCGGGGAAGGGGTCACCCCCTATTACGTGAGCGACCCAAATTTTCAGCCGAAATCAGACAAAGCGTTGACGGATGCGCTCTATGAATCGGCGAAAGAATCGGGTTTCAAAACGCATCGCGGAAAGGTGTGGTCAACGGACGCGATTTTGCGCGAAACGCGGGAACATGTCGGCAAGGCGATTGCTCAAGGGGCGGTCGCTGTTGACATGGTCACTTCAGTATTTCTGACGATATGCCAGCAGCATAAAATTCCGGCCACGGCGATTTTGGCCGTCAGCGACCATATCATCACCGGCGAGATGGGTTTCATGGACACAAATTATTACATGGCGGAGCACGCCATGATCGGCATCACGCTCGACCTTGTCAAAAAACGGGAAGGGCAGGCATCCGCCAGGACTTGATATGCGCAAGGCACGGATAAAACCCGCGGTCAAAGAATCGCCGTTATTCTGGCCGGTGAAATTAGCTGAAAACGGCCGTTGCCTGCGCGTTCTGGATGAATCATTGATCCCGCGGAAACTGCGGTACATTGAGGTGCGTTCTCTGCCGGAGGCCGTCCGGGTGATTAAACAGATGAAAACAAGAGCCTTCGGCCAATTCCTCGTCGTGCTGAACACGTTTTTATTAGTCCTGGCGAATGCTAAAACGCGCTCGCCCCAAGCGCTTTTATCTAAGATACGGACGGCGGCGGGACGTCTGAACCACAGCCGGCCGACATTTCCCTTCGCCGAAGTGACCGCAATCGTTGTGGCATGGGCGCAGGCCGCGGCGGCCCAAAAGGCCGATGTGGCGGCATCCGTTTCTAAAAATATTGACGGCTATTTGCAGGGGATCCGCGGACGGCGATTGCAGCGCGTCCAAAAGATTGCGGAAGTTCTAAGGGATGGGGACAGTGTCCTCACGCATTGCAATGTCAGCGGTGAGCTTGCCATGGCCGCCGCGATTTGCCGGCAGCAAGGCAAGGACCTCCATTTTTTTGCGACGGAAACACGCCCGTATATGCAAGGCGCGAAATTGACGTGCTGGGAATTGCAGCGGATGGGCGCGCAGGTCACATTAATCGCGGACAATGCCGTCGGCTCACTCATGGCGGATGGATTGGTCAATAAAGTCGTGGTCGGCTCGGACCGCTCATGCGCGAACGGCGATTTTGCCAATAAGATCGGGACTTATCAAATCGCGGTTTTGGCCGAGGAATTCGGCATTCCGTTCTATGTGCTGACGCAGCCTTCCCATAAAATAAAAACCGGTGATGACATTCCGATAGAAATCCGAAA
This sequence comes from Omnitrophica WOR_2 bacterium RIFCSPHIGHO2_02_FULL_52_10, assembly GCA_001805655.1. Classification (GTDB taxonomy): domain Bacteria; phylum Omnitrophota; class Gorgyraeia; order Zapsychrales; family Zapsychraceae; genus 2-02-FULL-52-10. Next base: position 15,953 of record MHGR01000057.1, read on the forward strand.
AGCCAAGGAGTTGCTTGTATTTTCCGGTAAGAAGATTGTCAGCGGCCCGGTCGGCGGTTTTTATCCCGGATTTGATGTTGTCCCCCACCGGTTAATCACGGAGGCGATTGCCATTGATGTCCGTTAAACGTAAAAGCGCAATCGTCTTGCAGGGCGTATTTGATGCGTCGATTTTTGATGCTCTTAAAAGGAGGAAGATTAAGGAAGCCTTTGTTTTGGAGGGCCGTCCGGGGCTGGAGGCGGCCAAGCAGTCGAGCCGTGAGCTTTTAAAACGGAAGATCCGGCCGACACTTATTGCGGATAATATGGCTGGTTTTCTGTTCTATAAGAATCTTGTCAGGGAAGTTTGGGTGTCTTGTCAATACGCGGACCGCAAGGGGGCGCTCTGCCAAATTGGCGGCCTGATCCTGGGCGTTTTGGGCAAAAAGCACAATGTGCCGGTCTATGCCTATCCCAATGGCTCAAAGGTGAAATTATTGGGCAGCTCCAGGGAACTCGCGTTTTTCAACGGCGTTAAAGTGGCGCCGCGGGGAGTTCCCGGATACGTACCGCTGGCCGAATGGGTGCCGTCAAAATATATCACCAAGGTATACAATGGAAAAGGCATCAGCTGAGAATTTCAAAACGAATATCATAGCCATCGGACGGCTGCTTTGGGAAAAAGGGCTTGTCAGCGGGCTAAACGGCAATATCAGTCGGCGTCTCAGCGATGATGTTATTTTACTCACGGCGCATGGCGCTTGTCTCGGGCTTCTCCACGAAAAGGATATCCTGCGGCTGAAACTTGACGGCACGCTCCTGGAAGAGGGCAGTGTTTCAACGGAAAAACTCCTCCATACGGAAATATATAGAAATTTCAGTGATGCGGACGCGGTCATTCACACGCATACAACCTATACGAATGCTTATTTTCTGGAAAATGACACTTTAGCTCCAAGGATATTTGAATCTAAACTGTTGCTGGGGAACGTTCCGGCCGTTGACCAATCTACACCGGCGGTCACGGACGCCGGGCCGGTCATGTCGGCATTGCGAAGCAATAATATCGTGGCCTTGCGCAATCACGGTGTTGTGGCCAGAGGAAAAGACCTGTTTGACTGCTTCCTGCTCATTCAGGCGCTGGAAGACGCGGTCACGGTAGATGCCATTAGCCGTTTATACATGCGCGACGGTCAAGCGGCGCGAATGAAACCGGGAAAGAGCGGCAAGTCGCAAAAATTAAAAAAATTTGAGCTGTTTTCCCAGGAACAAATCGACAGCATCGTTAAAATCGTCAACCACGACAAACAAATGAAGGAATTGGGGAAAAAGACCAAGATGACCATGGACTTGGCTGTACAAATGAACGAAACGGGGCAGACCTACCGCTTTGTCTTTAAGGATGGGCATATTACGGATGTGGGCAGGGATGGCGACGCGGAGTTTGTCATTTCCGCCCCCAAGGATGTTTGGAGGGCCGTATTTAACCGGGAAATAGATCCGTTTGTCGCGACAACGCAGAAGAAAATGAGCCTCCGGGGGGATTTTGCCAAAATTTCTCAATGGTATGCGCCTTGCAGCCGCATTTTCGAACTTTGGCAGCGCGTGCCCGTAGAATAGATTACGAAAGGCCGGATATGTTTAACGGTGTGCAATTGATTAAAATCCTGGATGATGTCCTGAAAAATACGGGATATGTCAGCGACATGGAGATCGCGGTGCCGGATGTCCGGGCAATTTATTTTGTCAGGAAACCTCTGGTTTTAAAGGTCAGAAACCTGTGCGCCTTTATCGATCTGCCGGAAGTCATTATGGATCGGAACACGGCAAAGGAATATTTCGAATTTATCCGCAAGTGCCTCATGCAGAAATATGGGGATGCCTTTCTTTGGAAGGAACTCGAGCTCTGTTTTATCGTGTTTTGTGAGGATGAGTCCTTTAAAATGCTGAAAGAGGAAGGGGATAAAGTTGTCCATAAGGCAAGCTTTGAACTGAACGCGATGCTCGGGACGTTCTTTATCAATAAATCCAATTATGACGTTATCCTCCAATCGACGTGGGGGCTGCATTTCTCCGGACAGCATTTACAAGCCTTTAAGGACCTCATATTCACGTGGTGTAATAAACAGAAGGAAGCCATTGAAAACAACCGTCCAGACATTTGATCTCTACATTGCGGGCAAGTTACAGCCCGCGGGTGATGGGCGCGTTTTTGAGTGCCTGAACCCGTCCAATGGAGAAATTGTGGCCTGCGCCGCCGATGCGGCCGTGAATGATGTCCGATTGGCCATACAAGCGGCCAGAACGGCTTTTGACAATCGGAGCTGGTCCGGGTTGCCGGTGTCCGAGCGCGGCGCCTATTTGACCCGAATCGCCAAAGCGGTCCGCGAACATGCCAAGGAATTAGCCGATCTTGAGTGCCGGGATACCGGGAAGATTTCCAAGCAGACGACGTTCATCGATGTGCCGACCTGCGCCGATACCTTTGAATATTTTGGCAAAATGCGGGATATCGACAAGCCCAAGGAAAACCCCGTTGCCGCGCCGGTCAAAAGCATAACACGGTATGAGCCGATGGGGGTTGCCGGCTGCATTATTCCATGGAATTACCCTCTGATCATGGCCGGTTGGAAAATCGCCCCGGCCTTGCTGGCCGGCAACACGGTGGTGTTCAAGCCATCCTCTTGGGCCAGCGCGTCCATTATGAAGCTGGCGGAGATTATCCATTCCATCGGGCTTCCACCCGGCGTGTTAAATATAATTTCCAGTTCGGATCATGCGTCGGGCGCGGAGATTGTTCAAAGCCAGCTGGTGGATATGGTCAGTTTTACGGGCGGGACGGAAACGGGCCAGGTAATTATGAAATTAGCGGCAGACACGACAAAAAAACTATCCTTAGAGCTTGGAGGGAAATCCCCGAATATCGTTTTTGCCGACTGCGATTTCGACGCGGCCATCGGCGGTGCCATGTCGGCCATCTTTATGAATCAGGGGCAAATGTGCACCGCGGGATCCAGACTTTTGCTTGAGGAAAGCATCTATACGCGGTTTCTCAGCGCATTGGTTGAAAAGACCAAGTCTTTAAAAATCGGCGATGCGGCAAGCTACGAAACGCAATTCGGCCCGTTGATCAGCAAGGAGCACCGGGAGAAGGTCAAACGCTACATTGCCTTGGGGATCAAAGAAGGGGCGAAACTTGTATGCGGGGGGAAAGTCCCGGCGGGTCATGAGTTTGAAAACGGCGCGTTTTTAGAGCCTACGATTTTTTCCGATGTGACCAACAACATGACCATTGCGCAGGAGGAAATATTCGGCCCGGTTTTATCCGTCATCAAATTTTCAACGGAAGAGGAGGCCATAAAGTTGGCCAATAATTCCGTGTTTGGCTTGGCAGCGATGATTTGGACCAAGGATCCGGAAAAAGCGGACCGCGTGGCGAGGCAAATGGAAAGCGGGATCGTCTGGGTCAATACGTACGGTGGATTTTACAATGAGGCCTCGTTCGGGGGGTACAAACGGAGCGGATGCGGCCGGGAGTTAGGGCATGAAGGCTTAAGAGAATACATGCAAACAAAGCACGTCTGCCTGGACAGAACGCCGGGAGGAAAGCCCCTGGTTTCCGGGTGGTTCTGACTGGCGAGCCCTGGAACGGTCATCATATACGTAGTTACAGGGATTGTCCAAAAATTTAAAAGGCTAATGAAGACACGCGAACTTATCAGCAATTCCTAAAGGAGGTAATTCATGAAAGTATTATTTTTAACTCCCCCGCTCAAAGCCTGGGATTCCCATGGGCACCATTTAGCCGCCAATCAGATGCACGCGCAGCTGGCGGCCTATATCCGGGAAAGGAAATTGGGTGAGCCGCAGGTGATCGACTCCAGAGCCGAAGGATTGGATTGGGACGGGATGATGAAGCGCGTGCGCCAACTGAAACCGGACATGGTCTTTGTCGGCGAATTACTGCACTCGACCTGCGGCGCCGCCGTTATATGGTATTTCAATGAAGGTTTGCGGCTGATTAAAGAAGAGATGCCGGAGGTCAAAACAGTGGCGGGAGGTCTGTGGTATTCCGGCGATTGGGAGCGCCAGATGCGCCTTAATCCCACGATCGACTATATCATGATCGGCGAGTCGGAACTGACCATGGAAGATTTGATTAACAACCTCAAGCACGGCAAGAAAGACGAGCGCGAAATCCCCGGGCTGGTTTCGCGTCGCAAAGACGGGGCGATCGTTGTCGGCCCGCACCGCGATCTGATTCCGGATTTGAATGCATTGCCGATGCCGGCGTACGATCTTTTTCCGATGACAAAGTACGTCGGCCACACGTACTGGAAACCGTTCGCGGAACTGATGACCTCCCGCGGCTGTCCCGGAAAGTGCCATTTTTGCTATGAGTGGGCTTTGTATGACAGCCGTACCGCGACCAAAGACTTTACTTCATGGCGGGGATTGAAGGGAAAGCGGATCGTTGATGAGCTGGAACTTCTGGAAAAGGAATACGGTATTACGACCATCGTCTTTCAGGACGATGCCTTTAACACCGACACTGAGGCCATGATTGAATTTTGCGAGGAAAAAATTCGCCGCGGTAACAAGATTGACTGGGTCTGTTTGGGGCGCGCCGACCAGTGGATTAGCCAGCACGACATTCTTCCGCTGATGAAAAAAGCGGGTCTGTTTCTTGCCTTGACCGGCGTTGAGGTGGAAGACGACATGACCTTGACCAAGCAGGGAAAGGGCGTGACCATTGACCAAATCCGGAAAACGGTTCAGATATTGCGGGAGCAGGATATCGGCAGTGTCGGTACCGTGCTGATAGGTTTACGGGACGACACAGAGGCCAAAATTAAAGAGCGATTGCGCATCGCTGATGAAATAGATCCGGATATTTTTGCGCTTGACTATCTTACACCTGTGCCGAATTCGCCAGATTGGAAGTACGGGATCAAAAAGGGATGGTTTGACCCGGACACGATTGACCTCAAAGCATGGGACTTTCAACATCCTGTTGTCCCTACGGATCATTTGACGATTGAGGAGGTCGGGCGATTGGGGGCCTGGTGCATGCGCGAGTATTATTCAAAACCGGAGCGCATTTTCCGTATTATGACCAGCAACTACGATGAAAAAGTTAAACTCTGCGTTAAGGATTTTATGAGTAATATCTCGAAATGGGAAAATAATTCCCGCGTTGCCGCCCAAAAGTAGGGAGACTTCAATGACGGAAACAGCCGCAAAGTTAGAATGGGAAACCGAAGCGCTCCGGAAATATCAGCTGATGATCTCGAAAATTCCCTTGTTCCACAGGGAAATTGCCAAGATCGTTGTTGATAAGAAAGCCGTCCTAAACGCGCGCGAGCGCGACGCGGAAATGGTGGGGGAACGGGACATCGTGAACGCCTTTTTTTCGGAGGTCCCCAAGGCGTTTTACAGCCTGATGATCCGTCTGCTTGATGAAGTCGGTTTTTATTATGAAGAAAACGGGTATGGCTTCAAAAAGGGTGTAAAGAAATGAGAATTGCCGTTGTCGGCGCCGGGGCCATCGGCTCCGTTGCCGCCGCCTATTTGGTCAAGGCGGGCCAAAACATCACTTTGATTGGAAAGCCTGAGCAGGCCGCCGTCATATCCCGAAACGGCCTGCATGTGCACGGCGTGCGGGGCGATGCGACGTTCAAGATTAACGCTTTATCGCGGTTAGATCAAGCGCATGATCTTGTTATATTCACGGTCAAAACCCAGGACCTGCAGGATGCCGTTGATGCCAACCGAAAATTTTTAGATAGCGGGATTCTTTTGAGTACGCAAAACGGCGTCCAAGCCGACCATATTTTACAGAAAAACTTTCCCAAGGAGCGTATTGTCAGCAGCATCGTGATGTTCGGGGCGACCTATACACAGCCGGGGGTGGCGACGTTTAATTTCGAGGGGGACTGGATTATCGGCAGGCCGTTTGGGGCGAACGATGAGGCGGTGCAAAGGACGGCGGATGTTTTAAAGACGGCCTTTCCCGTGGTTGTCACCCATGAGATTGTCGGAATGAAATGGCTTAAGCTTTTTGTCAATTTCAACAATTGCCTACCCGCGGTGGTGGGTAAATCGATGCAGGAAACATTTGCGGACCTTGATTTTTGCCGGCTCAGCGTCCTTTTGCTTAAGGAGGGGATAGAAATTATCCGCGCGGCGAACATCAAACTAGTGTCGCTGCCCCAGTTCCCGGTTGAGCGGGTGATGGGTCTGGCAACGATGCCGGTGGAACAGGCGGCAGGCATCATTCATAAAACATTGACGACGTTAAGCAAGGAACCATTGTATGGCTCAATCCTGCAAAGCATCATGCGCCGACGGACAAGTGAAATTGAATTTATCAATGGTGAGGTGGTCCGCTTGGCCCAGAGCATCGGGAAAGACGCCCCGTTAAACCGCAAGGTCGTGGAGTTAGTTCACAAGGTTGAGTCATTTTATGAATACATGAAACCGGAAGCCATAAAAAGCATATTTCATTTAAACACGGTAAAGGCCTAATATGAGCAAGAGAAGAGTCGTGGTTACGGGGGTCGGGATTATTTCTCCCAACGGTGTCGGGAAGGAGGCCTGCTGGGACGCGATGGTCAACGGGCGTTCCGCTGTCAGGCGCGTCACGGAATTTGATGTTTCCATGTTCAACACGAAAATCGCGGCGCAGGTCCGCGATTTTGACCCGATTGAATTCGGTTTAACGCATGAGGAGGCGGTCCGGATGGACCGCTACGTACAATTTGCGATGGTCGCCGCCAAAATGGCGATTGAGGACGCGCGTTTGAATTTACGCGCCGAAAACCGTAACCGTATTGGTGTTTCCCTGGCCAACGCCATTTGCGGGACAAAATACATGGAGGAGGAATTTGCCCTGGTCACCGACAGCGGCAAAAATCCGATTGACCCCACCATCGTCCGCCCGGATCTTTACGATGCCTCGATGTTTAATACTCCATCGAGCGAGATTTCCGCCAAATACGGCTTGAAGGGAATCTGCAACACGATTTCTACCGGCTGCACGGCCGGGACGGATTCCGTCGGTTTTTCCTACGAGGCTATTCAGGACGGGGATGCGGACGTCATGATCACCGGCGCCAGTGAAGCCCCGATTACGCCGATCACGTTCGGCGCGTTTGATACGGTCAATGTGTTATCCGTGCACAATGCCGAACCGGAAAAAGCCTCCCGTCCTTTTGACGCGAAGCGCAACGGCTTTGTCATTTCCGAAGGGGCGGGTCTTTTGATCCTGGAAGAATTGGAGCATGCCCGAAAGCGCGGCGCGCGCATTTATTGCGAGATCATCGGCTTTGGGAGCACCTGCAATGCGTTTCACATGACCGACCTGCCGCCGGAGGGGGATGCCAAGGCGGCGTGCATCCGATTAGCCCTGAACGATGCCCATGTGGCGCCGCAAGAAATCGATTACATCAATGCGCACGGCTCGTCCACGCGGCAAAATGATGTGTTTGAGACCAATGCCTACAAAATGGTCTTCGGCGATTATGCCTATAAAATACCGATCAGTTCCCTTAAATCCATGATCGGCCATCCTTTGGCCGGGGCCAACGGTATCGAATTAGCTATCGGTTCACTGATTTTTGAGCGCGATATTCTTCCGCCGACGATCAACCAGGAATTCCCGGATCCCAACTGTGATCTGGATTATATCCCGAACGTGGCGCGCCGGAAAAGGGTGAATTGCATGCTCAAGACCAGCAGCGGTTTTTCCGGGATTCATTCGGCGATGGTATTAAAGCGATTTACAAATTAAATGATGGGGCAGGCAGCTCGCCCGTCAGGACTTTTTATTGTTTGTGGGAGCAGAAATGGACAAGATAGCCATCACAGGCCTGGGCGTCATATCGCCAAGCGGCATCGATAAGCGGAAATTTTGGGCGAACGTCCGCGCCGGGCGCTCGGCCATTGAAAAAATCACGCGCTTTGACGCATCCAAATACCCGTCCCATATCGCCGGGCATGTGCATGAGCTGGATGCGTAAAGCAATGTTTCTTCCCGGCTCTTGAAGA
>MHGR01000058.1:0-4129 GCA_001805655.1 Omnitrophica WOR_2 bacterium RIFCSPHIGHO2_02_FULL_52_10
CCATTGAGCCCTGCAGCATGTGCGCCGGGGCCATCATTTTAGCGCGACTTAAAAGGCTCTGCTTTGGCGCGCCCGACCTGAAAACGGGCGCCTGCGGGTCGGTCATCAATATTGTCCGCAATGAGAAACTCAATCATAGGGTCGATGTGTCCGGCGGGATATTGGAGGCGGAATGCGGTGAGCTCATGAGCCGTTTTTTTCAGCAAAAAAGGACGGAGCAAAAGTCCATTTAACGCTAGGAATCGCCGGGAAATTAGAGTAAAATATCCGCAGATAAAAAGCATTTAGAAAGGGGCGTGTCCATGAAGAAAATAGCCGTTATGTTGTGTGTCCTGTGTTTGATGCTTTCGTTTACAGCGCCTGCCCAAGCCTATTACGAAGAATATAAACAAAACATCAAGGACGGTATCGGCTCCATTGTCAAATCCCCCCAGCCGATGGCGGAATCCCTAAAAGAGGAATTTAACAAATCCGAATTCAAGCCCTTTGGCATCGTCGGCGGATTTTTAAAGGGAAGTTATTACATGGGCAAGGAAATCGGATGGGGCATTTTCCGTATCTTGACGTTTAACCTCGGGGTTGAGTAATTATTTTCATCGCCTAAGCCGAAAAAGTCCGCCCATCTGGTTTGATCAGATGGGCGAAACTTTTTATAAAGTCGTTAAAATGCGTCAGTCAAGGTATTGCTTTTTAGGGTTGCTTGTGGTTTTGATTTGCCAGACTCGGGGCAATGCAGCGGTCGCGTTCGGCCCGACATGTTTCGTCATGGCGGAAGTCATCGAGCGGGAAGTGGAGCGGCGAACGCTCGCCTCCGGCAAGGTAAGCGTGCAGGCGTATCTTCATTTTCGGGTGGATGAAATCCGCTCGGGAAAGCAATGTAACGTCACGAAAGGCGAAGTGTATCGCGTTACGGACAATTATCCGGGTGCTTTGCTGAAAGGGGACGTGATCGTGGCCGGGATTGAGCTGATCTCCGCCATGGGGCCCGAGGGCGTTGAAAACGTGCTGATTTGGTCCCCGCTGACGGATCCGGAAGGCAAACCCATTTTGGATAAAGAAAAAAAATTTGAAATTCACCAGCTTCAGAGCCCCGGCCGGCCCATTCCATGAATTGATTTTGGGGAGTCAGCCATGAACCCGGAAGACAAAAGACATCATGAGCGCGTCAAATTACCCTTGGTGATCAAGTATCAAAACGCTCAAGCCGGCCCCGGCGAGCGCTGGAATGTGGTCAATCCCATCAACATGAGCGAATCCGGCATCTGTTTCCTGACGATGGAGGAATACGCGCAGGGGGCGGGAATGAAGATACTTTTGACCGATCCCGTGAAAAAGACGGAGTATATACTTGGGTGCAGTGTTTTGCGCTGCGTTAAAGCGAAGGACCGGCCGATGTTCCATGAAACGGTTGTGATCATCGAGGATATTTCAGAGGAAACAAAAAGGATGTATTCGCATTTGCTGAAGGAGTTCGGCCGCGGGAGGAGAGCGGAGGGATGAAAAAATACCTGACATTTATGTTATTGCTTTCCGTGGGATGCGCGGCATCGGTCCAGCAAAAGGTTAAGACGGTCATGGACAAATACGCAAAGGTCAATTTTGAGGACGGCATTGACCTTAAGGATGCCGAAATCATCGCCCAGCGGGCGCTGGCCAAACAGAACCTCGCCGACCGGTATGATATCGAACAGCCGCAGATTGTCCGGGATATTGCCGAGCTGCCCAACCATGAGAAGCACTGGTTTTTTTCGTTCAAAGAAAACGGGTTTTCCAGCATAGAGTACGTGTTCATGGTGGTGGTCGAGAAGGAAACCGGCAAGGTCAAGTTTGCCGATGATATCCAGGAAGACAAGAAGTGGATTCTTGAGGCGGCCTTATTGAAATGATTTTGGAAAGCCGGCGTTTACACGGGCAAACGAATTTGCTATAACATAGCACATTAAATAGTGTCGGAGGGGGCGGCGGGGGCAGACTTAACCGCACCTCTCTTGTCTGAATAAATAATTATATTGATTAATTGTGGAGAGGTGGCGGACAGTTTTATCTGGATGGTTTGAAGGTAAACTTAACCGCACCTCTCTTGTCTGAATAAATAATTATATTGATTAATTGTGGAGAGGTGGCGGAGTGGCTGAACGCAACTGCCTGCTAAGCAGTTGGTCTCGTAAGGGGCTCGAGAGTTCGAATCTCTCCCTCTCCGCCAGGCTTCGTTCAAAAACTTTCGTGTTTGAACTACGCCTGGCTTCGTCTGAAGACTGGAAGTAGTTCAACTCGTTAGTCTAGAGAAGCCTGGCGGTTATCCTGCGAAGCTCCCAAACCTGCCTGCCGTAGGCAGTCAGGGCAGACAGGGAGCGAAGGAGAATCCGGCGGTAGATACATTTTATCTGCGTCGTTTAAGGTTTAATAAGGTACGCGGGGGAATCCCGGCCTCTCCGCCGTTGTTGACGCTCAGGCGAGCCCTGGCCGGTCCATTAGCATGGAATTGCTGAGCGGGTAAAGGCGATTATGAAAAATAAGACAGTTTATATTATCGCTGGACCGAATGGGTCCGGCAAGACGACCTTCGCTAAGCTGTTCTTGCCGGACTATGTGCATTGTCCTAATTTTGTAAACGCTGACCTTATTGCGCAAGGATTGGCTCCATTTGAACCTCGCACTGCCGCTGTCAAAGCCGGTAAGCTCGTATTACAGCAAATCCATGAATATGCGAGGCGCGGCGCTGATTTTGCTTTCGAGACAACTTTATCCGGTAAATCTTACGCAAATTTACTCACTGAACTGAAAGAGAAAGGTTATGCGCTTCATCTCTTCTTTCTTTGGATTCCTAGTTCTGAATTAGCGATTGCCCGTATTAAAGATAGAGTTGCGGAAGGAGGCCATAATGTACCTGTCGAGGATGTGCGTAGACGGTTTGCTCGTGGCATAGATAATTTTTTCAGATTATATGAGTTTTTGCTTGATTCCTGGATGTTGTTCGATAATTCAAGCGCAAAGCCTGTTTTGATCGCGAAAAGACGAAATGGGCATAAAGAGGTGCTTAACAACGAATTATTTACGCTTGTTCAGAAAAGTCGAGGTAATAAATGAAAAAAAGAATGTCTTTGCAAGACAAAGCCGAAGCGGCCCTGAAAAAGGCTGTTCGAGGTGTCGTAGAGCGGCATAAAAAAACAGGACGATCGCTTGCGGTATGGGCGAATGGCAAAGCTATCCGTATCTCTCCAAAAACGGTGAAGTAGAATTCTTTCTAAATAAATATTGTAGGTGGGACCCCGCCTACAACTCAAATTAGAGAACGGCGGGGGAATTCCAGCCTCAGTTTTATTGCGCCAAAATGAGTAAAAAAATTGCCGGCCCTTTTTTCTTTATCCTGCTCCTGTCCCTCTTTGCCGGGCTTTTTTTGCTGAACCGCTGGATTCAGAGCAAAATCGGCAATATCATTGAGAATCCTATCCAGGAAATTCCCGTTCAACCGGTGCCTCCCGAAGCAGCCGGCAAGGCGGCCCCCAAAAAACGGCTGACCGGCGAAGTCCTCAAGAAGACGCGCATGGCTCCGGACCGGACCTTCGAATTGAGCATTTTTTACCAGGACGGCGAGGAAATCGCCCGCCACCGCGTGGACCGCAAGGGCGCCCTCTATGACCAAACCGGCATCATCCCTGACGGCAAGGTGAAATTCGTCAATGAAACCAACGAAACCTACGGGGCCGAAATCTACAAGGACGGGAAGCGGTACGGCCCGATGAAGGTCTTTTATAAGGACGGCGTCTTGATGCAGGAGTCGTATTATCAGTTCGGCAGGCTTGTGACCAGCAAGGAATATTTTCACAACGGAACGCTGCGCATGGAGGTGGATTACAGCGACGCGCGGGAATATGATGACGGGCGGGACGTCGGGACAGGCAAGGTGTACTCCCAGGACGGGCGCCTCAAATATGAGTGGAAGCTGACCAACACCGACCCAGTCGGCTATCAAAAATCCTATAACCGCCAGGGGGCTCTCACCGGAGAAGTATATTTTGACGGCAGCGGGAATATCATCCCGCCCAATCCCCAGCCCGCCCATCCATAGAATGGCTGGGGCAGGCCAGCCGGCCCATCTATAGAATGGCTGGCAGGCCAGCCGGCCTCG
>MHGR01000058.1:4140-6442 GCA_001805655.1 Omnitrophica WOR_2 bacterium RIFCSPHIGHO2_02_FULL_52_10
CACTTAAGTGGAAAATATATTGATTTGACGAAACGGCAAACTCATCGTAAGGTGGGGACCCCTTCTCCGCTAAAGTGCTTGCGCCTTTAGCTTCGAAGGGCCCTACGAAGCTCCCAAACCTGCCTGCCTGTCAGCAGACAGGGAGCGAAGTAGGGGCAAAGCCATCCCGACGCTTCCGGAATGGAATTTTAAAGGAAGTCGGGACTCCGGCAGTAATGCCGGGGCAGGGCCCACGGCAAGCGCCTGGGCAGCCTAGCTACCGAATCAAGTTAGAAACGGTCTTGCGCCCATCTTCAATTTGAGGATGGGTTTTTTATTTGTCTAGGAGCGGCATAAGGTTATGAAAATAAACGATAATGTCTTTTTATCTAAAACTTAAGTTGGGTATAATAAAACACAAAGATTGCGGCAGGCAAAAGCAAGGTAGAGATGAAAAAAATATCTCAAAATCCGGCCGGGTTTACGCTGGTTGAACTGATGGTGACAACCTTTGTGCTGGCGACGGCCCTGGTGGGGATCATCAGTTTATATATCCATTGCACCCTCCTGGCCGAGTTGTCCAGGCAAAAGACGGTTGCCATGAGCATTGCCCAGGGAAAATTGGAGGAAATCAGGAATAACACCTATGCCGACATCGTAGAGAATTTTGCCTCCGAGTGCGCCTGTAACGATGCGGCCGATAATGATGCGGATGGGGCAACCGATTCCCCCGTAGACACGGGCTGCAATTCCGCCTCGCTGGGGGAGGATACCAGGGAGGACATTGAATGCGCCGACGGGGTGGATAATGACTTGAACAGCCTCACGGATTTCCCGGCGGACCCGGGCTGCTCTTCGGCAACGGATGATGATGAAGGATATCTGCCTTCCGTCACGTACGGGGCCTGCACGGGGACATTCACGGTCGACAAACTTAATGGGGGCGAGGGAACCGTCAATATCGACGCAAGCAACCCGGAAATAGTGGAAGCCCAGGTGATCGTCAGCTGGGAAGACCGGCGGGGACGCGCCCAGAGCGTGACCTTAACGGGCGTGCGCAGCGAGCGGTAAGAAAGAAACGACGGCGGTATCAAGCCATGAACAGCATGCACAATACAATTCGCAAAGCGATGCATCGACTGCGTCAAGGCCGCGGGTTCACGATGATCGAGGCCCTGGTGACGATTGTCATTTTCGCATTCATCGCCGGGGGGGTCTACGCCACGATGGTGGCCGGGGACAGCTCCTGGAATCTTAACAGCATCCAGATTGAACTGCAGCAGGAACTCAGGAAAGCGATGAACAGGATGATCGATGACCTGCAGCAGTCCGGGAGGTCGGCCATTACCGACGTCCCGGCCGACGGGACGTGGTATGACGAGATCACGTTTTATAAAACCAACGGGGTTTCAGGCACCACCATATCCTGGAACAGCGACACGACGCAATTCCTGCTGGGCGGGGCGAGCGGGGATCAGCTGCAGAAAGTGGAGGGCTCGACCACCACGGTCGTCGCGCAGAATATATCTTCCCTCCAGATCCGGCGGCTGTCCACGGCATCGGGCATTGTCGAGGTGTCGTTGGAAGCCGAGAAAGACGGCTTAAAAGGCGGGGGGACGGTCAGCGACAGCCTTGATTTTAAGGTGAATTTAAGGAATTGATATGATGGCAAAAAGCATCCGCACAAGGGACGGCCGTTTGTGGCTCAGGAATAACCGGGGCAGCGCGCTGTTGTCCGCCTATTTTGTGATCATAGCTCTGCTGATTTTCGGGGCCGGCTTCTTGTTGTTAAGCACCATTGAGGCCAGAACGGCGGAATACCAGCGCCGGATTATGACGGCCCAATACATTGCCGAGGCCGGCTTAGAGCGCGCTCTGTATGACCTGCGGCAGGACTTGGTGAATGATGCCAGCCCCAGCTGGGAAGACGGCGATATCAACAGCTGGATCGTTGATGACACAGATACTGATAGCGACGGTTTTTATCCGCTCCCGGACACCACCAATGCGGCTAATGCTGATTACGGCTCAACGTCTTTAAGCGGCGGTTCGTATGCGGTGAGAATAAAGAACGTGAGCGGAGCCGACGATATTTGGATCCGGTCCGTGGGCACCCTGGGCAGCGTGACGCAAACCATCGAGGTCTACGCGCGGATGATTAATCTTTTGCCGTGGAACAATGCGATTTTCGGGGGGGCGGGCTCATCGGGGGCCATGGTCAACGGGAATGTCAACGTTTACGGCTCCGTCCATATTTTAGGCAACGGCCTGGATGACGGCGACAATGCGATCGATCTGGGGGGCACGGCCGAGCTGGTGGGGA
>MHGR01000058.1:6505-7996 GCA_001805655.1 Omnitrophica WOR_2 bacterium RIFCSPHIGHO2_02_FULL_52_10
CGACCGTCACGTACAACGGCGAAAGCGTGGAGACATTGAGCGCCGAGCTGCGGGTCAAAAACGGCTTGGTGGGTTTAAGCGGGAATTCCGCCGTCGGCCAGGCGGATGATTCAGGCAACAGCGTCAAGGAAACGGTCGACGGGACCTATGTCACGGACGGATTTAACGGCACCAAGGGAACGACCAATGTCTTTTCCGACAACGGCTATGCGGAAGCGTATGACCTCGGAGATGCCGTTTCTTTTCCAAGCCTCAGCGATCCTTACCCCGATAATCCCGCCCAGGACTATTATGAATATTTCAACGATAACGCTTTGGTCTTAACCACGCAATTGGACGCGGTGACCCCTTCTTCCAACTTTACCTACGGAGACTGCAATTCCAATTGCATAACTATGAATGGGAGCGGAACCCTGAGGGTGGAGGGGATGGTTTATGTCAATGGCGATAATAACCTTTCCCTCACCAGCGGGGATTTTACATACTCGGGGTCAGGGACAATCCTCGTGACCGGCGGCGTGACGATTGACGCGAATTTGATCACTTCCGGCGACGAATCTTTTCCGACAAACATCATGGGCATCATGACGCCGAATGACATTGACCTGGGAACATCGTCCCAAAAAGATATCATGGGTTTGTTTTACGCCGAAGGCGAGGTCGAAACGCATAAGCAAACAGATATCGTTGGGACAATGGTGACGAACTACTTTAATATCAGCGATCAGGTTCCCAGCATCTTTCAGGTGCCGGAGACGGCCAACAACCTTCCGCCGGGGATGATTGCCGGCGAGCAAATCTGGCTCATGCGGGTCGTCTCCTGGCAAAAGATATGATTCTGCTTCGCTCATACTCCAGCCTTATTGAGTGAGTTCACTTGATCCTCCCACCCAGAACGTTAATAAATTTTAAAAAATCAACGCGCGCGGCCCTGCCGCGGGTATAATAACAACTTATGACCAAGGATTATAGCGCAGCCATAGCCGGTGAATTGAAGGTTTCCGTGCCGCAGGCCGAGGCGTGCGCGCGGCTTCTGGAGGACGGGGCCACGGTGCCGTTCATCGCCCGCTACCGCAAGGAGGCCACGGGCAATCTGGACGAGGTGGCCGTCACCTTTATCCGCGACCGGCTGGGCCAATTAAGAGAGCTGGACAAGCGCCGGGAGACCGTCCTGCAATCCATCCAAGAACAAAACAAGCTGACCACGGAATTAAAGGAAAAAATATTGGCGGCCAAGACCCTGGCGGTCCTGGAGGATATTTACTTGCCCTACCGCCCCAAGCGCCGGACGAGGGCGACGGTGGCCGCCGAAAAAGGATTGGAGCCGCTGGCCAAGCTGATTTTTGAGCAAAAGGGGATTCATCCGGAAAAGGAAGCCCTGCGGTTTGTCCATGCCGGGAAAAATGTGGCTTCAGCGGAGGAGGCGCTGACGGGCGCGCGGGACATCATCGCCGAATGGGTCAATGAAGACGCGCAGGCCCGCACGCGGCT
>MHGR01000058.1:8023-10303 GCA_001805655.1 Omnitrophica WOR_2 bacterium RIFCSPHIGHO2_02_FULL_52_10
GATCAGCTCCCGTGTCATCCGGGGCAAGGAGCAGGAGGGGGACAAGTTCAAGGACTATTTCCAGTGGGAAGAGCCGGCGCATAGCGCCCCGTCGCACCGCATTTTGGCCGTGCGCCGCGGGGAGAAGGAAAAGTTCCTCATTGTGCGCATCCTCCCGCCGGAAGAAGAAGCCGTCGCGGCCCTGGAAGCCCAGTTTGTCACAACCGACGGGGACGATTCCCGCCAGGTGCGGACGGCGGTCCAGGACAGTTACAAGCGCCTGTTGTCCCTGTCGCTGGAAACGGAAATCCGCCTGGAGCTCAAGAAGCGCGCCGACCTGGAGGCGATCGGGATTTTCAACCGCAACCTGCGCGAGCTTTTGATGGCGCCGCCGCTGGGCGAGAAAAATGTCCTGGCGATTGACCCCGGCCAGCGGACGGGGTGCAAGATGGTCTGCCTGGACCGCCAGGGGAAGCTGGCCGCCAACGCGACTATTTATATTCTGCAGTCCGCGGGCCAGAAGGAAGAGGCGGCCCAAACCATCAAAAATTTTTGCACAAAATTTGCCGTTGAAGTAATCGCGATCGGCAACGGCACGGCCAGCCGGGAGACCGAGGCGTTCATTCAAGGCATTGGTTTACCCAAAGACATTCAAACGGTGGTCGTCAGCGAGAGCGGCGCGTCCATCTATTCCGCGTCCGACGCGGCGCGCGAGGAATTCCCCGATTATGATGTCACGGTGCGCGGTGCCGTCTCCATCGGCCGGCGGCTCATGGACCCGCTGGCGGAGCTGGTCAAGATCGACCCCAAATCGATCGGCGTGGGGCAGTATCAGCACGACGTGGACCAGAACTTGCTCAAGCGCAACCTTGATGATATCGTTGTCAGCTGTGTCAACCAGGTGGGGGTGGAAGTAAACACGGCCAGCCGGCAGTTATTGACCTATGTTTCCGGACTGGGGCCGGCGCGCGCGCAGGCCATCATCGATTTCCGGCACGCGCGCGGGCCGTTCACTTCAAGAGAGCAGATCCGGGAGGTGCCCGGGCTGGGGCCCAAAGCGTATGAGCAGGCGGCCGGCTTTCTGCGTGTGCGCAACGCCGCCTATCCGCTGGATGCCAGCGCCGTCCATCCGGAGGCGTATCCGGTCGTGGAGCGCATCGCCGCCGACCTGGGGTGCACGGTCAAAGACCTGTTGTCCAGCGAGCAGATACGGCGGAAAATCAATCTGCAGCAATACGCGACCGAAGCCGTCGGGCTGCCGACGTTAACGGACATCCAAAGCGAGCTGGCCAAGCCGGGCCGGGACCCGCGCCCGCCCTTTCAGATCTTCCGCTTCAAGGAGGGGATTGCCACGCTGGATGACTTAAGCCCCGGCATGACTTTGCCCGGGGTCGTCACCAACATCACCGCCTTCGGGGCCTTTGTCGACGTCGGCGTCCATCATGACGGGCTGGTGCACGTCAGCGAATTGTCCGACCGCTTTATCAAGGACCCGCATGAAGTCGTGAAGGTCCACCAGCAGGTCACGGTCAAGGTGCTCGAAGTGGACGCCCGGCGCCAGCGCATCGCCCTGAGCATGCGCCGCAAGCAGTGAATAATTTACTTTAATCCTTTGCCTTTGCCGCGCCTGTTGTTAAAATTGATATGCTGACAATCCAACACAGGATTCAATGATCCCCGACCACACGCAACATCTCGGCGTTCTTGCCGTGGCGGTCCACATCCCCGCGGCGCAGTCCCTGAAGGAAAAACGGTTTGTCCTTAAAAGCCTCAAAGACAAGGTGCGCAATAAATTCAATGTTTCGGTCGCCGAGCTGGACGGCCAGGACAAGTGGCAGACGGCGACGGTGGGTTTTGCCATGCTCAACAACGACCGCCGGCACGTGGACCAGTGCCTGTCGCACATCCTGTCGTTTGTCGAGGGGTTTAACGGCCTGGTGGTGTGCGATTCGGCGGTTGAGTTTTATTGAGGATATGTTAGAATAGCAAATCAGTGGTCAGTGGTCAGTGGTCAGGGGCAATTTTAGCCGCTGACCACTGAGCACTGACGGCTGACCACTAATAATCCAAATATCTTCGCATTTATGTCTTACTTAGTGCTCGCCAGAAAACACCGCCCGCAGACCTTTGACGAGGTCGTCGGGCAGGAACATGTCACGGGCCTGCTGAAAAAAACGCTCCAGTCCGGCCGCCTCACCCACGCGTATTTGTTTTGCGGGCCGCGGGGAATCGGCAAGACTTCCTGCGCGCGCATCCTGGCCAAATCCCTCAATTGCGAAAAGGGGCCGACGGTCACCCCCT
>MHGR01000059.1 GCA_001805655.1 Omnitrophica WOR_2 bacterium RIFCSPHIGHO2_02_FULL_52_10
CGGCCGATGCATGCTTTTGATTATGACAAACTCGCCGGCGGCAAAATTGTCGTCCGCCGGGCGCGTAAGGGCGAAAAGATTGTAACCATCGATAATGTCGAGCGCGAATTGGAGCCGTCCATCCTCGTGATCGCGGATGCAGAAAAGCCGGTGGCTATTGCCGGCATTATGGGCGGCAGGGACACCGAGGTCACGGGGCTGACGAGAAACATCCTTCTGGAGAGCGCCTATTTCGATCCGGTTTTGATCCGTCGGGCCTCCAGGAAACTCGGCCTCAGCAGCGAATCGTCATACCGTTTCGAGCGCGGGGTGGATCGGGGCATGGTGAAACAGGGGGCGGGCCGGGCCATCGACATGATCCTCGCGCAAGCGAAAGGAACGATAACAAAGCGCGCCGACATTTCCGGGGCAAAGGCTAAAAAACCGGCGAATACGATTACGATGGCAGCGTCGTATTTTAACAAACGCGTGGGCGCGTCGTTAACGCCGGCCCGATTCAAGAGCATCCTGACAAAACTGGATTGTAAGGTTGTCAAACGCGGCGGCAGTTTCAGGATAACGCCGCCGTCTTTTCGCGGAGACATTAAAACGGATGTGGACATCATAGAAGAGGCTGCGCGGATCATGGGGTATGCACAAGTGCCCGTAGCGCTTCCGGTAACAAGGGCCGCCCACATTCCGGCAGACGCCAAATTTCAATACAAACGCGACACGCGCCATTTGCTTGCGGCCGGAGGATTCAATGAAGTGATTACCTATACCATGATCAGCCAAAAAGCGCTGGCGCAGTCCCGGCAAGATGACATGCCGGTGATTGCGGTCCTTAACCCGCTGACCCAGGATCAGGAGGTCATGCGCCCGTCGCTGTTGCCAAGCCTTCTTTCGGCCGCGCTGTTGAACGTCAACCGGGGGCAGAAAGACATTAAGTTTTTCGAATTGGGGAAAATTTACACCGGCAAGGGGGAACAGGATGTGCTGGGGATCCTCATGACAGGAGCGCGGTCCGATGACTGGCGCCGGAATCGTAAAGAATCCGTGGATTTTTTTGACCTTAAGGGGGTGATCGTGAAGTTTTGCGAGCGGTTTGATGTCAATAATGTGAATGTTCAATTTCAATCTGCGCCGCGGAAATATTTCGCGCCGGGGCAAGGCGCCGCGATCGGCGTCGGCCCGCATCCGTTGGGCGAAGCCGGAAAAATCGGGGAGGATGTATTAAACGCGTGGGATATCCGCCAGGAAAACGTTTATTTTGCGCAAATAGAACTCGGCGGCGTTTTCGGGCACAGGCTGCCCATGCGCAAATATAAACCGATATCCGAGCACCCTGCCGTTTGCCGGGATATCAGTTTGGCCGTACAAGCGGGCGTGACCGCGCATGACATCGAGCAGTCGATTCGCAACACCGTCAAGGGGCAAAACAAGATTGTCCTGACGGAATTAAAATTCGTCGAAATGTATGAAGGGGAGAAGCTGCCCAAAGATACCACCGGATTGATTTATTCCTTGACCTACCAATCCCGTTCGGCCCGCACATTGCGGGATGATGAAGTTTCTGAGGTCCATGATAAAGTTTGCCAGAACCTTGTCCACGGCCTGGGTGTCGTCCAAAGATGAGAGAAAAGAATTTAGATGCAAATTGGAATTCAGTGGTATACTGTTTTTGTCCCTGCGGTGTGCGTTAGCGGCTAAAAAAAGCGAACCAATTAAAGTGAACGGGATGCCAAGCTTCCTGAATATCTGAGGATATTCGGGGGAGGTTCCCACTTGTGAAAAAGGTTCACTGACTGTAAGCCCGACGGCATAGCGGGGACTTTTTTTGCGCAGAATTTGAAAGATTGGACCGGTGTTATTATGTAACCATTTGAGGGTAGTTAAGTTGCGGCGTGGCTGGGGGCGGTAATTTTGGAGTTGTACATTCAGGGGAAAAATGATATTATAAATCGCCTAATCTGACCAAGATTAGGGTTTCATCGCTGAAAACGAGAAGTGTCCGATAATCCAAAACAAATATTCAGAGAAAGGATATTAACGCTTTTAAGAAATCAGAAGGAGGAAGAGCGGTTAGCTAAAAGCTTGGCGATTAAGGATAAGCTTTTCCAAATGCGGGAATTCCAAAAGGCTAAAACAATACTTTTTTACGCATCTTTTAACGGGGAAGTCAAGACATTTGAAATGATGAGCGAAGCGCAAAAGTTGGGAAAAACGATAGGATTGCCCAGGATCGCAGAGGATAAAAATGACTTTATCCCGCTCGCGGTTGTATCTTTGGAGCGCGATCTGGAGTTGGGGGCCTACGGGATCAAACAGCCCAAGTCAAACCCGGCAAGGGTTCTCAACAAGGACTCGATTGATCTGGTTATCGTTCCCGGCGTGGCCTTCGATCAAAACAATAATCGTTTGGGCCGGGGCGGCGGGCACTATGACCGGTTTTTGGCGGAGTTGCCGCCCGATATTCCGACGGTCGGCCTGGCCTTTGATTTTCAAATCGTTGATGATCTCTCTTCCCAAGAAGGGCACGACATGCCCGTTTCCTGCGTATTGGTGAATTAACCGCGAAGCCGTTTCATCCTCCCTGTAAGGCCTCCTTCTGATGAGTGCAATTGATATCCCCGAAACTTCAAAGAGGAGTGTTTCCAATGTTAGAAGAACTGAACATATACGTGCAAAGCCTGACGGCCTGGCTTATTTTTACAATCAGCTTTTTCTCCGGTTATTTATTGAGATGGTTCTTTGCCGGAAAGCGCGTCCGGCAGGCGGAGTCCAGAGCGAAGATCTTGACAGATTCGGCCCAAAAGGACGCGGAAGCCCGCAGGAAGGAAGCTGAACTGCAGGCAAAGGACCTGATGATCAAATTGCGTCAGGACTTTGAGCGGGAAACCAAAGAGCGCAGAGAGGAGATTCTTTCCAGCGAGAAACGCTTGCAGCAGAAAGAGGAAAACCTCGATAAGCGGCTGGATCTGCTTGACCGCAAAGAAAAGGATATCAACACGCGGCTGGAGGAGTTGCAAAAGAACGAAATAAGCATTCAGGGGAAGAATGAGGAGCTGGAAAAGGTGCTTGCGGATGAAAAGAAACAGCTCCAGAAAATTTCCTCAATGACGGAGGAAGATGCCAAAAAGCTCCTCCTTTCCCGCTTGGATGAAGAGCTGCTCCAGGAAAAGGCCGTGCGGATCCGCCAAATGGAAGATGAGATCAAGGACAGCGTTGACAAGAGGGCCAGGAATATCATCAGCACAGCCATACAGCGCTGCGCCTCGGAGCACACGTCGGCTTCGACCGTCACGGTAGTCACTCTGCCGAGCGATGAAATGAAGGGACGCATTATCGGCCGGGAAGGCCGCAACATCAGAGCGCTGGAGGCCGCTGCTGGAGTGGATGTCATCATTGATGACACGCCGGAGGCGGTCACGATTTCCGGCTTTGACATGTACCGGCGGGAGATCGCCAAGATTGCCCTGCAGAATCTCATTGCGGACGGGCGCATCCATCCGGGCCGCATTGAGGAAGTCGTGGAGCGCGCAAAAAAGGAAATGGATGCCATCATTAAAGAAGAGGGGGAAAAGAC
Source organism: Omnitrophica WOR_2 bacterium RIFCSPHIGHO2_02_FULL_52_10 (assembly GCA_001805655.1). GTDB lineage: Bacteria > Omnitrophota > Gorgyraeia > Zapsychrales > Zapsychraceae > 2-02-FULL-52-10. The sequence continues at coordinate 3,566 of MHGR01000059.1, forward strand.
CGCTTTTGACCTCGGGATCCACGGCATGCACCTAGAACTGCTGAAACTCGTCGGCCGCTTGAAATTCAGGACCAGCTACGGACAGAACGGGCTTCAACACACGAAGGAAGTCGCCATGCTGATCGGGTCCATGGCGTCCCAATTGGGCCTGGACGCCAAGATTGCCATGCGCGCCGGCCTCTTGCATGATATCGGCAAGGTTGTCAGCCAGGACGTTGAGGAAGGGACGCATGCGATTGTCGGCGGCAATTTGTGCCGTAAGTACAATGAGCCCGGGGAAGTCGCTAACGCGGTGGAATCCCACCATGAAGAAGTTGAAATGACGTCGATTTATGGCGCGCTGGTCTGCGCCGCCGACGCGATCAGCGCCGCGCGGCCGGGAGCCAGGGCGGAAACCCTGGAAACGTACGTCAAGAGACTGGAAAGCCTTGAAAAGATCGCTAATTCCTTCAAGGGCGTGAGCAAGACTTATGCCCTGCAAGCCGGACGGGAAATCCGCGTCATCGTGGACCCGGATAAAATCAATGATGACGAATCCATCGTCATGGCCAGGGACATTCGCAAGAAAATCGAAGAGGGCATGGAATATCCCGGACAGATTAAGGTCATCGTTTTGCGCGAAAAGCGCGTCATTGAATTTGCGAAATAATAAACAGAAAAATGTCCTGACGCTTGCGGCCTGCGCCTCGGGCAGAATTAGAGCTTGAGACCGGGTCACGAGCCACGGACCGCGAGAAACGGGAAGGGTATGAACATTTTATGTATCGGTGATGTCGTCGGGAAGCCAGGGCGACTGGCCCTGGAAGGTCTTTTGCCTGGCATAAAAGAGGAATTTAAAATAGAATTCGTGATTGTTAACGCCGAGAACGCGGCCGGGGGTTCCGGTTTGACATCCAGGATAGCAAAGAGCCTCTTTGATCTTGGCTGTGATGTCCTGACGATGGGCGATCATGTGTGGGATCAGAAGGAATTAGAGGTGTGCCTGGAGGAAGCAGAGCACTTGATCCGGCCGGCGAATTTTCCGCCCGGCGCCCCCGGGAAGGGATGGTGCATCAAGACATCGGCGTCCGGCGTGAAGATCGGGGTGGTCAACGTGATCGGGCGGGTTTTTATGCGCTACAGCGTTGACTGTCCGTTTCGTTCGCTTGAAACCATTGCCGGGCAGATTCGGCGGGAAACGCCCAACATTATCGTTGATATGCACGCGGAGACGACCAGCGAAAAAACCGCTATGGGGCATTTCATGGACGGGCGCGTATCCGCGATTTTCGGCACCCACACGCATGTTCAGACGGCTGACGAGAAAATACTTCCGCAAGGGACGGCGTATATCACAGATTTGGGAATGACCGGGCCGTATGATTCCGTGATCGGCCAGAACAAGGAAAAAATCATTCAGCGTTTTTTGACAAGCCGGCCGGTACGGTTCAACGTTGCCCAGGGCAATGTCGAGCTGCATGGCGCCATGATTGATCTGGATGAGCGGACTGGCAGGGCACGGGCCATTACCCGAATACAGAGGCCGTTTCAAGTGCCTGAACACCAAATGGTTTCAACGGAAAACTAAATCGATATTTAGCTTGTCTGTGACACCTCGGCATATTATAATTTGGACAATAGCTGAGGGTATAATTCTGAGCGAAGTCGAATGGACTCAGGATCGTTCGCCGAAGAAGTCGTGAGCCTGTCGAACCATAAATTATATCATTTTTTATGCCGCCCGTGGGCTGGAGGAGGTTTGAATGGGAAGTTGGGAAGGATTGAACAGGCGGAAATTCCCCCGCGCTAATTATCCCTGCCTGGTTGTAATCCGCAATCAGGACGCGCCGGATGACGGCGAGCATGATAAAAACAGCACCATCCTCACGCACACAGACAACATCGGGGTCGGCGGCGTCTGTGTCATATTAAAGCAAGATCTGAAAATGTTCAGCCCGGTTGAGCTTGAATTGGATTTGCTTGACCTCGGCGACCACATCCGCTGCAACGGAAAAGTCGTATGGAATATCCGTCACCAGAATGAAGGCGGGGAAAAGCCCAATTTTTATGATATCGGCATCGAATTTGTCGACATCAGCGGCCAGGACAGAAGCCGGCTGGAGCACATCATCAACCGTTTAGTAAAAAATAACGGATAACGCCTCTCTCAAAAAGTTCACTGCAGCACTTCGGCATATTTTTTCCATTGCGCATTCCTACAGACCACCGCATTAGTAATGGAACCAGTGCATTCCTCACAACTCGTTGGAGCGGTGGCAGTATTGACGTCCGCGAAGGTTCCATTACCTATGGGGACGTCAATAATAATCGTTATTTACAGCATAGGAAAGTATAAGAAGCGGTGCTGCTACCCCAACTTTCATTGATAAAATGTTTAGAGGAAGTTGGGGTTGTCCCAGCTTCATCTAAAATCTTTTAAAGGAAAGCTGGGACTAGAAAACTCCTTTCCTATGCAGGCCGACTTTCCTTAAAGCTTTAGAGGAAGTCGGCACAGCACTAGCTTTCCTTAATGTTTTAGTGGAAGCTAGTACCGCACTCACTTTTTCTCATGATTTAGAGAAAGCTAGTGCAGTACTCACTACCCTTAAAGTTCAAGGAAAGTGAGTGCAGTAATGGCTTCCTCTGAATGTATTTAAGGAAAGCCATACAGCAAAGA
>MHGR01000060.1:0-6001 GCA_001805655.1 Omnitrophica WOR_2 bacterium RIFCSPHIGHO2_02_FULL_52_10
AAGGCGGTGGCCGGAATCCCCGGCATCCGGGAATTGAATATCGGACACGCGATCATTTCCCGGGCGGTATTCGTGGGGCTGGAAAGAGCCGTTAAGGAAATGAAAAAAATCGTGAGCACAAAACCATGATCATCGGCACCGGAATTGACATCATCGAAGTCGCCCGCGTGCAGAAAGCCATTGACCGCTGGGGGGAGGATTTCCTGAAGCATATCTTCACCGCCGAGGAGATTGCCTACGCCCAAAAACGGAAATTCCCCACCCAGCATTATGCCGCCCGGTTCGCCGCCAAAGAGGCCGTGTACAAGGCCTTCGGCAACAACACATCCCTCAGTTGGAAGGACATGACCATCCTCAACGACGAAAACGGCAAGCCGTATTGCCGACTGAACGACAGCGCATTCAAAAACAAGATCACGATCTCCATCTCCCATACCAAAGACTATGCGGTTGCCAACGCCATTATTACGTCGTAATCCCAATGTCCATAAAAATCAATTCGGCCACGTGCTTGTCCTGGCCGGTTCCCGCCGCATGCTCGGGGCGGCAGCGCTCACGAGCCTGGCGGCCATCCGTTCCGGCGCCGGCCTGGTCACCTTAGGCGTTCCCCAAAGCCTCAATACGGCCGCCCAGAAAAAAATCTCAAACGCCATCATGACACTCCCGCTCCCTGAAACAAAGGAGCAGGCGTTGGCATTCACCGCCTTTAAAAAAATTTCTGAAAACTATCAATCATATAATTCAATCGCCATCGGCCCGGGCTTATCGCGCAATGCCAGCACCCGCAGGTTGATTTTACGCATCATCGAAACATCACCCCTGCCGCTGGTCATCGATGCCGACGCTCTGAACGCATTACACGGCCGCTGTGCTGTTCTCAAAAAGACCAAAACCGCGAAAATCCTCACCCCGCATGCCGGCGAAATGTCCCGGCTCATCCAAAAACCAAAACAGGTCATTGAAAAAAACCGTCAAAAGACAGCTCAGGCGTTCGCCCGGAAATTCCGCTGCACCCTCCTCCTGAAAGGAGCCAAAACCGTTGTTGCTTCACCTTGGAAAAAATCCTATACTAATCAGTCGGGAAACGCCGGCATGGCCACGGCGGGCAGCGGGGATGTCTTGACAGGAATAATCGCCGCCTTTCTCGCCCAGGGTCTCCCGGACTTCGAGGCGGCAAAATACGGGGCCTATCTCCATGGCAAGGCCGGAGATCTGGCCGCCCGGTCAAAAACAAAACTGGCGATGATCGCCCCGGATATCGTCGATCACATTCCAGATGCCCTACGTGTCTGCACAAGATGAACGGGTCAAACTGACTCCCCCCAACGGGGAATCCAAAGTCCTCTTACACTCCTGCTGCGCGCCTTGCTCGGGTGAGCTGATGGAAGCCTTTGTTTATTCGAAGATCGATTTTACCATCTTCTTTTATAACCCCAACATCCATCCCAAAGAAGAATACGAAATCCGCAAAAACGAAAACATCCGTTTCGCCGGAAAAATGAACATCCCGTTCATTGACGCCGATTATGACCGCGACCACTGGTTCAAGCGCGCCAAGGGCATGGAATGGGCGCCGGAGCGCGGGAAGCGTTGCTCGATGTGCTTTGATATGCGCTTTGAGCGCAGCGCTTTTTACGCCGTTGAGCACGGGTTTAAAATTTTTACCAGCAGCTTAGGTATATCGCGCTGGAAGGACATGACCCAGGTCAACCAGAGCGGCATGCGCGCGGCCAGCCGGTATCCCGGGCTGGTCTACTGGACCTATAACTGGCGAAAAGGGGGAGGGGCCCAGAGGATGTATGCCATCTCCAAGCGCGAGCAATTTTATCAGCAGGAATACTGCGGCTGTGTTTACTCCCTGCGGGACACAAACCTGTGGCGCCTGCAAAAGGGGCAAAACAGGATTGAAAAAGGGGTCAATTACTACGGCTCCTACAGACCACCGCATTAGTAATGGAACCAGCGCATCTTTCACGACTCGTTGGAGCGGTGGCTGTATTGACGTCCGCAAAGATTCCATTACCTATGCGGACGTCAATAATCCTTGTCCCGCCCGCACAACCTCCCCTAAAAAATTAACTTATCGTCTAGTCACCTTAATTGTTCGGTGATATACTAAATTTTATGTTTAAATGATAACCCTGCGCCAAGAGTGCAGGGTATTGACCCCGCCAAAAAACGGCGGGGTTAATTCGGCCACCAAACTTGCGTTCGCTATCGCTTCGCAAGTTTGGGCCTCATTAATAACCCATGAAATTAATCATACAGATCCCATGCCTGAATGAAGAAGAAAGCCTGCCCAAAACGTTGGCGGCCCTTCCCAAAAAGATAGAAGGGATAGCGGTCATTGAGACTCTGATCATCAATGACGGCAGCACGGATAGGACCGCGGAAGTCGCCCAACAATGCGGGGTGGACCATATCATTTCATTTACCAAGCGCAAAGGGCTCGCCAGGGCTTTCGGTGCCGGCCTGGACGCCTGCCTCAAACGGCACGCGGATATTATCGTGAACACGGACGCGGACGGCCAATACAAGGGGGAGGATATCCCGCGTTTGATCAAACCCATACTCAACGGCCAGGCGGATATCGTAGTCGGAAACCGGGATATCGGAAACATTAGACAATTTTCCTGGCTAAAAAAGCGCCTGCAGAGGATCGGCAGCCGTGTGGTCCGCCACCTATCCGGTTCCACGATCATGGACGCTACGACCGGTTTTCGTGCTTATAACAAAGAAGCCGCCCTCAAGCTGAATATCATCTCGGATTACACCTACACCCTGGAAAGCATCATCCAGGCCGAAAACAAGGAATTGGCCATCGCTAACATTACGGTCTCGACCAACCCCGTCAAGCGCAAATCCCGTCTGTTCAAATCGCTTCCGGAATACCTCAAGCGGTCTGCCGTGACCATGATCCGGATTTATTCGATGTTCAACCCGTTTAGAATGTTTACCACCATCGGCCTGGGGGTCGCCGGCATCGGCATCCTCATCGGCTGCCGCTTTGTCTTTTATTACCTCATGGGATCGGGCGCAGGGAAAATCCAGTCGCTGATCCTGTCCGCGGCCTTATTGATCATCGGCTTTCAAATCCTGGTCGTCGGCCTGCTCGCCGACCTTATTTCCGCCAACCGCAGGCTCATCGAAGACACCCTGCTGAGGGTCAAAAAGATGGAGCTCAAGATATCGGAAGACGGATGACCTAAAGCCATGCCCAGACTAAACCAAAAAATCGCGGTCATCGGCACCGGCTACTGGGGAAAAAACCTCGTGCGCAATTTTGCCGAAATCGGCGTCCTGCATGCTGTGTGCGATGAAAATGAGGAAACGGTCAAGAAGCAGCAGAACACCTACAAAATCGGCCACGCCTTCACAGACTTCGAAAAACTGTTATCGGAAACGGATTGCGACGGCATCGCCATCGCAACGCCGGCGGCAACCCATTTTACCATCGCCAAAAAGGCTTTACTGGCCGGGAAGGATATCTTTGTCGAAAAACCGCTTTCCATCAATATCCGGGACGCGCAGGAATTGATCCAGCTGGCCAAGAACCACCGCAGGATACTGATGGTCGACCATATCCTCCAATACCATCCCGCGATCGTCAAACTCAAACAGCTCATTGAGGACGGCGCGCTCGGCAAGTTACAGTACATTTATTCCAACCGGCTGAACATCGGCAAATTCCGCCACGAGGAAAATATCCTCTGGAGCTTTGCCCCGCACGATATCTCCGTCATCCTGGCGCTGGTCGGGCAGGAACCCGAAAAGGTGCGCGCCTTCGGCGAGGCCTACCTTCAGGATGAAGTGGTCGACAGCACCATCACCCATTTCCGTTTCAAGAACCGGCTGAAGGCGCATATCTTCGTCAGCTGGCTGCATCCCTACAAGGAGCAGAAGCTGGTCGTGATCGGCAGCCACGCCATGGCCGTCTTTGACGACATGAACATCGAAAGCAAGCTCGTGCTCTATCCGCACAAGATTGACTGGATCAAGCATATCCCTGTTGCCGAAAAGGCGGAAAAGGAGATCGTCCCGATTGAGAACAGTGAACCTTTAAAAGAAGCCTGCTTGCATTTTCTAAAATGCATGGACACGCGACAAAAACCACGGACAGACGGGGAAGAGGCCCTGGCCGTCCTCAAGGTGCTGCAACAGGCGCAAGAGAGACTGGACATCCGGAAATGACAAAGACGAAAAATTATACCGCCCACTCCACGAGTTGTATCGATGAGGGCGCCCGTATCGGGGAAGGCACCCAAATCTGGCATTTTTCCCACATTTTTAAAGGCGCTCATATCGGCCGCAACTGCAAATTGGGGCAGAACGTTGTTGTCCACGCCACCGCCAAGATCGGCAACAATGTTAAAATCCAGAATAATGTTTCCATTTATGACGGCGTCAACCTGGAAGACGACGTTTTCTGCGGCCCTTCATGCGTTTTCACCAACATCATCAATCCCCGCGCGGCCGTCCCGCGCAACAACCCAAAATATTATAAAGAAACTACGGTCAAAAGGGGCGCAAGCATCGGGGCGAATGCCACCATCCTGTGCGGGATCACCATCGGCAAGAATGCCATGATCGGGGCAGGCGCGGTGGTCACAAAGAATGTCGAAGACTACGCCATCGTGACCGGCGTGCCGGCCAAACAAACGGGCTGGGCCTGCGCGTGCGGCGAGACATTAAAATTCCTGAACAACAAGTCCGTCTGCGCCGCGTGCAAGCAGGAATATCAGAAGTCGGGGAATAAAATCTCAAGCGCATGAATATCCCGTTCGTTGATTTAAAACGTCAATACAAGGCCTACAAGAAAGAGATCGATGCCCAGATCCGCGAGGTGATTGCCAGCTCGGCCTTCATCATGGGGGAAAAAATCAGGGAGCTTGAGCAAAGGCTCGCGGAATTTACCGGGACAAAATATGCCGCCGGATGCTCTTCCGGCACCGACGCCTTGGTGCTGGCCTTGGCCGCCCTTGACCTGAGGCCCGGCGATGAAGTCATCACAACCCCGTTCTCGTTTATCGCCACCAGTGAAGCCATCGCCTTCCTGAAGGCCAAGCCGGTGTTTGTGGATATCGATGCGCAAACCTTTAATATCGACCCGGATAAAATCCCCGCCGCCATAACGGATAGGACGCGGGGGATCATCGCCGTTGACCTGTTCGGGCAATGCGCCGATTACGATGCCATTAACGCCATCGCCCGCGACCACAACTTGTTCGTCATCGAAGATGCCGCCCAATCCTTCGGCGCGCGCTATAAAGGCCGTCCGGCCTGCTCGCTGGCCACGGTCGCCTGCACCTCGTTTTTTCCCGCAAAGCCGCTGGGGTGTTTCGGGGACGGCGGCATGGTGTTCACGGATAACGAAAAGCTGTACACCATCATCGCGTCTTTGCGCGCCCACGGCATGGGGACCGACAAATATAATCACGTGCGCATCGGTTTCAACGCGCGGCTGGACACGCTGCAAGCCGGCATTCTCCTGGCAAAATTCAATCACTTTAAAAATGAGATTAAACAAAGGAACGCCGCCGCGCGGTATTACACGAAATACCTCGACGGATGCGTCACCACCCCGGTGCTCTTGGAGCAAAACGTGTCAGTTTTTGCGCAATACTCGATCCTGGCCAAGGACCGCGATAAACTGCAGCAACACCTTAAAGGCAAAGGCATCCCGACCGCCGTGCACTACCCGCAGCCTTTGCATACGCAGACCGCTTTTTCCTATCTGGGGTATAAAAAAGGCGATTTTCCTGTTGCCGAGCAGACGTGCAACAGCATCCTGGCCCTGCCCATGCATGCCCATCTCACAAGAGGAGAGCAGGATCACATTATCAAAGCCATTAAATCATTTTATAAACGTTGAATCGTCTTTAGGGCAGAACCATGAACATTCTCTTTGACATCAATCATCCGGCCCATGTGCATTTATTCCGTAACGCCATAGCCGTCCTGAAATCGCGCGGACATCAGGTCACGATTACCGCCAGGGACA
>MHGR01000060.1:6031-6127 GCA_001805655.1 Omnitrophica WOR_2 bacterium RIFCSPHIGHO2_02_FULL_52_10
ACAAACTGTCCTACATATGCCTGAGCAAAGCCCAAAAAGGCATTTGGAAATTGGGAGGGGAGCTCCTACACCGGCAGTGGAAACTGATACCCATTT
>MHGR01000060.1:6138-6223 GCA_001805655.1 Omnitrophica WOR_2 bacterium RIFCSPHIGHO2_02_FULL_52_10
AAAATCCAGGCGTGTGTTTCAGCAACAGGGGCCTGTTCCGTTCATATCTGTAAACTCCTGGGTATCCCCGCTTTGGTCTTTTACG
>MHGR01000061.1:0-1571 GCA_001805655.1 Omnitrophica WOR_2 bacterium RIFCSPHIGHO2_02_FULL_52_10
CCGTTTCCTCCGTTTCCGGCAAGACGGCCACATATTCGTCCGCGGCGTAACGGCAGACGACATCGACCTCCCGGAACGTGCTTTGCAGGATTTGCCCGACCTTTTTGAGAAGGATATCCCCTTCCTTGCGCCCATAGGCATCGTTGTATTGTCTGAAATCGTCCAGGTCCATGAACAAAATGCATAAGGGCCGCTCAAAGCGCTTGAACCGCCTGATCTCATAAGCTAAACATTCCATGAGATACCTGTGATTGTAGAGCGCGGTCAAGGGGTCCTTGATCGTCAGGTATTTCAGTTCCTTGGATAATTGGGCGTTCTCTATGGCGACGGCGACCTGGCGTCCGATAGCCAGGAGGATTTTCAGGTCTGTTTCGTTAAAAATGGGATGTTCCGTGCTGCTTTTATCCGTGACATTGATTACGCCGATAAACTTCCTGCCGATCTTGATCGGCGCGCATAAAAAGGATTTCGTCTTGTAGCCCGGAAGATTTCCCCTTTTGATGCGCTGATCGGTGTCTACGACCTCCACCAGCATCGGCTTGCCCTCTTTCGCGACCAGTCCGGCGATGCCCTCGCCGATGCTCAATTTGCTTTTCGTGATAATGTCGGGCTGCAGGCCGACGGCGGCTTTGATACAGAGCTCTTCGCTGTGCTCATCCATCAGCATCAGCGAGCAGCGGCCCGAATCCAGGATCGAAGCCGCCTGCCCGACAATAAAATCCACCAACTTGTTAAAATTTGTTATCCTCTCGATCCGTTCGCCGAAATCAAGGATCTTTTCGAGCTTCTGTTTCTCAAATTTCAAGCTCTCATGCAGCCGCCGTAATTCCTCCCGCGCCCGCACGTCCTCGGTAACATCCTTCCATATGGAAATAAAATAAAGGACCTTCCCGTTCTCGTCATTGATCGGCGTGATCGTCTGTTCCGCGTCATACAGCTCCCCGTTCTTTTTCTTGTTGATGAGCGTTCCCTGAAAGGCCCGCCCGGCCAGGATGGTGTCCCATAAATTCTTATAAAACGCGGGGTCATGCTTGCCCGATTTCAGGATCCGGGGTGTTTGACCAAGGGCATCCTCTTTGGAATACCCGGTTGTGTGCTCGAAGGCCGGATTAACATACAAAATGACCCCTTTTACATCCGTGATGACAACATGATCCGCCGTTTGCTCAAACGCCGCAGACATTAACTCAAGATTCCGGAGGGGAGATTTTCTTATTTTTTTCGGTATTTTTTGCGCCACCGGCCTCTCCTTTTTCAGGAGTATAACTTACAATTTTGGTTTTATTATATCACAACATCTTAGGGACGATTCAATTTTCCAGGGAGCACTGCTGAGGGATAAAAATTCGATAAAATTGAGCAAAATGCCAGGGCCGGAATTCCCCTCCGCTTACGCCTCAAATCCCGTTAATGTTTGACCCTTTTCTTGAAATTGCCATGCCTGAGGATCGTGGCCCGGTCATCGAACGGCTCCACCGTACGGCGCTCCGCCTCATAGACGGTTACGGCGGGCAGGCCTTGAAAATGCTCCTTGATATGCCGCAGCTCTTCTTCGCTTAGGGGAATACCGC
>MHGR01000061.1:1673-7741 GCA_001805655.1 Omnitrophica WOR_2 bacterium RIFCSPHIGHO2_02_FULL_52_10
ACGATGTTTCGAAACCGCAGTCCGGGGGCCGGGATATCGACCGCGGCCAAAGACTCATCGTCGCAGGCGTCCAGCTTGGCCAGCACGAGGTCCGCCAGCATAAGGTCATCCTGCACCTCTTTTTGATCGATGAGGGCGGCGTTGGTGATCACGGCGACCTTGCCCTTCGTCTTCTCGCGCACGGCCGCGATCATGGCCCCGAGGTTTTTGGCCAATGTCGGCTCGCCGCGCCCGGAAAACGTGTAAAAATCAATCCGGCCGGGCGGTAACGCGCCGATTTCGGCCATGATGTCCTCAACGCGGACAAAATCTTCGCGCTCCGTATAGAACTCCGTGGTCCGGCCCAGCTGGCAGTAAATGCAATCGTAATTGCATATCTTTTTCTGTGTCGTAAGCGGATCAATGCCCAGCGACATCCCCAGCCGCCACGAATAAACCGGGCCGTATATGTATTTGAACTTGCTTTTGATCATAGGCGCTTGTCCGTTGAAATTGATATTGCCATGACGTGAATTATATAATATTTTAATTGGGGCAATATGCAGACTATGGTAGTATAGTGCCTGACTTAGTAATAATACTACTACTCCACCCTGTTTTTCGCAAATATTTCCTATGCACCCGATGGACCAAATGTCGCTTATATTCTGGACCGGCCTGACCGGCATTCTCAGCGCCCTGGCCACCGGCCTGGGGGCCATCCCGGTCCATTTCGTCAAGAAAGACTCGAATGTCGTCCGGGCATTCTCTTCGGCCATCGCCGCGGGGATGATGATTTCCGCCTCCGTCTTCTCCCTGGCGCAGGAAGGCATCGCCCTGAAAGACAAGATGCCCAGCGCCCCGTATGTCGTGATCCTCGGCCTGCTCTTGGGCGCGGCTTTTTTCCGGTTCACCGAGCGGTTCGTCGCCAACAGCAATGCCCACCACCCATTCCTGGAAAAGGGGCTGACCAAACGCGGCCTGTTGATCTTTATCGCGATGTTTATCCATTCCATCCCCGAAGGCATCGCCATCGGCGTGGCCTTCGCGACGGGAAACCTCCAATTCGGCCTGGTCATGGCCATCGCCATCAGCGTGCATAACATCCCGGAAGGCATGGCCGTATCCCTGCCGCTGAAAAGCGACGGGGTTTCCACCAGAAACTGCGCGCTGGCTTCCATCATGACCAGCGTCCCGCAGCCGGTGATGGCGGTTCCTTCCGCCCTGCTCGCCTGGTTTTTTGAGCCCCTCCTGCCGGTCGGGCTGGGATTTGCCGGCGGGGCAATGATCTATCTGACGGTATCGGAATTGATTCCGGATGCCCTGGCCGAGGGCGGGAAGAGCCTGACCGCCTGGGGGGTGATGGTGGGATTGTCGGGCATGCTGCTGATTACCACCTTGCTCAACGCCATCCCTATTTGATTGTTGACAACCATCAACACATCATCACCCGTTTTGGTTAGGTTAACGGGTTAGGGTCAGGATGCTCTGCTTCGCTAAAGCTTCGCAGAGTCCCTCCGAAGCCTTGGCGAAGGAGGGCCGGTATGGTTGAAGGGTTAAGGTTATGTTGTTCAATGTAAACGACTTTACCCAAAGACCTAACCCATACAGGCCTCTTAACCCTAACCGATAAACATAACCTTCTGGAGTCAACGATGTCTTGATATTCACGAGATTGTTTCTAAGCCGCGGATTCCCCGCGCAACTGCGCCTTATAATACTCGACGCATTTTGAGCACAGGCCGTCTTCTTCAGCCCAATCCGGATGGTGGCTTTTTATCTCGTCGATGATATGCTGTTCCGTATGGTCAATATAGACCATGAGGTTATTTTTGACCTTTGCGCCGCAAACGCTGCATTGGTATTCCATCGCATTATCCTCCAATGAGCTGTCAGTCATCAGCTATCAGCAGCTGTCTTGACTTTCCTTTTTGATCCAGAGGAAGTCAAGACGGTCCCAGCCCTTCCCAAAAATTTTAATTGTAAACTGGGACTGACAGCATTATTCCTTTTCCGCGACCTTCTTGCTCTCCTTCCCGCGGTATAACATCTTCCACGGGTTCAGCTTCAGGTCATAACTCAATTCCTCCAAGTTCACGGAGAGACCGTGCAGGTTGGAAACCGTCGAGTCAATCTTCTGTCCGTTGATGCTTAAGCGCTCGTTGGCAATCCGAACGGTGGAGGACAGCTCCTTCATGGTGATGTTCAGGTTCTTGATCGTTTCATCCACGGCGTCCTTGTTGACGGTCAGGCGTTCATCGATGTTCTCGGAAATCGATTTCAGCCGGGCGGCGATATCCTGCCCCTGGGCCAGCAGACGCTCAAAGTCCGGCGGCTCCTCGCCTATAATGATCGATCCCGGGCCGAGAAACGCCGCCCCGTCCTTGCCCGAAGTCAGCCCGACGTATTTCTCCCCCATAAAGCCGAGGTTCTTGATGTACGCCTTGGCCCCGTCGCGCAGCCTGGCCTTGGCATCGATTTTCATCGTCAATTCCATTTTGGTGTCGTTTTGCCCGTCCCGGATCATGATGTCCTCCACAATCCCGACTTCAAAACCGTTGTACATGACCGGGGAATTGAGGTTCACGCCGTCGATGTTCTTGAAATGCGCCTTCACCTGGTAGCCGCCCCGCGTCAGATTAAAATTTCCCGTCTCGATCGTAAGCACCGCGAGCAGCACGGCCACGATGCTGACCATGATCCCGATTTTTGTCTCGTTATTCATTTTCATAAACGGCTCCTAGGTTAATTGTATGGGCCCTTCAATTTCCCCTTTTATGAACTGTTGAATGATCATGTTCTTGGAGCTCCTAATCTGCTCTATCGTGCCCACCTCCAGCAGCTTGCCGCGGTAGAGCATCGCCACGCGGTCGGCGATGCGGAACACGCTTTCCATGTTATGGGTCACGACAATGGAGGTCAAGTTGAGTTTCTTGGTTAAATCCAGAATCAGTTTATCGATGACCGCGCACATGATGGGGTCAAGACCGGCGGTCGGCTCGTCATAAAATACGATCTCCGGGTCCATGGCGATGGCGCGCGCCAGCCCGGCGCGCTTGCGCATCCCTCCGGAAAGCATGCTCGGCAGGTAATGCTCGAACCCCTGCAGGCCGACCAGGTTTAATTTCATCTTGGCGATGATGCCGATCACTTTAGACGTCAATTTGGTATGCTCCCGCAGCGGCAGGCTGACATTTTGCTCAACGGTCAGCGAATCCAGCAGCGCCGCGGACTGGAAACACATGCCAAAGCGGCGCTTGATCGACTCCTTTTCCTCCTCGCCGAGGCGGCTGATTTCCTTATCCCCGAAAAAAACCTGCCCCGCGTCCGCGATGATGCCGCCCGCCATGATGCGCAGCAGAGTGCTTTTGCCGCTGCCCGAGCCGCCCATGATCACGAACGTTTCGCCGCTGTAAACTTCCAGGTTTACGTTTTCGATGACCTTCCGCCCTTCAAAGGTCTTTTCCAAGCTGCGCACGGCCACGGCTATTTTCTTATCGCTGGTCATAGGCTTTGTAAAATATAGTTCTTTGAAATTTTGAATGGGTAGTTTGTTCTATACATCTTTTTAAATGATTCCCCTCCCCTCGTGGGAGGGGCTAGGGGAGGGGGCGAATATATCGCGGGGCACAGTTTTTACCCCCTCCCTATCCCTCCCCACCAGCCCCGCCATAAGGCGGGGCAAGGGGGAGGGAATGCAAGGAATGTTCTTTACCCACTCAAAACTCCAAAAAACCTAAAATATTGAAAGTAATGGTCGCAAGAGTTCAAGACACAAGGATTGGCGCTAAACAATTTCTTTTCTGAATTTTTCTTGTGTCTTGTGCTCTTGTACCTTGCGCTCAATAGCCCGAAAAAAAATAGATCCCGGTCATGATCGCGTCCGCGATGATGATCAGGATAAAGCTGGTGACAACGCTGATGGTCGTGGCCCGGCCGACGCCGACCGCGCCGCCCGCCGTCTTGAACCCCTGATAGGCCCCGACCATGACGATGATAATCGCAAACACAAAGGCCTTCGAAAGGCCGGTGTAAATGTCCTTCAAGGTTAAAAATTTTAAAGCGGTCTGGATATAAAGCCCGGAATTTATATTGAGGTTGTGCACGCCGATCACATACCCCCCGAACAGCCCCGACGCGTCCCCGAGGATGGTCAGGCAGGGGAGCATGATAAACAGGGCGACGAGCTTGGGGACCACCAGGTAACGGATCGGGCTGATGGCCATGGTATCCAGCGCCTCGATCTGCTCGTTGACCTTCATCGAGCCGATCTCGGCGGTGATCGCCGCGCCGATGCGCCCGGCGATGACCAAGGCGGTCAGGACCGGCCCCAGCTCGCGGCAGATGGAGATCGTGACCAGGCTGGCCACGTAAATCAGCCCCCCCATCTGGATCAGCTGCGGCGCCGACTGCATCGCCAGGACGATCCCCGTGAAGAACATCACAAAGAAAACGATGATGATCGACTGGATGCCCATGTAGACCATCTGCTCGGAGACGATCTCCACGTGCAGCGGCTTCTTCTTGAACGGCCCCATGACGACCCAATAGAGCGTATCACAACAAAGCCGGATGGAATCGATGAGCACGCGGGCCCAGGCCGTGACCTTGCCCCCTATCTGTTCAAAAAATTTCATCATCCTTTGGAGTGTTTAAACGCCGCGGAATCACCCCTTCGACGGCGCCTTTTGTTCCCGCCTAAAAAGGCGATGGCTTGGGCGCCGTCGAACGAGTCATTTCTCTGAAGCTTCGATGACTTTGATGGTCTTAAGCAGCTCTTCCGTGTTCAACGGTTTGGTCAAATAGGCCTCGGCGCCCATTTCCAGGCCGATTTCGATATCTTTCAGCTGGTCCCTGGCGGTCAGCAGAAGGACCGGGATATCCTTCTGCGCCTGCTCCTGCTTAATCAGCCGGCAGAAATTATACCCGTTCACGATCGGCATCATGACATCCAGAATAATCAAATCCGGCTTGTGCGTCATGGCGTATTCCAGGCCTTCGACCGCCTCATTGACGGTCTTGACCTGAAACTTGTTGTCCTTGAGGACCTTAGCCAGCATGGCCGTCATGGTCGGGTCGTCGTCAACGACCAGAATATTTTTGATTTTATGGGTTTTGCTCACTGGATCCCCACGGGCATACCCGGGACTTTCTTCCATCGTTTAAAGGAAAACTGGCACGAAGCGCGTCGAACCATAAAATTATTCTAACTTTTCCTGCGCTTAAAACAAGTTAAAACACATATTTTCAAGGACGGGGCGCTACGTTTTCAGCCCTGTCCCGCGCGCCAGCAAAAACAGGTTGGCCGCCAGGAGCATAACGGCCAACACCGCCAGGATCAGGAAGCTCAGGAGAACATTGACATCGGAAAAGCCGTGGAATCCGTAGCGGAAGCCGTTGACCATGTAGAGCACCGGGTTGTAGTGGGAGAGCACTTGCCAGAACGGTGGCAGGCTTTGGATGGAATAAAAAACGCCGCCCAAATAAATCAGCGGGGTCAGGATAAAGGTCGGGAAGATCGATATGTCGTCAAATTTCTTGGCGAAAATGGCGTTTAAGAAGCCGCCCAGGGCGAAGACCACGGAGGTCAGGACAATAAACGAAACGATGATGCCCGGGGGCGCCAGCACCGGCCGGGTAAAGAACAGGGATACCAAAAAGACCAGCGCCCCCACGATGATGCCGCGCACGACACCCCCCGTGACATAGCCGGCGATGATCACCCTGTTGGAGGCCGAAGAGACCAGGATCTCCTCGATGCTGCGCTGGAACTTGGCGCTGAAGAACGAGCCGACCACGTTCACGAACGAGTTGTTGATCACGGCCATCATGACCAGGCCCGGGACGATGAACGCCATGTAGCTCACGCCGTGAATGTCCCCGATCTGCGAGCCGATGAGCTTGCCGAAGATGAGAAAATATAATGTCTGCGTCACGACCGGCGGGATGAGCGTCTGCGGCCAGATCCGGAACACCCGGGTCGCCTCCTTGCGCACGATCGTGGCATAAGCGGTATATTGTTCGTTCCAGCTCATGCCCCGGCTCCGAACTTTGTTTCCGATTTAAGGATGCTCAAATACAATTTCTCG
>MHGR01000061.1:7755-8389 GCA_001805655.1 Omnitrophica WOR_2 bacterium RIFCSPHIGHO2_02_FULL_52_10
ATCCACCTCAAAAGTGTTTTCATCAAGAACCACAGGGTTGTAGCTTTTTAAATCCTCCACGCCGGCGATTTTGTCGACGTGGACGACATACGTTTCCTGCGTCACCAGCTTCACCAGGTTCTTCACCCGGTCGTAGGCGATGATCCGGCCCTCCTTGATGATGGCCGCCTGCCGGCAGAGCCGCTCGATCTCTTCCAGATAATGGGTCGTCAAAAGGATCGTGACGCCGCCGCGGTTGATCTCCCCCAGGTATTCCCACATCGAATGCCGCAGCTCCACGTCAACGCCGGCGGTCGGCTCATCCAGGATCAGCAGTTTCGGTTTATTGACCAGCGCCCGGGCAATCATCAGCCGGCGTTTCATCCCGCCGGAAAGGTTTCGCGCGGGCTCATGGCGCTTATCCCATAAATGCAGCTTCTGGAGAAGTTCCCGGGCCTCCTCATAAGCGGCCCGGCGGCCGATGCCGAAATAGCCCGCCTGGTTGACCACGATATCTTCCACGCGCTCGAAGACGTTGAAATTCATTTCCTGGGGCACGACCCCCGTGATCCTCTTGGCCCGCATGTGATCGGTGTCAATATCATGGCCGAAGATGCCGGCTTTGCCGGCGGTCTTGTTGACCAGGCCCGTGAGG
>MHGR01000062.1:0-3056 GCA_001805655.1 Omnitrophica WOR_2 bacterium RIFCSPHIGHO2_02_FULL_52_10
CGATATTCTCGCTGGGAATCATTATCGAAAAACTGCTCTATTACATGCATATCAAGACCAATGTTCCGCAACTCAAACAGCAGATTTTCTCTTTCATCAAGAACAACCGAATTAAAGAATCGATTGACCTCTGCGACGGCAGCCGTTCACCGGTCGCCAAAATCCTGAAGGCCGGCATCCTCAAATTCGGCGCATCCCGCGAGGAAATCAAGGAAAGCATCGAAGACGCCAGCTTATTTGAGATTCCCAAGTTGGAAAGCAGGCTCAGCGCCTTGGCGACCATTGCCCACATCAGCCCCCTATTGGGACTGCTGGGCACCGTGACCGGCATGACCTCCAGCTTCCACACCATTCAAGTACGCGCCGCAGGACTCAATCCGGTAACCCCTGGTGATCTCGCCGGCGGTATAGGGGAGGCCCTGATCACTACGGTGGCCGGACTGATGGTCTCCATCCCAACATACGTGGCGTATAACTACTTTGTCCACCGCACGAACACCTTCGTGCTCGAAATGGAGCACGGGGCGACAGAGCTTGTAAATTTCTTATGCCAGCTGACGGAAACACCGGCCGCGAGGAATGATTAGCCGTGAAACTAAAAAAGCAAGCAAAATTGGAGTACGGTCTCGGCCAGATTGACATTGCCCCGTTGGTCGACGTCATTTTCCTGCTGCTGATTTTCTTCATGCTTTCCTCATCGTTCACGTTCCAGTCGGGCATCAACGTGAAACTGCCCAAAGCCGTCACCAGCGACATCCTCAGGGAAGAAAATCTCATTGTCACGATCACCAGCGAGAACATTATTTACTTAAACAACGACGTGATCACCTTAAAAGAGCTGGAAAACCGGTTGAGCCAGTCCGACGCCAAAATGCGCCCGTTGTTGATTAAAGCTGACCGGAGGGCCTCCGTCGGCCGAATTGTCGACGTTTGGGACCTTTGCAGGAACCTTGGCATCGAGCGGATAAATATCGCGACGAATCAAGAGAACTGATGCGCCCGTTACATGAACACCAAAATCCTAACTGCGGCTTCCTTACTTATCGCTTTGTTATGCCATCTCGTTTTATTCAACCTCTGCACGATCGTGTTTGAGATTGACCCGGCCTCCCCCAAACCAAATTTTTTCTTTTTGGGCCCCATCCTGAAGCAAAATGACCTGTGGAGACCGGAACCTCTGAATCACGGAATCCTACCCGATGAGGATTCTCAAAAATCACAATTTCAGGATAACGGGCTCATTCAACTCCCTTATCAATCCGCAGAAAAGGAATCAAGCCCTTTTGCCATAAAAACGATCCGCAAGCCATTAACGGATACTATCCCGGATAGCCAGCAAAAGGAGGTAATCAAATCGACTTTTAATGCTGAGCAGGAGGATCTCCCCGGTAAGGAAAGTGGACCGCCGGTCAATGATCCGGGAATCATAGTTCCATCCTACAAACCGTTACAATTCCGTACCCGTTAAATGGGGAATACCGGAACACCATGCTAAAAATAGGCTTTTCTTCTGCCATAGCCGTATATTTATGCGTTTCAATATTCCTTGTCTTTATCCTGTGGATATTTTATAATTACCGCAGAAACAGTATCCTTAACGAAACAAAATACTTACAACAATGTCCCTTTTGCACGCACCTGTTCTTCGACTACCGGCAAAGGAAATCGTCATCTCCCTGGACACGGAAAGAACGGGAAGGAAGTGGCGGAAACGGCCAAAAAAATGACATTTTGATATGCCCCAAATGTCAAAGTTACATCCAGATGAATGAGGCAGAACAGGACAAAGGATAACGGGTCAAAATGTTCAAATGCCTGAAAAATAATCAACGCGGGATCGTTTTTGTTACTGTTCTTATCATCATCATTATATCCATGGTTTTGGCAATCAGCGCCCTCAGCCTGAATGTCAGCCAAGTCAAAAGCGCTGAAGAAGAGGTCCGCTTCATCCAAGCGCAAGCCCTTGCCGAAGGGGGTTTTGCCCGGATTTATATGGACCAACTTTCCGATACCCCGCTGGATAGTATCTCCTACACCGAGCAACTGGGTAATACCGTATTCACCATTGACACCGCTGTATTCCCCGGTATTCCCGGACCACCGGGTTCCGCTTCCTACAAAGCGGTCGCAAACGTAACCTTTTAAGCCCTCCAATCTTCGCTCCTAACACCCATTTATTCATATAACTAATTAAATCAAAATAGTTTACAATTAAATTGACAAAGTAAATCTATTATAGTGTAATTAAGATTAGATAAATATTCACTAGCTGGCACTTTTATATTACTATTTAGATAAAACATTATGCGTAATCTCCTTGACGTCGATGATTTAGCGAAATATTTAAAACTGCAGAAGCAAACGATCTACAACTGGCTTAACCAGCGGAAGATTTCCGGCATTAAGATTGGCGGCGTATGGCGTTTTGATAAGCAGGAGGTAGATAAATGGCTCAAATCCCAATCCCGCAAGGCAAAACGGGGAACATAGGATTAGGCAATGCCCGCCCCCGCGGGACGAGGTATTGTTCATGATGGCCGAACCAAAACAATTGGGCATGTTCTGGGGGAACCAAGCGCTCTATTTCGTGGAAACCGAAGGCGCTATCGCCAAAAAGGCGTTCCATATCCCGCTGGAAAAGAGAGACAACGCTAATCTTAAAAGCGACGCGGCCGACCACCAAACATCAAAACTGGCGTTAACCATCAAAAACACCCTGAACAAGTACAAAATTTCCGGCTGTCCCGTAAATCTTTCTCTGCCCACGCGTGATATTATTTTTCGCACGTTCATGATACCGTTAATGCAGCAACATGAGATTAAGAGCGTCGTCGAATTTGAAATTAGCAAATATATCCCTTTTTCCCTGGAAGAATTGTCGTTTGCGTTCCATCCCATCACGATCGAGCAGAAGGGCCGCAAGTTCATCCGTATCATTTTCGTCGCTATCAAGAATGACGCCTTGGAAGCCTACACGAGCATATTGGAATCAGTTTCTCTGAGCGCCACTGTTGTCGAACCGGCGGCGTTGAGCTTAATCCGCGCCCTAAACGCCA
>MHGR01000062.1:3122-3317 GCA_001805655.1 Omnitrophica WOR_2 bacterium RIFCSPHIGHO2_02_FULL_52_10
GACCTGGATAATGACCTCAAGAAACTCGGTAAGGAGGTGCGGATTTCCCTCGATTATTTCAACCGCCAGAATGAGCAGCTGCAGGTCAAAAGGATCTTCCTCCTGGCATTGTCCCAGCAGCAGGAACTGACCAAACACTTGGAGGAGTTTTTGAATATCCCGGTTGCCGCCATCAACTCCCAGGAAATCATCGAA
>MHGR01000062.1:3327-8181 GCA_001805655.1 Omnitrophica WOR_2 bacterium RIFCSPHIGHO2_02_FULL_52_10
AAATGGGACTCGGCATCCTGAATGCGTACGGCGCAAGCATTCTGGCTTCCAAAGGCGAAGCAATCTCATTTAACTTAGTGAAAAAAAAGCCGCGGAAAACTCTGCCCACCGAAGCCCCTGTGAAACGTCCCATCAACATAAAATCAATCATTGCAACGACGCTGGTCTGCGTGCCCGTGATCGCGGCCTCATTCTTGTTGCCATCTTTCACCGTTCAGAAATACAATCAAAACATTTCTGACCTGCAAAAAAAACTGGGTTTGTATCAAGATGCCGATATCACTACAATCCAGCAGCTCGACGAGAACTTGCAAGCCAAACTGGATTATTTCACTGCTACCAGGACCAAGAGCAACATAACCGTATTTTTGGCCTTGATCCCAGAGTTGCTTCCCGAGGGCACCTGGATCGACGCTCTCAATATTAAATACGATGACTCGAAATTCATGAGCAGCGCAAAAACCAGTGCGGCCGGCGCGGCCCAAGCCGCCCCCGGCTCTGCCAGCGAAGACGTCCGTCCGACGTTAACGCTCACCATTGACGGTTACGCCTTCTCATTGGATAAAAACCTCCAGTTCCGGCTTGTGAAGACTCTGTTAGGCGCACTTAAGAAAAATAATGATTTTGCCCAATTTTTTGAGAGCATCGACCTTCAAACCACACAAATAGAAAAAATTAACGAGCACGATGTGACTTTTTTCAAAATCGTCTGTCTTCACAAATATGGACTTACGCGATCTAAATAAAATCAACATTGAAGATCTCAAGGAGATTGATTGGAACCTTGCCAAGGCTCATTTGGTGCGCAGGCCCGACCTTCTGTTCAACACGGCGATGATCTTCATCACGCTCATTTTCGGCATCTGGGCTTACCAGACCAACGCCCAAAAAATCCGGTCCCTCAAAAGCGACCTGGGCAATCTTGAGCAACGGTACACGGCCCTGCAGGATTTCGAGGCCGTGAGAAAGAAACATGCCGAATTTGTGAAGGGCGCCCCTGAAATCATTTCCGACAACCGGCTTATCGAGATCCTGGCCGAGATCGCTCTGAAACGGAATGTTCAGATCACATCTTTTTCACCGTCCCAGCAACAGGCCAACGACTATGTGCGGTTGACAAAGGTCCAGATTAATATCCAGTCGCAAAATTACGCGGATATTATCTGGTTTATGTATGATATAGAAAATTCGCCTTATTCCATCCGGATCGGCGAATGGTCAGGCACCCAGAGCGACGCGCAGAAACATGGTTTCTTGATGAGAGGAACACGACAAGACTTCGATAACGAAGACGATGCAGAATACATCGAGGTGACGGTTGACATTGAATCGGTGGGATTCAAAAATGTGTAAAATACCAGGGACTAACGCCCCTGGCATCTTTATTTTCGCCCTAGGCTTGCTTTCAGCGGGTTTCTTTTTGGCATGCTCTCCAGCGGCCGTTTATGCGCAGGAGGAAGAATTGACCACTATGGAGCAGTTGAAGCCAAAACTGAATTCCATCCAAAATCCGTTCGAATCTCAACTGCCCGAAACGGAACCGGAGGACGAAGAGCCTATGGATAAACCCGAAATAACAGAACCGGCAACGAGCGCGCCGATTTTTAACATCCCGGTAACGGAGGAACCTCTACCACCCATTCCAACGTTCGAGATAACCGGGATCATATGGGACTCCGACCGACCGCAGGCCATCATAAACGAACAGATTGTTGACATTGGGGATACCATTGAGGATGTACGGATAACCGAAATTGAGAAAACCGCTATCCGTGGCACGTTCCACGGCGCAAGTATAACAATCAAACCATAAGGAGTTCATCATGAATAAGAATCCATTAATCATTATCGCGACGGTCCTATTCCTGTTGCCGCCGGTCCTGTGCCCGCCGCGCGCCCAGGGAGTCGAGACCCTCGATGAACTGCTTTACCTGGAGCCGGTTAAGACCATCTCCATGGATTTTTCGGACGCCAACCTCAACAGCGTTCTGAAAATATTCTCTCAGCAATCGGGGTTGAATTTCATCGCCGCCGCGGATGTCGCCTCGAAGACCATTGATCTCTATCTGGAAAACGTCCCGGTTGAAAAAGCGCTTGAGCGCATCCTCTCGGCCAACAACCTGACCTACGAAATCGACCCCGCGAGTAATATCTTTGTCGTTCAGGAGCAGCCATCCGCCGACCGCCAGTTGATGACCAGGGTCTATCCGTTGCGGTTCGCAACCGTCCCGTCGTCAAAGCTGAACACCACTCTTAATTTCAAGGATGAAAGCAGCACCCCGACAAATACAACTTCCACTACTGCTACCGCCGTAAGCGCGGGTATCCTTGCCGCCGTCCAAAGCGTTTTGTCCGAGTCAGGGGCCGTGGTCCAGGACACGCGCACCAACAGCCTCATTGTCAGCGATTTCCCCAGCCAGTTCCCGCTGATTGAGCAGACCATCGCGCGGCTGGATGTCCGTATTCCGCAAATCCTCATCGAGACAGAAATGCTGGACATTTCGAAAAGCACCGCAGACCTGTTCGGGGCAAAATTCGGGCAAACCCCGGTTGCATTCACCGGGGCGCAAAGAGCCCTGTTGCTTCCGTTTAACCAAAATAAGGCCATACGGAATATAGGCAAAGCAGGAAATCAG
Organism: Omnitrophica WOR_2 bacterium RIFCSPHIGHO2_02_FULL_52_10; assembly: GCA_001805655.1. GTDB lineage: Bacteria > Omnitrophota > Gorgyraeia > Zapsychrales > Zapsychraceae > 2-02-FULL-52-10. The sequence goes on from MHGR01000062.1 coordinate 5,964, forward strand.
GGATTTTCATTTGAAGGAACGGAAGATGAAAATGAATTCACGACCGGCACACTCTCCTTCGCCGGGCTCACCATCGCCCTGGAATTCCTAAGGACCCAAACGGACACACGCAATCTTGCTCGGCCCCGCATCCGGACATTGAATAACGAAACCGCGGAAATCTCCATTAAAACGGATGAAGCCATAGGCCTTTCTTCCACCACAACATCGGCCGAAGGGACCGCGAATACCACAGCCGAGGCCGAACGCGTCGAAACCGGGGTGTTCTTAAAGGTAACCCCCCAAGCCAACATTGAAACACGCGAGATCACCATGGCGATAGAACCAAAAGTCATCGAAGCGAGAACCGGCGAAACGTTCAGCGGGCAGTCATTCAAGGATCCGGAAGAGCGGGTCACAAAGTCAATCTTGCGCGTTAACGATGGTGACACCATTGTCATCGGAGGTTTGCTCCGGTCGGATCTAGATGACATTAGGACCAGAGTTCCGGTCCTTTCGCGCATCCCCGTTTTGGGGGCCCCGTTCAAGCATACGAATAAAACGGAAAGCCAGAGGGAGTTAGTGATTTTTATCACTCCCCACATCATCGATGAAGTGATTGCCAAGCAGGCACTTTCCTCGGGCATGTGGAACAAGGACCGCGAACAGACGATCCCTTCCGACAAAAGGGCCCTCATTGACAGGGAATTGTCGGTGATCGAAAGCCAGCATTTGAATTGATACCTTCAATAAGGTAAAGGACAACCGTATTATGCAGCACTTGAAATTAGGCGAAATCTTGATCAAGCAGGGGCTGATCACCGAAAAGCAGCTCCAGAAGGCGATCGAGCATCAAAAAAAGGAAAAAGGGCGCATCGGAGAAATCCTCATCAAACTCGGGATCATAAGCGAGGAGAATATGACGACGGCCCTGGGTTCCCAGCTGGGAATACCGTACCACACCACCCAGGACGTGGAAAAAATAAGGCCGGAAGCCGATCAGGGACTGGAAAAGATCGTCCCGGTGGAATTCGCCAAAAAAAATATCGTTTTACCGCTGTCCAAACACCTCAATTCCCTAACCTGCGTGGTCCACGACCCGCTGGACCTGCTCCTGCTCGATAACCTGCGGCGCATCACGGGACATGAAATCAATCTTATTATCGCCCCGAAATCCGTCATCACCAAAGCCATTGATATCTTTTATTTCGAGTCCGTCCCCGGCGCAACGAAAAGCACCATGTTAAGCGATGCGGTTGAGAAATCCTACGCGGAAACCGGGGAGGACTTTAAAATTGCGACGCGGTCGGCCCAGGAGGCCACCGAGCTCAGTTTAGACAAATTGATCGCCAAGGCCGAGGAGGCGCCGGTGATCAAGCTCGTCGACCTGATCATCCGCCAAGCGATCGATGAGCGCGCCAGCGATATCCACATCGAACCGTTTGAGAACAAGATCCATTTGCGCTACCGCATCGATGGGCAACTGTATTCCCTGCCGCCGCCGGCGCCGCATTTGCACCTGCCCATCGTGTCCCGTATCAAGATCCTTTCTAGACTGGACATCGCGGAGAAACGCCTGCCGCAGGACGGCGCCATGTCCGCCAAGCTGGAAAACCGCACGGTCGACCTGCGCATTTCAACGGTACCCACCGTGTGGGGCGAAAAGGTCGTCATGCGTATCCTGGACAAAGGGGCCGTCCCGCTGGAACTGAACGGCCTGGGGTTTGACGCAAAGCAGATCGACGCCTTGCGAAAAAGCCTGGTCGCCCCTTACGGCCTGTTTTTCATCACCGGCCCGACAGGAAGCGGTAAATCCACCACCCTGTACGCCGCCGTGAATGAAATCGTCGACCCGACAAAAAACATTTTAACGGTTGAGGATCCGGTCGAGTACAAGATTGACGGCATCAATCAAGTCGCGGTCAAGCCCGATATCGGGCTGACCTTTGCGACCGCTTTGAAAGCATTCCTCCGGCAGGACCCGGACATCATCATGGTCGGTGAAACCCGCGACCTGGAAACCGCCTCCATCTGTGTCCGCGCGGCCCTCACCGGGCACTTCGTTTTGAGCACGTTACACACCAACGATGCCGCCTCGGCCATCACGCGCCTGGTTGACATCGGAATACCCGGTTATCTTTTAACGCCCTCGTTGCTCGCGGTCATGGGGCAGAGGCTGGCCCGGCGGTTGTGCCCTAACTGCAAAGAGCCCTATGAGCCCGATCCGGTCCAGCACGGG
>MHGR01000062.1:8192-9123 GCA_001805655.1 Omnitrophica WOR_2 bacterium RIFCSPHIGHO2_02_FULL_52_10
CAAGAGCGACCTCATCTACAAGCCCCATGGATGCGAAAAATGCAAAAATACCGGTTATAAGGGGAGGGTCGTGGCCGCGGAGGTACTGGTCGTTGACAACGAAATCCGCGCACTGATTTCCAAAGGGGCCACTTCGCATGAAATCAAGGACTGCGCCCGGAAAAACGGCATGGCCACCATATTTGACACGGGTGCCCGGCTTGTCGAGCAAGGCATCACCAGTTATGAAGAGGCTTGCCGCATCAGCACCGATGAATAGGAAGGAATGACGTTTGGCTAAATTTTATTACACCGTCAAAAACAAGGACGGAAAAACGCTGAAGAATACGGTCGAGGCCGGCAGCAAAGCAGCCTTGATCGACGAACTGCAGAGCAAGGGTTATTTTATCGTCGAGCTCAACGACCTTACCCATGCCCCCACAACACAGCTAAAGCCGAGGAAGAAAAAAAAGAAAAAGCAATTCAAGCGCAAAAAAATAAAGCTGCATGATCTTTTAGTGTTTTCGCGCCAGCTGGCCACCATGCTTAAAGCCGGGGTCCCGCTCATCCGGTCCCTTTCGGTCATCGAAACCCAAATCGAAAGCAGGCGACTCTATAATACCATCAAGGACATCCACGCCAAAGTGGAGCAGGGCGGCTCTTTAAGTTCCGCTCTGGCGGACCACCCGAAAGTCTTCAACCAGTTCTGGGTCAGCCTGGTGGAGGTCGGGGAGGCGTCCGGGACCATCCCTGACATTTTGAATAAACTTACCTTTTATCTGGAACAGCAAGCTTCCTTCCGCAGTACAATCATTTCCGGAATCATTTACCCGGCCATATTGTTTACGGTGGCGATGGGGGCCGTCGCTTTTTTCGCCCTCGTGGTCGGTCCCAAATTCCAGTCGATTTTCGAATCCATGGGCGTTGAGCTTCCTTTCATCACAAGGACGGT
>MHGR01000063.1 GCA_001805655.1 Omnitrophica WOR_2 bacterium RIFCSPHIGHO2_02_FULL_52_10
CGTTAATTTGCGTAACATCGGCTCATCTCCTTATTTAGTAATGCCCCTTATCAACTGCTGGCCTTCTTGAAGCTGTTCAAAAAGGACTTCGCGCAAGATGTCACAGGCCCGGATTATTTTGGGATTGGCCACTTTGTAGTAGATATTCAAACCGTCTCTGCGGGTCGATACGATTCTACGATGACGCAAAACACCCAGGTGCTGGGAAAGGTTGGCTTTGGGCAATCTCAATCGCTCTCTTAATTCCTCAACAGACTTTTCTCCTTCGCGCAATAGATTCATAATTCTAAGCCGCGTAGGATTCGCCATGCTTTTACAGACTTCGGCGTGCATCTGAAAAATCTTTTCTTCCATATGTTTATCCATTTCCTTCCCCCTTGTCATCGTTTGTTTAGTAGTTAATAAGTTTCGAAACTATAATATAAAATAACTGTATCCTTGTCAACTTTTATTTTAAACTGGAAATAAGGCTCATTATGAGGAGAAGGAGATTATTGGTTCAGATGACGACCGCCTTTTTGAGATTCCTAAGTACAAGCTGAGGGAAATATTAGATGAGCTTGATTGGAACAACCAGTTGAAAAGTTGGCAAAATCTCTTAGGGCAATATCACACTCCTTTCGTCTCTGTTAACAATTAAAAACCGGTTATTTTTTCAGTAAGCCATCACTTTCTTTTGAGCCTATCTTTCATTAACGGGCAAAATCTAATCGAAAATTTCGATTATTTCGCTGTTTTAGTTAATGCCAATAAACTCAATCTCCCCGATGCAATTAATCTCTAAAATTGCATTAACTACACGCCATTAATAAAAACGGCAATCCGATAGATTTCGGCAAATTTGGGCGCATATATTCTATCTACTGTCGACCACAGGTCTATCTGTTTTGATTGCCTGTAAATGTTACTTTCTGTGAAGGAATATCTGCCCTAACTGTTTGATTCCTTAGGACATAAAAAATCCTCCGATAGAAAATTCTATCGGAGGATCATTGTCCGTTAAGGGTCTCCCCTAACGGACGACGAGATTTCAAGGAGCCCCAAACTTACGGACGAGCAAGGCGAGGAACGTAAGTTTGAAGGGCGACGCAGTCCCGAGCCGTTCCCCCTAATCGCCTCTGGCGAGGGAGAACTCGCGAATGATCCCTCGCCACTAAATATACCCAGAAAATGGCTCGGGATTAAAATTGCCTAACATTTGTGTTCGCCCCGCTTCGCGGGGCTCCACAAACGTAAGGCAATTTAAACGGGGACGACGAGATTTGAACTCGCGATCTTCAGCTTGACAAGCTGACATGTTAACCAGACTACACCACGTCCCCTAATTGAATATTCCCACTAACCTGCGAAAAGCGTTGCCCCCTTTATAACTTTTGATTTGTGTTTCACGTTTCCTGGCCTCGGCTAAGCTGTCATAGCACTCCGTCAGCACAAGCTGAAAAGGACCTCTGCCCCTTAGAGACTTGGTTTTACCTTCGTTATGTTGCCTGATCCTTGACTCAACACAGCGAGTACAACCGGTGTAATATCTTTTATTCTTAACACTTTGAATAATGTACACATAATACATAAGCTATCTAACGCTTGTCGACGCATAGTTCGCGATCTTCACCCCGCCGAAGGCGGGGTGACATGTTGACCAGGCTAGCCCGCCGTCGTTTCACTTTGGCGGGACCCCGCCGCCATTCTTGATTATTTTATAATAGAAGGCGGGGCACCACGTCCCCTAAACCATGAATTTGAAGTTATAATTTTATATTTAGCTAATGCTTTGTAAAGAAAATTTTTAATGCTCTATATTGTTAAGTACCATACGGCGTCAGCCAACAGCAACTTTCTCTTAAATGGGCGATAGAGGACTCGAACCTCTGACCCCCTGCATGTAAGGCAGGTGCTCTGGCCAACTGAGCTAATCACCCCCATTTTTTAATACCTTCAATCCATCCTTTGATTTTTGAGCAACAGACAACATCGCTGATCATTTAGGTACCACCATATCCTAATGGAAGAATTATAATGTGGTGGTTCAATGTTGTCAAAGACACAATTCGTGGAGCTAACCGCCCGCAACGGCAATCCTTCCCATGCCCATCATAATAAATACCATCACGAACAGCGCGACGGTTTCCGCAATACCCAAGACGATCAGATAATTCCCGGTCCCTTTACCCGTCTCGGCCAGGGAGTCCGACGCCGCGGCTCCGATAACGCCCTGCATCCAGGCCGACATGCCGATGGCCAGTCCGCCGAAGATGCCCCCGCCTAACAAATATGCCCCCTTGGCCATTGAATTGACAATGGCATTCATCACGATCATGCCGTAAATCGTCTGCGAAAGAGGCGCCCCGATGAAAAGGGCCAAAATAAACGGCGCGGATTTATTCTGAGCGTAACACTTTTTCCAGGCGCCTACGGCCGCAGGACCCGCCGCTCCGATTCCCAAGGCAGAACCCACCGCCGACAATCCCAAAGCGGCGGCCATCCCAAAGTCTTTCCATAATGTTATTGCGACCTGTTCCATCTTTTTCTCTCCTTTTTAATTGAATCAAGCCCTTTCTAAACTTTTAAACGGTTCATATTTCATTCCCGTCCATTCCAGATTCAAATGGGTGGAAAATTCCAGTATATTCAACCTTAATCCATGCACCAAAACACCCAGAACGGCTAAAATGAGATTTAAAAACAAATGCACAAAAATCAAAACCAAGGAAGCTAAAATAGCCTGCAGAATGTTATGAAATCCGATTTTCAGGGCGATTTGATTGAAAGCATCCGCAATCGACACGCCCGCCAAACCCACCGCAAAAAGACGAATGTAAGAAACCACGTCTGTAAAAACACCGATGACACTAAAAAACAGCAAAAATAAATTCACCCCTATATCCTGTTTTTGAGCAATGATATCGGCCATAATGATAAGGACGGCGCCTGCGGCCAGATAGACAGGCAACATAGAAAACGGATCGCCTAAAATAAGCATCTTGGCTAAGAAAAACGCGACCCAAAGAAGCGTAATCCAGCCGATTTCCGAGAGCATCCCCATCGGCTTCGGAATTTTATTGATGAATCTCCACCCATGGGAAATAGTCAAATGGCCGGCCCCCAACGCGAAACATAACATCTGAACATTTCTAAATTCCGTCAGCCACGGCAAAATGGGTTTAAAAAATTGGCCGAATAAAAGCGTTCCGAAAACAGTCCCGGTCAGCAATCCCCAAATAATCGTGACCGTGCTTAAAACATACGTGAGGTATAAAAATGCCTTGTTAGGCATTGTCTTCCCTAATTTCCAATGAGCCGCCAGGGTCATGAGCAAAAAAATCAATCCATACCCGGCATCGCCGACAAGCATTCCGAAAAAAATGGAAAAAAATATTAAAAAAAATGGGCTGATGTCCAATTCCCGGTAACCGGGGATAATGTTCATCATGTTATAAATAGGTTCAATGAGGCGGGCCCACTTTGGATTGCGCAAAAGTGTCGGGACCTGGTCTTCCGGGGAAGGGTCCTCCATCAAGAGCCCCCATTGCTCGTGTTTGGTCTTCGCGGCGATAGCATCACAAGCGTTGCTGGGACAATATCCTTTCAAAAGGGCCAATTCCCCCTCGGCGCGCATGCCCCGCTCGACTTCCTCAAAACTCAAGACGTCTTTGCGCTCCAGCAAAGTCCGATCCAGTGATTTCAGGTAACACAGGTGTTGTTTGATTTTGTCCTCGGCGCGGCTGACTTTGGCCTGTTCCTCGCTTTGCAGATCAATCATCTCCTTAAGGCCCGCTTCGGGGAAGGCAATCTTTTCAAAAGGCAGGTCCATTTCTTTCTCGGAAATAGCCAGGCAATAGTCGGTCCCGCTGGAAGAAAATATTGTTTCAAGCACGATTCCCTTGGGGACATTGTTCCCCTTGTCTTTTGCCACAGCGCAAAGCTGGGTATAGACGCCCCGCGAGGCCAAGTCCCGGATGGCCTGCAGGTCAAAATCGCCCCACGGCTCCCACCGGCTGATCAGGATCTGCCGCTTGGCTACGCTTTCCTTGTAATGACCAGCCTCGGCGGAAAGTTCCAGTATCGTGTTGACCGTTTCCGTCCAATCCGCGGCCTCTTTTTGTCCGATACTCTCCTTGACCTTGACCGACCTGAGGATCGCGATGGCGTTTTCCAGGATCTCGACCTCTTCCCGCCTCTCCTCCAACTGAAAGCCGGTCAGGGGCTCTTGATGCTCAACATGGACGGAGCCCAGCTCGCGCAAAGATTCCAGCGCCTGGGTGATGTCCTTTGTCTGGACAACGACATAAATTTTTTTCATCGGAACGATCATTGGTTATTCCCTAAGAATATCGTGAAGCGTGAAGCGCTTCACGTTTCACGCTTCACGCAACTTCTGTCCACCAGCAAACGAGCGCTTCACGATTATACGCTGGCTTCTTCCAGGCTTTTTGTCTCTATTTTCTTCTTCACTACCTTGCTCACTCCGACGGCATTCGCCTGCTGGTCCCCCAGGCAGATGCGTATCACGCGTATGTTTTCCTGGCATTCCGGGATCTTGATTTTCTCGAACAAATTCACCCTTTGGGTGGTAATGCGCAGTTCGTGCTCCAGGACATCGATTTGCTGCTGGATCACAAAGACCTCGGCGAGACAGGTCACCAGGATGCGCAGTTCCTCGATCCCGCTGTCGATCCAGAACGGCGTTGAATAGAGATCATATTCCGCCGGTTTAAAATGGATGTTGCTGTAGACCGGCACGTTCGCCCCGGCAATATTGACGATGTCCACCAGGACTTTTTCCGGCGTAACCAATGCCTTTAAATCGATTCCCGGTACCGCCAGCAGGCCGGCCCATGCGCCAATTTCTTCCGCTTTGGAATGCAGCACCCCCTCGCGCTCCGCCTTGAGCCTGCGGGCTTCGAGGATTTTCATCTGCAGCTGCTGTTTTTTCAGCTGCAATGTCGGCAAATAATGCTGGAACTGCTTTAAGCTGTCCCGCTGCCGCTTTAATTCGCCCTTCGTCAGTTTGATTTTCGCCATTATCCGCCGCCCGCGTTTTCCAGCCACCCGCGGCCCGAAATATATGGTACAGGACACGGGTGACGAATAACGGGCCCTCAATTATACGTTTATTTTTTCCTTTGGCCAATATTCTTGGATGAGGGAATCCCTGATGCCGGTTTCCGAGGGGTCAAAAATATCCGACAGGATCGTCCAGCCCTTGTCGAGCGCTTCTTCGAGAGGGATATTGGCCGACAGATCCATCAGCTCGTCCTCGAACCGCTTTCCATACTTCAGCAGTTTGTTGTCCCAGGCGCTCATTTGAAACCCCATGGACCGTTTTTCAAGGGTTTCGCGGTAATCGGCAAACAGCTGGATCATGCGGTCCATGATCGTGCGGTGATCCGAGCGCGTCTTGCCGTTGACCTGCTGCTTGAGGCGGCTGAGACTCCCGAACGGCTCAATGCGCCCGCCGCGCAGATAGAATTGTCCTTCCGTGATATAGCCGGTGTTATCGGGAACCGGGTGGGTCACATCATCGCCGGGCATGGTCGTCACCGCCAGGATCGTGATGGAACCGGCCCCCTGAAAATCGACGGCCTTTTCATAACGGGAAGCGAGCTGGCTGTACAGGTCGCCGGGATACCCGCGGTTGGACGGAATCTGTTCCATCGTGATCGCGATTTCTTTCAGCGCGTCCGAAAAGTTGGTCATGTCGGTCAGCAGGACCAGGACCCTTTTCCCTTCCAGGGCGAACTGCTCGGCCACGGCCAGGCACATGTCCGGCACCAGAAGGCATTCGACCGTCGGGTCGGAAGCGGTGTGGATAAAAAGGACGGAGCGCGACAGGGCGCCTTGCTCCTCCAAGATGTCGCGGAAAAAAAGGTAGTCGTCATACTTCAACCCCATCCCGCCGATGATGATCATGTCGATCTCGGCCTGCAGGGCGATGCGGGCGAGCAGCTCGTTATACGGCTCCCCGGCGATGGAGAAGATCGGCAGTTTCTGGGACTCCACCAGCGAGTTGAAGACATCAATCATCGGGATGCCGGTCCGGATCATCTTTTTGGGAACGATGCGCTTGGCC
>MHGR01000064.1 GCA_001805655.1 Omnitrophica WOR_2 bacterium RIFCSPHIGHO2_02_FULL_52_10
CCGTCATCCGGGGACGGAAGGGCGAATACCGCCAGATCGCCGGCCAAATCGCGAAAGCCGGGTTTACGCGCCTGCGCGCCGACGGCCGGATTTATCATGTAGAGGACAAAGTCAAGCTCGATAAATTCAAGATCCATCAAATTGAAGTGGTGGTTGACCGGCTCACGGTGAAGCCGGGGATCAAAAAGCGGTTAACCGATTCCATCGAAACGGCCTTGCACACCGGCGGCGGCATCCTGACCATCGCCCCCGCGGATAAACCCGGCTCAAAATACCACTTTTCCGAACAAACATTCAGCGAGCAATACGCCTGCGTGGATTGCGGAATCAACATCCCTGAAATAGAGCCGAGGACTTTCTCGTTCAATTCCCCCTACGGCGCCTGCCCGGACTGCAAGGGACTGGGCACCAAGATGGAGATCGACCCCGAGCTGCTCGTCCCGGATCCCGCAAAGCCCTGGGTGAACGCCATCTCCCCGGCGAAACGAGGACGGCGGGGCTATTTGATGTATTACCGCGCGGTCATGCGGGAGCTGGCCGGGGACATCGGCATCGACCCCTACCAGCCCTTCAACAGCCTGCCTAAGGAAACAGTCAAGGAAATCCTCTACGGATGCCCAACCATGATTTGGGGAAAACCTTATGAGGGCGCCATCCGTTACCTGGAGCGCATGTTCGCGGAAACCGACAACGATTGGCTGAAAGATGAAATCTCGCGGTATATGTCCATTTCCCCGTGTCCCGCCTGCCGCGGGTCAAGATTGAAAAAGGAATCTTTGAGCGTAAAAATAAATGACAGGAATATCGCTGAGGTGACGTCCCTTTCCGTCAAGGAAGCCAAACAGTTTTTCAAAAACCTGAAATTCAGCAAAGACAAGCAGGCCATCAGCGAAGCGATCCTCAAGGAAATCCTCCGCCGTCTGGACTTCTGCATTAATGTCGGCCTGGAATACCTGACCCTGGACAGGCGCAGCTCCACATTATCCGGCGGCGAGGCCGAGCGCATCCGCCTGGCAACACAAGTCGGGTCCGGGCTGGTGGGGGTCATCTATATCCTCGATGAACCCAGCATTGGGCTCCATCAAAAAGACAATGAGCGCCTGCTGGCAACGCTGCATGCCCTGCGGGATCTCGGTAACACGCTGATTGTTGTCGAGCATGATGAGGAAACGATCCGCCGCGCCGATTACGTGATCGATATCGGCCCGGGGGCGGGGGAGCTCGGGGGCAGGATCATTTACGCCGGCGATGTCGCCGGACTTCTAAAATGCACGCAGTCCGCCACCGGCAGGTACCTCAGCGGGCACTTGAAGATTCCCACCCCAGCCCGGCGCCGCCCCGCAGACGCCACAAAAAAGCTGAAAATCATCGGCGCCCAAGAGCATAATCTCAAGAACATTGACGTCACCATCCCCCTGGGGACCTTCACGTGCGTTACGGGCGTGTCCGGCTCGGGAAAATCCACTCTCGTTGATGATATCCTGTACAAGTCTCTGGCGCAGAGAATTTATCACTCCAAAGATAAGCCGGGGAAGCATAAAAAAATAACCGGCGCCGAATATGTCGACAAGATCATTGAAGTCGACCAGTCCCCGATCGGCCGGACGCCCCGGTCCAATCCGGCGACGTATACCGGCGTATTCAACCACATCCGGGATATTTTCAGCCAGTTGCCCGACTCAAAAATGCGCGGCTACAAACCGGGGAGGTTCAGTTTTAACGTGAAAGGCGGCCGGTGTGAGGCCTGCCGCGGGGATGGGATCAAAAAAATCGAAATGCACTTCCTGCCGGACGTCTATGTGGAATGCGAGGTGTGCATGGGCAAGCGCTTTACGGAGCAGACGCTGGAAGTTTATTTCAAAGACAAGAACATCGCTGACATCCTGGGCTTGCCTGTCATCGATGCACTGAAAACTTTCGAAAACATCCCTAAAGCCAGGAAAATCCTGCAGACGCTCGATGACGTCGGCTTGGGATACATAAAGCTGGGGCAGTCGGCGACCACGCTGTCGGGCGGCGAGGCGCAAAGGGTCAAGCTGGCCAGCGAGTTGTGCAAGCCCTCAACGGATGACACCTTTTACATCCTCGATGAGCCCACGACCGGCCTGCATTTTGCTGATGTGGAAAAACTCCTGCAGGTTTTGCAGCGCTTGGTCGACAAAGGCAATACCGTGCTTGTCATCGAGCATAACCTGGAGGTGATCAAGAACGCGGATTATATCATCGATCTCGGGCCGGACGGCGGCGACAGGGGGGGCGAGGTGGTCTTCGAAGGTCCGCCCGAGGAACTCGTCAAGCACAAGACCTCCCACACAGCGGAATTCCTGAAGAGAATACTTTGACCTGCCAAGCATGGGCAAAGTTTTGACTTTTGAGCAAACTTCAGTATAATAAAAGAAATCATTGTTCTTTTATAAATCCCATAGGTCATTACACAGTAAGATATTTGACAACGGAATCGCCGTATTCTCTTAGCGACTCGCGCTGACACACAAAAAAACGCCAAACCCAAGCAATTTCTTTTCAAATCTGCGATTGGAGCCGGAATAAACAATCTTTGTGGAGATTAAGAGATGATCGAACCGCCATCTGAAGTCATTTCAGGTGACGGCCTTTTCTTTCAATGATCAACCATTGAAAGTCTTGAGCATACCATGTGGACAAAGTCCGATTTACAAAAGCTCGTTCAAGAAAAACTGGGTGATTATTTGTTTTGTGTGGTTTCTAACCGCCAGCCTTACATCCATGTTTTTAAAAAGGGGCGGATCGAGTGCCAACGGGGAGTAGGAGGGGTGATTAGTGCTCTCGATCCCATCATGCAGACGTGTCAGGGAACATGGGTAGCTTATGGAAACGGCCAGGCCGACCGCCACGTGACGGATAACCAAGGGAAACTTATGGTTCCAGAGGGCAGCCCCCGCTATACTCTCAAACGGGTCTGGTTGACCAAGGAAGAAGAGCTGGGTTATTACTATGGGTACTCCAACGAAGTTTTGTGGCCAATCAGCCATACCGCCTTCCGCCGGCCGATCTTCCGAAGAGAAGACTGGGAACATTACAAAAAGGTGAATGAGAAATTCGCTCGGGCGGTCATGGAAGAGGTGGGGAATAAAAAGGCCTTTGTCTGGATTCAGGACTATCATTTGTGTCTTCTGGCAAAGTTTTTAAAACAAATGGCCCCTGCCCAAATCATCACGGCCCATTTTTGGCATATCCCCTGGCCGAGTTACGAGACCTTTCGCATTTGTCCGCAACGCAGGGAACTTTTAGAGGGACTCCTGGCAAATGACCTTTTAGGATTTCATATCCGTTATCACTGCAATAACTTTTTTGATGTGATTGACCGTGAAATCGAAAGCAAGATCGATCGGGAGCGCTATTCCGTATTTAAAGGAACGCATGAAACGCTGATCCGGCCTTATCCGATCAGCGTTGATTTCGAGGGGATCAATCAAATAGCGGAGTCAGAAGACGTCAGGCGCCATCAAGAGACTTTAATTCAGGAATTTGAACTCTCCAACTTAAAAGTCATTGTTGGCTTAGATCGAATTGATTACACCAAAGGTATCCCGGAGAAATTGCGGGCGGTGGACCGGCTGCTGAAAAATCATCCTGAACTTAAGGAAAAAATCGTTCTTCTGCAGATCGGAGTAGTGACGCGCCTGCATCTTCATGAGTATAAAGACTTAAACGACGAGATCAATAGTTTGGTCGAAGAGATCAACTGGAAGCATTCCACCGATGGATGGAAGCCGATTGTCTTTGTCCGTCGGCACTTTTCTCTGCCGGAGGTGCTGGCGCTATATCGTATCGGCGATGTCGGTATTGTGAGCTCTCTTCACGACGGCATGAATCTGGTGGCCAAGGAATATGTCTCCAGCCGGTCGGATAACGGGGGGATGCTCGTGTTAAGTCAATTCACTGGGGCGTCTCGGGAATTAACCGATGCTGTTTTGATAAATCCCTATGATCGGAATCAGTTTAGTGATGGAATCTACACGGCCCTGACGCTTGCCGAGGAAGATCGTCAAGGGCGGATGATGAGAATGAGAGAAATCATCCAGCACAACAATATCTTCCGCTGGGCAGGGAAAATCATCTCGGATTTGCTGAAATTCAAATTTAAGGATGACGAAATTAAATATAAAATGTCTGATCCGGCCGAGAGTTTTAGGTTGTCTTACCCAGCGGATCATTCTAAAAATCAAAGAGCGAAAGATTCTTAGATGAAGAGCCCTCGTCGTTTCGCTCTTCGGAATGACAAGCGGGAAATACACCGACCCAGCCAATATCTTTTTGATGCTTGGAATTGTCTGAAACAAGAAATCCAGCTCCGTGATTTGTTGTTATTCTTGGATTATGATGGTACCCTGACGCCGATTGCCGCAACGCCCGCAAAGGCCATCCTTGATGCTGAAACAAAGAAGGTACTAAAGAAACTTTCCAAGATTTCGTCGTGCCGGCTGATTGTTATCAGCGGCAGGGCTTTGAAAGACATCAAAAGGATGGTTGGGGTCAATCATATTACCTACGTTGGAAACCACGGTTTCGAAATTGAAGGCTTAGACAAGAAATTTGACGGCTTGATCTTTTTGCGCTTTCGATACGCACGGAATCGTATTCGAGAGAAGATCCGCACCCAATTGATTCCTTCCATTCCTGGTGTACACTTGGAGGATAAAGGAATTACCCTGAGTCTTCATTACCGTGGGGTCAATGCAAAAAAAGAAACGGAAGTGAAGACACTTTTTCATGAAATCATCAAGCCATATCTCAGTCAGAGAAAGATCAAATTGAGTTATGGGAAAAAAGTTTTAGAAATCAGACCGCCCATCGCATGGGATAAGGGCAAAGCGGTATGGTGGTTACTCAAAAAAACACAAACGGCAAAGAAAACAAAACCGGTTTTGCCGATTTATATCGGTGATGACCAGACCGATGAAGATGCGTTCAAGGTCTTACGGGGATTGGGCCTGACGATTCGTGTGGGTCGGCATCGATCTTCCAGAGCTGAATATTATCTGAACAACCCCAACGACGTGGTCCGATTCCTTAAGCAAATTCTTGAACTCAAAAGAAAGACACCAAATGCCGGGGCTCAATAAAGCTAAAGAACCGTTTCATTTTTACACACGTCTCAATTTATCCGAACTGACCGGATTAAAGGCAGCTACTCTCAGTGAACTGCTCGATCTTATCAAAACCGTCTCGGGTTCATCGATTTATCACCACACTCACCGGTATATTCAACAGCACCAGTACCTCTCGCCAGAGCCGCCCAATGATTTCGCGTACTGGGTACGGGAATTCCTCGGCGAAAAGGAATTGGGAGAACGTCTGGCGAGTGTCGATACCGTTCAGTTCTCGACAATCCGGAGTCTGCGCGAGAAAATCTTTGTGACCATCGAAGAATATTTGAAGAAATACCCCTCCTCTCGAAATAAATTCGTCCACGAGGGCCAGGAGTTTCACTTTATCAAATCGGTAAGTTTCGTTCTACCAACAAAATACATTGTTCATGACCTCCGGGAATTTGCCGATGCGCTCCTCAGAGTCACAATCGAATCCATCTATTTTCATGTATTTGAAGCCAGATTGAGGCTCGAAAAAGGGACGAATGATTTTTCGCATTGGATTGAGGCATCCTTAGGAGATAAAGGCCTAGCCAACCGAATCGCCCGTTGCGATCCCTACACATATACGATGGAAAATTTAAGGACATTTCTGATCGCCCAGATCGAAAAGAGACTTGCGGAGTATCATGCCGAATATCGATGATTACATCCCGGTGGTTGGACAGTCGGTGGTCGATGATCTGCGGCTGATTGCCCAGAAATTGGCAGGGAAAAGGATTTTGCACGTCAACTCAACGGCCGTCGGCGGGGGGGTGGCGGAAATTTTAAACCGTATGGTACCTTTGTTGCGCGAGCTGGAGGTTGATACCCAATGGGATGTC
>MHGR01000065.1 GCA_001805655.1 Omnitrophica WOR_2 bacterium RIFCSPHIGHO2_02_FULL_52_10
GAGAAAAAAGAAGAGAAGAAGGCCGAGGATAAGCCGAAGGAGAAATCTTAAGGTCGGTTTTAAGCGTCCGCCGAAACGCGGCGTCAACTCAGGTTTGGGCTTTGTCAGGAATACGACTTATGGTAGGGTTGGGAAATCCCGGAAGGGATTACGAATACACGCGGCACAATCTTGGTTTTTTGACTGTTCAGCGGTTGGCCGAGAAATTGAAGCTCAAGTTTCAGTTAAGTTCTTTAACAAACGGATTGACGGCAGAAGGAACGTATGGAGGTCGGGCGCTGTGCCTGCTGCTCCCGATGACGAAAATGAACAATTCGGGGTCGGCGGTCTACCAGGTCATGAGCAAAAAGGAGTTGTTGCCGGATGCCGTGCTCGTTGTCTGCGATGATTTCCATCTGGGTTACCACAAGCTTCGCTTGCGGGCGAAGGGGAGTGACGGCGGCCATAACGGACTGAAATCCGTGATCCAACGGCTGGGGACGGATCATTTTGCGCGCCTGCGCATGGGGATCGGCCGGCCGGCGGATAAAAATAATACCATAGACTACGTCCTGGATGAGTTCACGAAGGCCGAACGGGCGCGTCTCAATGCGTTCATCGAGCTGGCGGTGTCGTGCTGTTTGCTGTGCCTTAAGGACGGCATCAGCAGGGCGATGGACCAATATAACGCGAAAAAATAGGAAGCGCAATAATCTGTTCCAGATGTCGTGCCGTAATAGAGTGGAATACCGAAGGAGAAAAAAATGACCATGGTTAAGTCAGCAAGAAAGTATGAACTGGTTCTCATCGTCGACGCGAAGTTGACGAACGAATCGAAGGAGGTGATCCGCAAGGAAGTGGCCGAGGCCATCAACAAGCACGGCGGGAAAGTCATCAACAGCCAGGTGTGGCTGGAGAAGCAGAAATTGACTTTCCAGATCAAAAAGTGCGGCGAGGGGACGTATTACCTGATCAATTTCGAAGGCGAAGGCGATGTGGCGGATAAAGTGAAAGCCGGGCTGAGATTGAATGAAAAGGTTCTCCGTTTTATATTTGTCCGGGTCGAGCCGAAGCAACCGGCCGAGCCGGCCCGCGCCTGACAGGGCGGTTTGTTATTTGATAAAAACGGATCGTTTGCAACAAGCAACAACGGATTTTAAATTAAGGCATTTGTGTGCGAGGAGGATTAAATGGCGAATTTAAACAAGGTGTTTTTAATCGGCAATTTAACGCGCGACCCAGAACTGCGCTCCACGCCGGGCGGAACGGCCGTGGCGAATCTGGGGATAGCGGTGAACAGGAGATTTAAAGACAGCTCCGGTGAGCTTAAGGAAGAGGTCTGTTTTTTAACGGTTACTGTTTGGGACAAACAGGCGGAGGCTTGCTGCCAATACCTGAAAAAAGGGCGTCCGGTCTTTGTTGAGGGGGTTCTGCAGTCCAGGTTTTGGGAAACAAAAGAAGGCGAGAAGCGCAGCGCCATCGACGTGCGCGCCGAGCGCGTCCAGTTTTTGGGCAATTACAGCGCAATGGCAAAGGAAAAGGACGAAAAGATAGAGCACAAAATGGTAGAGGTTGATAACCATCAGGACAATGTGATCAGGCCGGAAGATGTCGCCTGGGATGAATAAAAGACACGAAAAACCAAGAATGAATGGAGGAAACCATTGCCTAAAAGAATTAATACACTGAAAAAGACCAAGCGGAAATTCATCAGCCGTCCCAAAAATACCGCGCGGTTCCAGCTTTCCAAGGACGCGGATATTGATTATAAAAATTTTCCCTTACTGCAGAAATACCTGAATGAGCGGGGCAGAATTATCCCCCGCAGAATTTCGGACATTTCCTCCAAAGACCAACGGCAGCTGACTATCTCCATCAAGAGGGCCCGGTATTTGGCTTTGCTGACGTCGGGAAGCGTGAAAAAGTAATCTTTGGAGGATTCCTCAAACGCTGATTAAGTAACCCTGGGTTGACACCGGCAGCCATGCCGCAGACAGCCCAAATCGCCGGGGGGTTTTATGGAAATCATATTATCGCAGGATGTGCAGTATCTCGGGAAACTCGGAGATGTGGTGAAAGTCAAGGACGGATATGCGCGCAACTATCTTTTGCCGAGAAAATTGGCCTTTGCGGCGACACCGTCCAACCTCAAAAAAATCGAGCAGCGGGAAAAGAAGCGCAAGGCCCAACATGAAGCCGACAAGCAGGCAGCGGAAACCTTGGCGGAAAAACTCAAAAAGGTTTCCTGCACGCTCAGCGTGGAAGTCAACGACCTCGATAAGCTTTACGGGGCGATTTCGGAGGCCGATATCGCCAAGGCCCTGGAGCTCGAAGGGCATGCCATCAATAAGAAGGATATTGTCATTGAGCAGCCGATCCAGGAGTTGGGGATTTTTGAAGTCGGCGTTAAACTTCATCCGGCAGTGACTGCCAAGATACGGCTATGGGTCACGAAGAAATAAGAATCCCGCCGCAAAACATCGAAGCCGAGAAATCCGTGTTGGGCTCCATGCTGATTGATCCAGAAGCGATTGGAGCGGCCGTTGAGGTCCTCAATGAGATGTGGTTTTACGAAGACGCCCACCGCAAGATCTTCAAGTCCGTGGTCGATCTTTACCAGGCCCACCAAAACGTCGATCTCATCACGCTGTCCAATAAGCTTAAAAGCGAAGGGACCCTGGATCAGGTCGGGGGCGTCACCTACCTTTCCAGCATTATTGATTTGGTTCCCACATCCGCCAATGTCGAGCATTATGCCCAAATCGTGAAGGAGAAGGGTGTCCTGCGCCGGCTCATCAAGAACGCCACCAGCATCATCACCGACAGTTATGGCTCAAATGTGAACATCGAGGAGGCCGTCGATAATGCGGAACGGCTGATCTTCGAGGTGGCGGATCTTAAAGAGGCCCGGAGGTCCTTCCACATCAAGGATTTGGTGAGGGAGGGGATTGATACCCTGGATAAGCTGTACCAGCGCAAGGAGCATTTAACCGGCCTTGCCACGGGGTTCACGAGATTTGATTTTTATACCTCCGGCCTTCAGAAATCAGACTTGATCATCGTGGCCGGACGGCCGTCCATGGGCAAAAGCGCGCTGGCTGTTTCCATCGCGGAGCACGTAGGCATCGAGCTCAAGCGGGGCGTGGCGATGTTCAGCCTCGAGATGTCCAAGGAACAGCTGGTCCAAAGAATGCTCTGCTCTTTGGCGCGCGTCGATGCCCATAAAGTGCGCAGCGGATTTTTGTCTCCGCCGGACTGGCCGAAATTGACCTCCGCGGCCGGAAAACTTTCCGAATCAAAAATTTACATTGATGACACGCCGGCCATCTCCGCGCTGGAGCTCAGGGCTAAGGCGCGCCGTTTAAAGGCCAATAATGGAGTCGACCTGATCATTCTTGATTATCTTCAGTTAATGCGGGGCAGCACAAAGACCGACAGCCGCCAACAGGAGATATCGGATATTTCCCGCTCTCTCAAGGCTTTGGCGCGCGAGTTGAACGTGCCCATCATCGCCCTCAGCCAATTGTCCAGGGCCGTCGAGTCCCGGCAGGACCATCGCCCGCAGCTTTCGGACCTGCGCGAATCGGGGGCCATTGAGCAGGATGCGGACCTGGTCGTTCTTCTCTTGAGAGAGGAATATTACAACCCGACCGAGGAAAACAAGGGTATTTCGGATGTGATTATCGCCAAGCAGCGCAACGGGCCGGTAGCCACGGTTAAGCTTGCTTTTATCAAAGAATATATGCGGTTCGAAAATCTGGCACATGGAGATTGACACGTAACTGAGGCGACCCTATAATCAACCACGGACACTACAAAGTTCATTATGCCGCGTAATATTTTAATATTAGTTTTTCTTTTCCTCCTGCCGATATGCCCCCTGTGGGCCCAATCTCCCGATGGGCAGCCGGAGCCTGCGCCTGCGGCCGAGAGCGCCCCGTCCTCGACCATCGTAAAATCCATTGAAGTGATCGGGAATAAGTCCATCAGCATCGCCACGGTGCTTTCCAAGATCAAAACCCGCGTGGGGCAGGAGTATTTGCAGACGGTGATCAGCGATGACCTCAAGCGCCTGTATAACACGGGTTATTTTTCGGACGTCCGCGTCGACCGGCAGGATTTTGAGGGCGGCTTTAAGGTCATGATTTACCTGGACGAAAAGCCCATTGTGGATGAGATCACGTTTTCCAAAACGCGCTATTTCCATTCGCGCGCCTTGCTAAAAAAGATGAAAATCCAGCAGGGAAAATTTTTCGACAACAAATCCCTGAATGACGACATCACCATGATTAAAGAGCTTTATGCCAAGAAAGGGCTGACGCTGGCTGAGGTTAACGTGGAGACGGACATGGATGAAGCCACGAACAAGGCGAAGCTGCACTTCATTATCAATGAGGGCCAAAAAGTCCAGATCAAACGGATTTATGTCGACGGTAATGTCGCGTTCCACGACAAGAAGATTGGCAACATCATCAAAACTCGCCGGAAAGGCTGGTTCCGTTCAGGGTATTTCAAAGAAGAGGCGATGAAGGAGGACATGGAGCGGATCGGATCCTTTTATGAGCAAAACGGGTATATCGACGCGGCGGCCGACTTTGAAGTGGAAACCCTGCCCAGCGGGTTCGTCAATATCCGGATCAAGGTTGACGAAGGCAAAAAATATTACGTCGGCAAGATAACGGTTATCGGGAACGAAATTCTTGCCCAGGAGGATGTCCTGAAGGCCATGGCGGAAATCAAAGAGCGGGGCGTGTTCAGCCGGGAAAAACTCACGGTCGATATCGCCAGCATCCGCACGCTTTATTTTGACAAGGGATATATCTTTGCCGATGTTGACCACTCGACGTCGCTGGATCCGCAATCCGGCGGGGTCGAGGTCAAGATCAACATCAAAGAAGGCGGCCTGGCCTACATCAACCGCATCAATATCGAGGGGAACACGCGCACGCGCGATATCGTCGTCCGGCGGGAACTGCGGTTGAATCCGGGGGACCGGTTTGACGGCGGTAAATTACGCCGCAGCCGCGAGCGCTTGAACAATCTTGGGTACTTTGAGGACGTCAGTTTTGACATCAAGGACACCGAACAGTTTGACCAAAAGGATTTGGTGGTGCAGGTCAAGGAGGCCAAGACTGGAAGCTTCAGTTTCGGCGGCGGATTCAGCACGGTGGACAAGGTGGTCGGATTCATCGAGGTTGAGCAGCGCAATTTCGACTTTTCCAATTGGCCGAGCTTCACCGGGGGCGGGCAACAGCTGCGGTTGCGCGCGGAAACCGGGTCAACGCGCAATAACCTGATCTTAAGTTTCACCGAGCCGTGGATATTTGACCACCCCGTCTCCGGCGGATTCGACGCTTTCCGCACGGACCGCAATAAGGACGAAGACGTGGGGTATGCCTACGATGAGGAGAAAGTTGGAGGGGATCTGCGTTTCGGCAAGCAGTTCACGGAGTTGGTGTCAGGCAACATGCTGTACAAGTTTGAGGAAGTTACCATCGAGAATCTGGACGCGAATGTCTCGGCCGACCTGGCGGCGGAGGCGGGGACCAATTCGATCAGCGCCGTCGGGTTTTCCGTGACAAGAGACTCGACCGACAGCGTTTTCAGTCCGACTAAGGGCCTGGTTCTCACCGGAGGCGCGGATGTTGCCGGCGGAGGATTGGGTGGTGATAAAGATTTTTACCGCCTGCAAGGGCGGAGCAGTTACTACATCCCGCTTAAATTTAAATCTGTCCTGGAATTGCGCCTGCGGGTTGGGATTGTCGATGCTTACGGCGATTCCGAGAAGGTCCCCATCTTTGAGCGGTTTTTCGCGGGAGGGGCGAGGACCATCCGCGGGTATGATGAGCGGCAGGTCGGCCCGCTCGATGCCAATACCGGCGACCCGGTGGGCGGCGAGAGTTTGGTTACGGCCAATGTTGAGTATACTATTCCCATTGTGGATTTTGTTAAACTGGCCGCTTTTTTGGACTCCGGTAATGTGTGGGCAGACACAGAG
>MHGR01000066.1:0-1445 GCA_001805655.1 Omnitrophica WOR_2 bacterium RIFCSPHIGHO2_02_FULL_52_10
TGCAGCGAGGACTGCCTCCCGGTACGGTCCGAGGATCTCACCATTGTCGGGAGGGGGCCAGGCTGCGACAGCTGTATCACTTCCATATGCCGGAACAACTACTGCAACGAGTGATGTTCTGTGATGCATCCTGCCTGGGACATCCGACGTAAAAATATTTGATATTTCGCTCAAAGCTCAAAATTTCACGGTATAATTATTAGTACACTGTAACACAAATTTTTGGCGTCCTCCCCCTAGCCCTCCTTCGGCTTCGCTCAGGATGGTTCGACCGAAGGATGGTGAGCCTGTCGAACCACTCCCATCAAGGGAGGGGAAGCAATAATTTATGTTACGGTGTACCCAAATCGCCCGTTGGCTGGCGGGGTACACATGACTACAATAACATTTTTTCTGATATTTTGCACGGTATGGCTGGTTGGCTATGCCGTTTTTCCGGCAGTTTTCCGTAAGCTGACGGTCGTTGGCGGCAAGCGCCAGCAAAAGTTTTCCAACCGCATGGAGCAGCTGATGCCCCGGTCGGAAGCGAAAAAGATCAGCCAGCTTTTTGTCATCGCGCCGGCCGTGCTCGGGGCCGGTTTTTATCTGTTGTTTCCCGAAGGGATGCAGCTGTTCGGGGTCATTTTCGGCGTGATTATGGGGCTGGTTTTTCCCGGGATCTATATCCAGGCCCTGGCGCGAAAAATGAAGGACAAGTTCAGCGGGCAGCTGGTGGACGCCCTGATGATCATGTCCAGCTCGTTCCGCGGGGGATTAAGCCTGGTCCAGGCCCTGGAGGCCGTGGTCGATGAAATGCCCGATCCCATCAACAAGGAATTCGGGATTGTTCTGGGCGAAAACAAAATGGGCGTTTCCCTGGAGGAGGCGATGTACCATCTCTATAACCGGATGCCTTCGTCGGCGCTGCAGCAGATGATTACCTCCATCCTGCTGGCCCGCGAGACGGGCGGGAACCTTCCCGTGATTTTTAACCGCATCGTCACCAATATCCGCGAAAGCCGCAAGATCCAGCAGAACCTCGACACGCTGACCATTCAAGGGAAGATTCAGGGGGTGGTCATGAGCATTCTGCCGGTGGCGTTCGCCTTTCTGCTCTATTCGTCCAACAGAAAGATATTCGATAATATGATTGCCTCGGAACTCGGCCGGACCCTGCTGATCTACGCGGTCATTTCCGAGACCATCGGGGTGTTTCTGATTTGGAAGATAAGCACGTTTAAGGAATTTTAATGACGACACAACTTATGGATGAACGAAGTGAAGAACATAAGTTGTTGTCGGAATTAATCCCGCCACGTGAGCGCGAGCGAACATTGCGGGATTAATGAAGTTATGCTACCGGAGCAATGATTTTGACACCCTGCGCTGCGTACTAGCTTTCCTTAGTTTTTTAAGAGGAAGCTAATACAAACGTGTTTAGTTTTGTTACATTCCTCTGAAAGGAC
>MHGR01000066.1:1480-7576 GCA_001805655.1 Omnitrophica WOR_2 bacterium RIFCSPHIGHO2_02_FULL_52_10
TATTAGTTACGTAACTGGTTTCCTCTGACAAATTAAGGAAAACCAGTACGCTCCGGGTGCGATTGCGCCCCGCCTTGGCGGGGCTCATCGACATAAGTTGTTGTCGGAATTAATCCCGTCCTCATTAACCTTTAAAATACGGGGAAATGAGGACTGTCCCAGCTTCATCTTTAAATTTTAAGGAAAGCTGGGACGTCACGTGAGCGCGAGCGAACATTGCGGGACAAGGTTAATTAGGGGACCGGCCGCCCCTACGGAAAACAGGAAACATATGTTCGTATTACTGTTACTTTGCGTTTATTTCTGCGCCTTCAGCTTCGTGCTGGGATTCACGCCGCTGCGATGGGAGAGCCGGCCGACCCTGGAGTCGCTTGGGATGGCGCCGATTCCAAGCAAGAAGAAGAAAAGGAAGCTGTCTTCCATTTTGCTGGGGATTGCGGTCGTCAACAAGCCGCTCTGCCAGGGGCCGCTTAGAAAGAGGCTCGTCAAGGAGATGGCCATTGCCCGGGTCAACCTCTCTCCGGAGGAGTTTTTTCTGATAAAAGAGATCGTGGGCGCCGTGTTCCTCTTCCTTAGCTATCCATCCGTAACGGCCGACATCGTGGGGGGGTGGATTGGGCTGGGCATCGTGGGGGGATATATGGTGCCGGAGTTCTGGCTCAAGGGCAGGATTAAAAGGGTCAAGGCCGTCATCGTTAAAGAGCTTCCGGACGCCATCGACCTGCTGGGGCTGTGCGTCAACGCGGGGCTGGATTTCATGCTTTCCCTGAAATGGGTGGTGGAAAAGTCCGCCCCCTCGGTCATGATGGATGAGCTTAATACGGTCCTGCAGGAGATTAACGTCGGCAAGACCCGGCGCGACGCCATCAAAGACCTGGCGACCCGTTATGAATTGCCGGACCTCTCGACCTTTTCCCGCACACTCATACAGGCCGATAAAATGGGGACCTCCGTGACCGAGGCCCTCAATATCCTCTCCGAAGACATGCGCCTTGCCCGGTACCGGCGCGGGGAGCAATTGGCCCTGAAGGCCCCGATGAAGATGCTTGTCCCGCTTCTGCTTTTCATCTTTCCCGTGGTCGGCATTCTGGTCGCCGGCCCCATCCTGCTGGACTTCATGGAAAACAGCCCGTTCCAGCAGATGAGCGGCGCCGGGCGATAAAATCTTCATTCCTCAAAAGCGTCAGACGCGTTTTTGTAATTTAAGACCGTAAACTCCCTGCCCCGATGTTCCTCTCCCGCATGGATCACGATCGATCCGGAAATCTTGTCTTTAAAAAGTTTTTCAAAATACTTAAGCCCTTTAAGAAAATCGGCATGAAAAGTGGCGCTGGATTTTATTTCAACGCCTGTCAGGGTGTTTCCGGATTTGATAACCACATCAATCTCATGGTGGCGCTCGTCTCTGAAGAAGCAAAGATTGTGGTCCTGCCCGCGGTTAAACCGGTATTTCACCAATTCCATCACGACCATGTTCTCAAATAACGCGCCGCGTAATGGGTCGCGTGCCATCTGCGTTTCATTTTCAATGGCCAGAAGATAGGCCGCTAATCCGACATCGTAAAAGTAGAGTTTGGGCGATTTTGTAAGCCGTTTTCGGATGTTGGCATAATACGGCTGTAACAGGAAAACAACGTACGATTCCTGCAGAATGGAAAGCCAGGCATTGACCGTTGGGACCGAGACGCCGATTTCCGATGCCAGGGCGCTGGCATTGAAAGTTTGCCCCACGCGGCCGGCGCATAAACGCACAAACTTCTGAAAATGACTTAAGTCCCTCAAATGAATGAGCGCCTTTAGATCGCGCTCAATATAGGTCTGGTAATAATTACGGTAAGCCTTCGTCGGATCCAAATTTTCCGCATGAATGCGGGGATAAAAGCCTTTCAGCAAATGCTGATCAACGGTGTGCCGGATATTTGCCGTTTTCAGCTCATCCATGCTCAGAGGAAGCAGGCATAAAAGCGCGGTTCGCCCGGCCAGAGACTGGGTCACGGTTTCCATAAGCTCGAAATTTCGGCTGCCGGTCAGAGTGAACCGGCCGCGCTGCTTGGTCTTATCAACGATTCCCTGGATATAAGATAAAAGTTCCGGCGCGCGCTGGACCTCATCCAGAATCAACCCTTTATCGCTGCTGGACAAGAAACTCCGCGGGTCCGCTTGGGCGGTTTCCCGGGTATCCGGCTCTTCAAGATTGTGATATTGATGTTTTGGAAAATGCTTTTTGACCAATGTTGTTTTACCGGACTGGCGCGGGCCGGTTAGGGTAACCACCGGATATTGTTGGGCGGCAGTTTTGAGTTCAGCGTTCAATGCGCGCGTAATCAGCATGGTTCAAGCATAACATAAAACTGCGTAAATTTAAAGTTTTAATTTAAAAATTCGCATGCGTGGCGCATCTGTTCAAGTGGTCAATTTTCGCAGCATAGGAAAGTATAAAAAGCGGAGGCTGCTAGAAAACTCCTTTCCTATGCAGCAAAGAAGATACGACGAACGAAGTGAGGAGTTTTCTTGCCGCCGCAAAAGAGAGATATTGAGCCCAACAGTCAAAGCCTTGTGGTCCCAGCGCAATTCTCGCCGAACGGCGAGAATTGGAGAAATGTCTTCTACGGTAGGGGGCGACCAGACTCGCCTCTGCGAAGTTCTCCTTCGTTAAAACTTCGGAGAAATCCCGCCGAAGCCCCGCTAAGGCGGGGCGAAGGCGGACCTATCTGCGATAGACTTCGCTACGGCGGAGCAGGGTGGGTGGCCTGGGGCCAAGAGGTGGTAGGGGCGCAGTGTGCTGTCCCTACGGTAAAATAAATATGTTCTGTTAAAATGTCCAATCTGTTTATTGGCAGAACGAAATATTATAATGTATTGCATAGAGTGGACATTATAATGTCCAGACTGGACATTTATCGAAATGTACATTGTAATCAACTAGGATCTGGTTAAAATTGGTAATTTCAAAGAACTAACAATACAACCACCCGGCGGTATTTTCCACAAGAAAACTCCTCACTTCGTACTAGCTTTCCTTTATAAATTTTTAGATGAAGCTAGTTACGTAACTGGTTTCCTCTAAACTTAAATTAAGGAAAACCAGTACGTTCGTGTCTTCTTTGCTGTCTAGGAAGGGAGTTTTCTAGCAGTCTGAAAGTTTATGTATCCTAGACTGGGACAAAACAGCATAATCCAGGACATATTTGAAAAAATCAATACGCGCGAAGGGTTCCCCATCGAAAAATATAGAAAGCGCTTTCTAATTTCCTTCACGCGGCGCGAATGCAGTTTCTCGACGAGAAAACCGTGTTTTCTCGACTACAGAATTATAATTTATTTTATAAGAAGCTTAACTAGTTGTATAACAACGGGTTGCGGCTCTAAAAAAATCTTCCATTCCATTGTTCTCGTCGTATAATGTGCTATACTTTCTACGCGATAAACAGATAAACAAAATCAACTAATTTGGAATGCGATGCGTACTCAAGCCACGGGAAGCGCAATGCACAATAGAGTTGTTTTGTTGAACGATAAAAGGCTACCACTTTCCGCGGTAGCCTTTTTATTTGTGCCCAGCTTGAAAATCAAAGGATAGCCATGATCAGCAGCACGATACAATTCTTAAAAGTAATTTTTATTAATATGCCGATTGTTAATAATATTATGTCCGCGGTGGTTTTTGCAGTAGGGGTGGCCAGGATCGCGCCTGTGTCATTCATGCCCAACCTGTACGGCCGGCATGAGTGGCGCACGCGCATGGTGTTGACCCCGCCAAAAATCGGCGGGGTAAATCCCTCGACTTCGCTCGGGACTCCTTCGAGGGACCCTGAGCAACGTCGAAGGGTTCGCGCTTCTGGTTTATGTTCGCTCGCTTTGCTCACTCCATAAACCAAGCGCTCATTTATGACCGACGAACGAGACAATTTTAATCTGCCCGGCTCATGGATGATACCGTATGAGCCCCCTTCTCGAAAAGGCGTAAAAACCTTTGAGAGCGCGCAGGATGCCTCTGTGCCCGAGGGCTTTGATTTCGGTAAACTAAATCCGTCCGAGGAAGCGGCCGATGGCGCCGGCAAGCCCGAACATTTCCGCAGCCGCTTCAGAGGCTGGATACGCGCGGTGGCCCTGGCCGTTGTCCTGGTCTTCGTGCCCGAGCAGGCCAGCTGGGCGTTCAATTACAATCCCCTGGTATTGTGGGGCGAGAAGGAGCGGCAGGCTACACAGGCCGCGCAAGCCGGCCCCGAGGCGTCCGCCGATGATCTCGTCTCGGCCCAGATTGCCGGCAGCATCAGTCACCTTTTAAACCAAATCGCTTACAAAGAGCAGACGCGCATCAAACTGCAGCTTTCGGGACAGGCGGCCCAAGGCGCCGACCCCGAGCTGCTCATCGATTCCCAGAAGCCTTTTACCAGAAACCGCATCCGCGAAATCACCGATTGGCTGAGCGACCCGGGCATCCATCCGCTCAACTGCGGCGTTTTCGCCCTCAAAGATATCTTAGCCAGCCATGATGTCGAGGCCAGCCTGGTGGAGCTGTCCGTCAGCTCCCTGATGGTCGATTTGATGAACGACATCGTCCGGCCCGGGGAGGCGAAACTCAAGACTTCGCTCTTCGCCATCAAAGAAGTGGTCGACGCCTACGGGCTCGACCTCAAGGCCGCCAAGCTTGCCCCGGCCGATGTCCTGAAACTCCAAACGCCTTTTATCGCCAACTTCAGCTCCGAGCACTTTGTCACGGTCAACGAGATCACCGCCGCGGAAGTCCTCTTCTCCGACATCGGCCGGCCGCAATCCCTATCCAAAGAAGAGTTCGCGGCGCGGTTGAGCGGCTTTGTCCTGGCGCCGGCACTGGACCAACAGAAAAACGTCGCCTTCGAATATGTCCCGGACGCCATGACCGCCTTTGTCTGGGGCAACAAGTGGGTCGACCGCTCCGATGATCTGCCCGGCATGACGAGCATCGGCGCCTCGTTCCTGCAGTTAGGGATTCAGATTATCGGCGCGATTATTGGGCCATATTTCAGTCCTTTAGGGTTATCCTTCGGCACGTTCGCTTTTGCGTTAGGGGTTTCCCAGTTCGCCAGCACCATGTCTACTATCTGTGTCATGGAAGGCGCGTGCAGCGAAATGGGGGGGATGATATTGTCCGGCGCGATTTCGGGGGGGATGTTGGGGTTTGCCGGCGGGCTCAACCCTAGTGGGTGGTTACAATCAGCAGCGGGCGCGGGTTTATCTGCTACCACTGCGGCGCTCGTAGGAGCGGTCTCTGGGGCGGTAGTCGGGGCGGGGGTCAGTTTCCTTACATACGAAATCACGGAAGCTATTCTGGATGAAGATGCCGGCATCATAGCGCAGCTCCTGGTCGGCATTGCGGCGTCGCTCGTCGCTAACACCGTTATGGCGGGAGTTAATATAGGGATATTGGAAGGAGTGTTCGGCATAAATACGGGCACACCGGGCGATAGTTTATTCGCCAAGATCTTCAATGCCATTACGGACAAGCTTAAAAATATGTTTGGGCTGGCTAAGACCGACCTGTCCTCACTTAAACAAGTCATGAAAGCGTTACTTGATGGCTTTACGTCCAAGGACGGCGGCATCATCCAAAAGCAATTGGCCGCTCTGGCGATCCGGTTTATCGCCGATAAAACCGGCCTGGTCAAGGCAGATTCCGACCTCTCCGAAGCGCTCGGGGAGTTAGTCGTGTTGGCGCTGGGGATGTTGCGTGATTCGACAAGGCAGCAGAAAGCAGAGCTTGTTTTTTATGAAGTGTTTGATGAGGAATATCGTGAGGCAGCCTGGAATAGGGTCACGGACTTGGATTCGAAAACAGGCGTACGCACGCTGAATGAACAAAAACTTGAGGGTTTTCTCACTGATTATGCGGGCACGTTTTCTGACTTAGACCTCGATACTTTTAACGCGAAAATGAAGGAAATAGATGAAAGGTACGAATCTTCTTCCGAGAAGATCTTAACGGCGCATGCAAAAACAACAACAGGACAAGCCATCGTATCGGCTGAGGCCTCTAAGCTGGGGGCAAAGATGGGGCTGACAGATGAAGACGCGGATCGATTAGAAACATCGATCCTGGCGAAAGCCACTGAAGAT
>MHGR01000067.1:0-368 GCA_001805655.1 Omnitrophica WOR_2 bacterium RIFCSPHIGHO2_02_FULL_52_10
TGTGGCGGCCGCTCACCTTGAATTTCAGCATGATTTCCCCCAGTTTCGCCTGGTCATCCGTGACCACGATCGGGCGGTGGCAGTACGAATAAATGCTTTTCCTCTCTTCCTTGTATAAAGCGTCGCGCAGAAACTGGTCCGCGTCGAGAACAAGCAGGGGCTCCCCGGCCAGGTTGGTCAGAATGACCCATTTCTCCTTGGAAACGTTTATGCTCCGCAGGAACGGGTCTTCGGGATAAGATTCATGCGGCGGAAACTCCGGCAGCCCATCTTTGCCGACCGCGAGCTGGATGATGCTCTTGGGATTGATGCGCTCCCCTTCCTCCTTGATCCTGACATCATCCATCGAAAGGAAGTTGATGGCCCCC
>MHGR01000067.1:391-4324 GCA_001805655.1 Omnitrophica WOR_2 bacterium RIFCSPHIGHO2_02_FULL_52_10
CGTCATTCTGGACTGGGCGTGGTGCCTTAACAATACTTTGATCTCTTCTTCCTGAAAATAACTGATTTTCTCTTTGCCCAGCCATTTGTCCAGGAGGAGCGCCGTCGGTTTCGCCAGGGGATAAAACAGAAACCTGTAAAACTTAATAATGGGGACCAGGACAATGCTGGATTTCAGGACGTTCTTGGCCAGATACGCCTGCGGGAAGATTTCCCCCAATAATGTAATGCCGATCGTTGAGAACAGGAAGGCGCCCACGCCCGTTAAGATTGAATCCGACAATAAGGCGATAAGAACATTGCTGGCCGTGTTCCCCCACAACAGCGTCGCCAACAGAAAATGAGAGTCCTTCCGGAGGCTTAAAATCCTGATCGCGTCCGGGTTGCCCATGTCGGCCTGGACGAACAGCTTTAACCGGCTGACGCCGAAAAACCCCAAATTCAGCCCGGAAAACATCGCCGAATGCATGAAGCATGTAATGATGCCGGCCCAAATCATGGTGTCCATGAAATTGCTTTCCTTTACATCAACTGGTTTTGAAACAGCACCGCGAAGCCGAGAAACGCGAAAAATCCCATGACATCCGTGATGGTGGTCAGGATAATGCTCGAGCATTGCGCCGGGTCCATCCCCAGCGACTTCATCGCCAGCGGGATAAAGGCCCCGGAAAACCCGGCGACGGTCAGGTTCACGAGCATCCCCAAACCGATAACGACCCCTAACACCGGGTTGCCCTGCCAAAACCAGGCAATCAGCCCCGTGACGATGCCGATCACGATGCCGTTGATGATCCCGATCCATGTTTCCTTCAATATCAGGCTTTTGGCTTTACTCGCGGGGATCTCGCGCATCACAAGCCCGCGCATTACGATGGCCAGCGATTGCGCCCCGGCGTTGCCGCCCTGCCCCGCGACCACGGGAAGATAAACGGCCAATACCGTAATCTTGGCGATAATGCCCTCGAACATCGATACCACCGCCGCCGCCAGGAACGCCGTCCCCAGGTTCACGTACAGCCAGGGCAGCCGCGTGCGCAAGGATCTTCCTATCGGCGAGAACGACCGCTCGTCACCGCTGACACCGAACATCTTTTGGATGTCCTCGGAAAGGGCATCCTGAACGTTGCCGATCATCTGCTCGGCGCGGACCACACCCAGCATCCGCTTCTCATTATCCACCACCGGCGCGGCGAAATATTTCCGATCCTGAAGCAGGTTGGCCACCTTTTCCAGGCCGTCAAAACAATTCACGGCGAACAAATCCGTGCGCATGATTTGCGCCAGGCTGCTCCCCCCTTCCGCCAGCAGCAGGTCGCGCATATTGAGGATCCCCACCAGATGCTCCTGCTCATCGATGACATACACATAAGACAGGACCGACCCTCTTTTGACGATATCCCTGATCCTGCTGACCGCGTCCCTGACCTGAACGCCGCTGTGGAAGGCGATGAAATCAACCGACATCGCGCGCCCCGCGCTGTCCTCGGGGTAACTGAGCAGCTCCTGGATTTGCCGTTTCTGCTTCTCGTCCAGCAGGGTCAGGAACTCCTCCCGGCGCTCGTGGGAAAACCTCAGGAAAATGTTGGCCGCTTTTTGGGAGTCGACCTTGTTGGCGATTTTCTCAAAAACGTTTTTCGGCAGCTGCTCCAGCAGCAGCGCGCAGTACGCGTCATTGACATAGCCGATCAGTTTTACCGCCATCGAGTTGGGCATGACTTTCACGACGGCCGCCGCCTCCTCCACGCTCATCGTCTCGAGGACCTGCGCCGCGATCAACGGGTCTTTTTCAAAATACCTGGTCAGGATGTTTAATAACGGCCCCTGCGCGGGCGAGTTTGTCATGGGTGTCATCATTGTTGATACGTTTCTATCTTAATGGGCTTGACGTTTTTCTTTAGTTCTTTCTGCTTTTTATCCAGGGTGACCTCGATGTATTCCGGATCAAAATGCTCCACGATCAATCCCTTGGGAACAGTAAAATTGTCCTTGTAGAGCCTGATGCTTTGCGGCCCTTTTACAATCTTCATGTCCATGTACACTTTAATCCGGTCGGTAACGTTAAAGTAAAACGAGGTGCGCGGACCCCGGACCGTCACCTCAATCTCTTCGGGGTTGATCGCGGCAATGCCCCATTCCTCGGGCAGCTCGGCATGGGTCACGGGAATGATAAAACTTTTATACGTCACCACCGCCCCGTGAACGAACACGAACCACAGTCCGACCGCCGCGAGCGCGGCGTACACTTTCTCCGGAGTGTTCTTCTTGAAAAATTCCTCCCAGGGCTTGGCCCGGCGGATGGGGTTAATTTCCGCGTAAAATTTCTGCAGCAGCAGCGTTAATTTGTCCGGGTCGTCAATGGCCTGGATGGTGCCGTTGCGGGTGACGGACACGACACCCCGTTCCTCGGACACGACCAGGCACAGCGCGTCGCTGACCTCGCTCATGCCCAGGGCGGCGGCGTGGCGCGTCCCGCTGTTCTTGATCAAGGACAGGTGCTTGGACAACGGCAGGTAGCAGGCAAAATGGGTCACGCGGTTGCCGTCGATGATGACCGCGCCGTCATGGCCGGCCGAGTGCGGGTCAAAGATGCTCTTCAGCAGCGCCTCGCTGAGGTCGCCATTTAAACTGATCTCGCCGTCCAAATGGCGGCTGAGGATGTCTTTTCCCTTGAGCACAATCAGGGCGCCGATTTTCTCGCGCGCGAAGTCCATGACCGTCCGGACCAGCGTCTCCACTTCGCTGCGCGAGAGGACAATCATTTTCTTGCGCAGCAGCCGGCGGTTGAGGCTCCACACCGCGATTTCCTCGAAGAAATGCTTCAGCTCTTCCTGGAAAATGATAATCATGATGATCAGGATGACCGCGAAGAACTTTTCAAAAACGCTGGTGGTCATGACCAGGTTGAACTGGCGCGCCAGGACGTAAACGGCGGCGGTGATGAAGATGCCCGTCAGCACGAACGCCGCCCGGGTGCGCTTGAACCCGATGATGACGGTGTAGATCACCAGCGACATGAAGCTGATGTCCAAAAAGCCCGTGAAGCCAACCTCTTTAACCGAATGGATGATGTTCACAACCGCTCTTTCGTGAAGGCACTTTATTTTGAGGAAGACAGCTTCTGCACATCCTGAAAAACTTCCCCGGGATGGATGTCCGGTTTCACTGCGGGATATATTTTAGCAATTCTGCCGCCGGGTTCAACCAAAAAGGAGCTCCTGTTCACCCCCATGTATTCCCGGCCCATGAATTTCTTCTTGCCCCACACGCCGTAGAGCTTGGCGACCTTCTTATCTTCATCGGCCAGCAGGCTGAACTTAAGCCCAAACTTGTCGGCGAACTTGCGGTGCGTGGCCGCATTGTCCGGGCTGATCCCCAGAACTTCAAAGTTCATTTTATTAAACCTCGGCAGGTATTCCTGCATGCCGCAGGCCTCTTTCGTGCAGCCGGGCGTGTCGTCCTTGGGGTAAAAATAGACCAGGACCCATTTTTTCTCGAAATCCTTGAGCTTCACTTCCCGGCCGTCCTGGTTGGCCAGCGCGAATTCGGGCGCTTTCATTTTCTCCTTTAATGCCATGATGACCCCGGTCCTTTCTATTGCTTAAATTGAAATCGGTGACAAATGGGGAACAGACTCTGTGAAATAGGGTCTGTCCCTAATGTATCATTTAAGGTTCGTGCTGCTGGCCAAGATTCGGCATGATTAAAACAGGGAAAGGATAAGAGCGGTTAAGGACTAATGGTTTTGCTTGTCTTCTTTTTCATGCTTGCGAACAGCGCGCGGGAGGGCCTTAAAGACATCTTCTAAGAATTCGACACCGATGAGAATAACCAAAGCGACAATGCTTAATAAGACCCCCGTTGAATAGTACCCAAGACCGATGGCCGCACCGATGCCGGCCAATAACCACACCACAGAAGCGGAGGTCACCCCGCT
>MHGR01000067.1:4365-5856 GCA_001805655.1 Omnitrophica WOR_2 bacterium RIFCSPHIGHO2_02_FULL_52_10
AACCCACACCGGTGACGACCTGCCCCAGGATCCTCCCCGCGTCAATCCCCTGATTGACATGCGTACCCAAAAATATATACAACATTGTCCCGACACAAATCAGCATGCTCGTGCGGACGTCCACCGGTTTACCGCGGATCTGGCGCTCCAGCCCGATAATAAAGCCGCAAAAAAGCGAGTACATCAACCTGATATGCAATCCTTCCATGCTTATATTCTATGTTCAAACAGCATTCCCGACAAGTTAAATATACATTAAATATACAAATAGTTTGCGGCTCCGCGATTTTAATCACCGATTACCCAAAGGGCATCCTGGAATTCACGCCAGAGTATGGTATACTTTCACCTGCCATGGTCCCTCCCCGGACATCCTATGTGAAACCCCGCAGGCTGCGCCTCGAAACTTCGACCGCCTGCCAGCTCAAATGCCCTTCCTGCCCGACCGCGTCGGGGGAGACGGGAAAACGCCTAGGGATAGGCTTCCTCAAATTCAGCGATTTCAAGAAAATTGTCGATGACAACCCCTGGGTTTCCAATATCGAGCTGTCCAACTGGAGGGAGATCTTCCTTAATAAGGAGCTCCCCCGCATGATGGCCTACGCCTACAAGCGCAACGTCGCTTTGCATGCCGTCAACGGCGCGAATCTCAATAATGTCGATGAAAAGGTGCTGGAGGCTTTGGTAAAATACCGCTTCCAGAACATCACCTGCTCTATTGACGGGGCCAGCCAGGAAATTTACTCAATGTACCGCGTGCGGGGCAATTTCGACCGGGTCATCGCCAACATCAAGACTATCAATAAATATAAGGCAAAGTACAGAACGCCCTACCCAAAATTAAAATGGCAGTTCGTGGCCTTCGGCCATAACGAGCATCAGATCGGCCAGGCCCGCAAAATGGCCGGGGAATTGAACATGTCGTTCAAGGTCAAGCTGTCCTGGGAGAACCTCTACGGCGAGGCGTTCTCTCCCATCAAGGACAAGGACCTGATCCGCCGGGAAACCGGTTCAGGGGCGGCCAGCCGGCAGGAAATGCGGGACAGGCAGGGAATGGACATCTACGCCAAAAATTGCTGCCTGGACATGTGGATTAATCCTCAGGTCAATTACGACGGCCGGCTCCTGGGCTGCGCGGTCAATTACTGGGGGGATTTCGGCAACGCCTATCAAGAGGGCCTGCTGCAGAGCCTGAATAATGAGAAAATGGTTTACGCCCGCGAGATGCTCATGGGCCGGCGCGCAAGCCGGCCGGACATCCCCTGCACCGCCTGCACGCTGTACAAGATCATGCAGAAGAATAATTACTGGCTCACCGATGAAGACGTTCAGGAGCATTATTGGAAGAGCCGGACATATGTGATGCTGGAAAATAAAGTGCTCGGGCCGGGGCTGACCGCGCGGCTGGCGGAGTCCCGGAAAAAGCTCAAACATCTTTTAAAGCCTTAAATTATTTTCCCTCCTT
Organism: Omnitrophica WOR_2 bacterium RIFCSPHIGHO2_02_FULL_52_10; assembly: GCA_001805655.1. Classification (GTDB taxonomy): domain Bacteria; phylum Omnitrophota; class Gorgyraeia; order Zapsychrales; family Zapsychraceae; genus 2-02-FULL-52-10. The sequence continues at coordinate 5,831 of MHGR01000067.1, forward strand.
TACACCCTTTCGTTCCTATGCTACTA
>MHGR01000068.1 GCA_001805655.1 Omnitrophica WOR_2 bacterium RIFCSPHIGHO2_02_FULL_52_10
TTCTCAACGTCCAAAGCGTCCGCCGCGATCACGGCCACCAGAGACGAATCCATCCCGCCGCTCAACCCCAGGACGGCTTTTTGAAACCCGTTTTTCCGGGCATAGTCGCGCGTTCCAAGCACCAGCGCGCTGTAAATGCGCTCATGCTGGGTCAAGCGCCGGGACAGGCGGTTTTGAATAACTTCCTTTTCCCGGACGGCGCTATCCCTGCGCAGAGCGATGACGCCCGGCTTTGCCGCTGCGGCTCTCCTTCGTCCGTTTAAATTCACATCCGCGATGAGCAAATCTCCCTCGAACTGTTTTGCCGACGCAATGATTGCGCCCCGGGGGTCGATGACCAGGCTGCCGCCGTCAAAGACCAGCTCGTCCTGTCCGCCGATAAGATTGATGTAACACACATACGCTTTCGTCTGCCTGGCCCTCTTTTTTAAAAGCTGCTCCCGTAATTTCAGCTTGCCGACATCATAGGGTGAGCAGGAGATGTTGATGAGAAGCCGCGCCCCCTGGGCCGCCTGCCTGGCGCAAACCCCGCCTTCCTTCCAAATGTCCTCACAAATGCTGACACCGAAACGCATACCGTTCATGGAAAATATCTTGTTGCCGCCGCCGTGATGAAAATATCTTTTCTCGTCAAACACGCCGTAATTGGGCAGTTCCTCCTTGCGGTAAATCCCTTTGAGCGCGCCGCCGCAAATCACCGCCGCGGCATTATACAGCCTCCCCTGTCGGTCGGTGTCAATGAATCCGACGACAGCGGCAATGCCCTTGGTTTCCCTGAACAAAGATCGCAGCGCCTTCTGGTTTTCCCGGACAAAGTGCTCCTTGAACAACAGGTCTTCCGGCGGATAACCGCAGATGATGAGTTCCGGGAAAACAGCCATATCGGCCCCCCGGGCCTTTGCCCGCCGGATGGAATCAATGATCATTTGTCTGTTCCCGGACAGGTCGCCGACCGTCGGATTCAGCTGGGCCAGGGCTATCCTGAAATCGGGTATATTTTTATCGCCCATGTTTGTTTTCTCTCTTTCCTTGATCCATCACTTTTAAGAAATTGGCATACATTGTCTCGGCCATTCGGTTGAATGAATCTCTGTGTCTGCGATAGTCCGCTAAAATTGCTTCTTTCTGCTCCATCTCGGAAATATTTTTCCCGGTAAAATAGGCCTCAATCCACTCGCGAATCGTCGGCTCCGTTACCTCCATATGGAACTGAATGCCGTAGGCGCAAGGCCCCACTTTAAACGCCTGATGCGGGCACCCCAGCGATGAAGCCAATAAAGTCGCTCCTGACGGCAATTCCCACATATCCTCGTGCCACTGGAACACCTCCAGCCCCTCCGGAAGCCCTTTGAATAAAGCATCTTTTTGCCCGTCGCCGGATAAATGGACGGGGAAAAATCCGATTTCCTTTTCCGGCGACATCCGCACCTTCGCCCCGCAGACCTTCGCCAGTAATTGCGAGCCTAAACAGATCCCCATAAACGGGACCTTCGCGGAGAGGATTTTCTTGATAAACTCGCTTTCCGCTATTAAAAAGGGGTATTTCTCCTCTTCATACACGTTCATCGGCCCGCCGAGACTGATGACGGCATCGATACCGTGCGGGTTTTCCGGTAGCAAACCGTGATGATGCATATCGACCGTACGGACTTCAATCCCCCGGCGTCTAAAATATTCCCCGAAAGTATCCGGCCCTTCAATATCAATATGTTTGATGAAGAGAACCATGTTTTGTTCCGCTCAATAAAAAGCGGATAACACTGAAGTAGAACGCCGGCCAGCTGCCGTCCTTCAATATTATCCGCTTTCTATTCTCTTTTTTACGCTCGGTTTATGTGAGAAACAGCATTTCAGCGTATGAAGGAAGGGGCCATTGCTCGGCCGGCACCACCTCTTCCAGCGAATCGATGATGGACCGTAAGGCTTTCATGCCCGCCTTCATCTTAACGACAGAGCCGGTGGCGATTTCCGCCTTTAATTTATCCGTGGCGGACAAGGCCTCCTCGGTCTTCTTGGAAACTTCCTTAAGGAGCTTCCTGCTGGCTGTTGATTGAGTCTTGTTGACGGCTTCCACGGACCTGATCGTCTCGGCCAACCCGCTTTGATAGGCCAGCGCGACCGGAATGATCGTCGTCTTGGCGATGGTCGCGGAAAGCTCGGCTTCGTATTTCACGATGGTCTCATACCCTTCCATGTACACGTCATAACGCGACTGCACTTCTCTCTTGGAAAGGACATTCTGCCGTTCAAACACCTTAATCGCTTCCGGAGTAATCGACTCCTTCAGCGCTTCGGGCACCGTCTTGAGATTGGGCAATCCGCGCTTCTTGGCTTCTTGGACCCACTCGTCCGTGTAATTATCGCCGTTGTAAACGATCCTTTTGTGCTTCTTGATGATGTCCTGAAGGAGTTTTTGAACGGCCTTATCGATGTTCTTGCTGGATTTCTTCGCCTTTTCCAGCTGCGTGCAGATTTCATCCAAAGCGTCGGCGACAATGACGTTGAGCATGATGTTCGGCCCGGCCAGGTTCATGTTCGAGCCAACGGCCCGGAACTCGAATTTTGCTCCCGTGAAGGCAAACGGCGACGTCCGGTTGCGGTCGGAAGCATGCCGGGGTAATTTCGGCAGTGAATCCACGCCGACCTCCAATGTCCCGCCTTGCTTCGAGCTTTTCGCCCCGCTTCCCTTTTCAATTTGCTCAATGATATCGGTCAGCTGCTCCCCGAGATAGATCGAAATGATCGCCGGCGGAGCCTCATGAGACCCTAAGCGATGCTCGTTTCCGGCCGACGTGATTGAGGCGAGGAGCATCCCCGCCCGCTCATCAACCGCTTTGATGACCGCGCAGAGCATGATCAAAAATCTCTCGTTCTCGTGAGGATTGTCCCCCGGAGAAAGCCAGTTCTTGCCGTCCGGCCCCGTAATCGACCAGTTCGTATGTTTGCCGGAACCATTGACATTGGCAAACGGTTTTTCATGCAGCAGGCAGGCCAGGCCATGGCGCTTGGCGACTTTCTGCATGACTTCCATGCACAACATGTTATGGTCAACGGCCAGATTCTGGTTCTCGAAAATCGGGGCAACCTCAAATTGCCCGGGGGCCACCTCGTTGTGACGCGTTTTAAGCGGCGTACCAAGTTTCCACATCTCCCTGTCCAGGTCTTCCATAAAGCCCATAACACGGTCTTTGATGGCGCCAAAATAATGATCCGCCATCTGCTGGTGCTTTGCCGGCGCCTTGCCGAACAGCGTCCGGCCGGTTTGCACCAGGTCAATGCGCGCATTATAAAAATCCCTGTCGATCAGGAAATATTCCTGCTCGCCGCCCAGCGTCGAGTAGGCCATTTGCTTGGTTTTTATGTCAAGGATATTGGCCAAGCGCTCGGCCTGCTTGGCAACCGCCTTCATGGAGCGCAGCAGCGGGGTTTTCTTGTCCAAAGCCTCTCCGTTCCAGCCGATGAAATAAGTGGGAATGCACAGCGTCGCCGTCCCTTGCGTCCCTTCCTTAATAAAGGCCGGGCTGGTCGGGTCCCAACCGGTGTATCCGCGGGCCTCGAATGTCGGTCTTAATCCTCCTGAAGGGAAGCTGGAGGCATCCGGCTCGCCTTGGGTCAGTTCACTTCCGGAAAACTCCACTATTACGCCGCCTTCGTTATCCGGCTGTATGAACGCGTCATGTTTTTCCGCCGTCAATCCGGTCAGGGGCTGAAACCAGTGCGTGTAGTGCGTCGCCCCTTTGGATACGGCCCATGTCTTCATGGCATCGGCCACCTCATCCGCAATATTCGGGTCCAGGGCCCCTCCGTTCTTGATGGTCTCGCTTAACGATTTGTACGCTTTTTCAGACAGGTAATTGCGCATCGTCTTGAGATTGAAAACATTGCTGCCGTAATAATCGGGGATCGATTTCCCTCCGCTCTCAGGTTTCATAACCCTCTCTCCTTTAGTAGCCAAAAAATCCATTTCGTTTATCCGCGTTCGCATGTGTTTCTCCTTTTGTATTTAAATAATATGCCCTTAAAACTAAAAAATCCTCCCTGCAAATCCAATGTTCGCGAGGAGGACTTCAATGCCCTTAAGTGCTGCTGAACGTAAAACTGACCACCAGGAAACCTACCCCTTTAAAGACGTCATTGCCGTTTAAGTAAGATAGATGAATATACACTCATGCCTTATTTTTGTCAAGATTTTTATCGGCGGCCGGCAGTCTTTTTCACTTTGAATGAGTCAAACTACTGTCCCGCTCGGCAGTTACAACCCAACCCTTTTCAGGGTTGGGTTGTAACTTGAGCCGTTCATGCCATTTATCCGATAGCCTGAGAACCCTCATCGCCGGTTCTGATGCGAACGCATCGGGGCAGGTCGACAACGAAAATCTTGCCGTCCCCGATTTTCCCGGTTCGAGCGCCTTTGATAATCGCTTTAATGGTCGGCTCAACAAAATTCTCATTAACCGCGATATCGAGACGTATTTTCCTTAACAGATTTCCGCTTTCTTTGGAGCCGCGATAATACTCATCCACGCCCTTTTGCCGCCCATGCCCAAGGACTTCACTGACAGTAATCAAGTTGACATCGGCCTCATATAGGGCTTTTTTAACCTCTTCCAATCTATGTGGTTGTATAATTGCAGTAATAAGTTTCATTGTTATCTCCTCTTCTCCCAGATTATTCCAAAATAGTGTAGGCTCTTTCGTGGTGCTGCGTCAGATCAAGTCCCATGACTTCATCTTCCTGGCTCACCCGCGCCCCGAAGATCATATCCACTATCTTCAGGATGACAAAAGAAACCACGAAAGAATAGACCACGGTAATAGCTACAGCTTTCAACTGAATAAAGAATAACTCGGGATTGCCGTAGAGTAAACCGTCATTGCCGGCGGAATTAACAGCCTTTGTCGCAAAAACACCCGTCATAAGGGCTCCCCACGTCCCCCCGATACCATGGACACCAAAGGCGTCCAGGGAATCATCGTAACCGAATTTGGGTTTAAGAATGCTCACGGCGAGGAAGCAGACGACGCTTACGCTCAAGCCGATGAAAATCGCGGCGCATGGAGTGACAAAACCGGCCGCGGGGGTAATGGCAACCAGCCCGGCCACAACACCGGTTACGGTACCGAACATGGTCGGTTTGCCGCTTTTCCACCACTCGAGCAAGGCCCAGCTTAATCCGGCCGCCGCTGCCGCTGTATTCGTGGTAACAAAAGCATTGGCCGCCAATCCATTAGCCGCCAATGCGCTGCCGGCATTAAAACCAAACCAGCCAAACCATAATAAAGCCGCCCCTAAGACGGTAAAGGGTATGTTGTGAAGCGGCGTTGGCTTGTTCTCGTAACCATACCTTTTTCCCAATACCATAGCGCACACCAAAGCGGCGATGCCGGCATTAATATGAACTACCGTGCCTCCGGCAAAATCCAGCGCTCCCATGGTCCTAACCCAACCGCCCACGGCCCAAACCATGTGGCAAATCGGATCATAGACTAACGTTGCCCACAGAAGACTGAACCAGATAAAGGCCGAAAATTTCATGCGCTCGGCAAAAGCGCCGATAATCAGAGCCGGGGTGATGATGGCAAACATCGCCTGGAAAATCATAAAGGCCAAATGAGGGATATCTGCCGCATAATCCGGGTTAGGCGCCTGGCCAACGCCGTTGAGCCCGAACCATTCCAGTCCGCCGATAAACGGATTTCCCGGCCCAAACGCCAAACTGTAACCAAAAAGAACCCATTGTAAGCTTAAGAGGCACAAGATAAAAAAACATTGCATCAAAACTCCCAGTATGTT
>MHGR01000069.1:0-3565 GCA_001805655.1 Omnitrophica WOR_2 bacterium RIFCSPHIGHO2_02_FULL_52_10
GTTGTGATTTAACTTGTCCTGGATGTCTTTGGAGCGGAAATTCCTTTTCCAGTTGTAATGGGGTGAGTGGACGCAAAAGCCGCATGGGACGCCGGCCAGCGGTTTAAGGTTGTGGTTCCATAACACAGCGGCGTCTTCCGTGCGCCCCCCGCAGGTGGAATGAAAGTAGGCCGGTAAAACCTTGTCATTATAGACCAGCACTTCGCCGCGCGTGCGGTTCGCGGCAATATTGGTGCGATGTCGCTCGGCGCTGCGCCCGCCGTAGACCTGGGAGTAAATGTCACTGGTGACGTCATACAGCTGGCCGGCCCGCTCCTGGGTCTGATAAAGCGCGTATGTTCTGGTGGCGACGGCCTGGGCCTTAATGGCATTCAACGGCCACCGCCGGGGCATTTCATGGTATAAGACCCCCCGGACATACGACTCAAGGTCAACCGTATTCACCACCATCAGCGCATTGTCCTTTGTCCGGAGAATATCGACCTGGCCGCGGTATTTTTTCGTTTTTCCCTTCACATGCAGGGAAACATCCTTTTGGCCGGTGACGCGCAGGCGCTGTGCGGGATAGTCCCCCTCCCCGATCATGATCCCCCCGGCGGAAAGGGACACGTCCGCTTCTTTTAATTTTTTTCCGCCGCTTAGCTCACGGCCGGTTGCCGTGTCAATGATTTTGTAGCTTCCCCGGATGGACAGCGCGAAATTCGCCGCCTTGCTCAAGATGGCCACGCGCACAGATTTCGGCGTGTTGGATTCGGCCGATGTAAGGCACACAGCCACAAGCAAGGCAGGGATTAAAGCGCCTAACGCAACGTTGCGGTTCATTTTTTGTTCCACAGATAAAGAAGCAGGCTTAGGATGAGACTGATGATTAGACAAGTCGCGATGGGAAGGTAGAACGTGAAGTTTTCTTTCTTGATCAGGATGTCTCCGGGCAACCGGCCCAAACCGACGTGTTTCTCAAAAAAATAAAAAAACACGCCTGTCACGATAAGCAGGGACCCGGAAATAATCATGATTTTCGCGAAATGTGCCGTCATGCCTTGTCCCGTTGAACAATTTGGTTATAATTTCTGGTGCAGATCATGGCGGGAAGAGCCCGATATATGCTTGACCGAAATATCCGTGAGCTCCCTTCCGCGGGGCGTTCGCTTGAGAAATCCAATCTTTAACAAATACGGCTCAATGACGTCAACGAGGGTATCCACCTCCTCATTCAGGGTGGCCGCCAGCGTTTCCACCCCGACCGGGCCTCCGTTGTAATGGCTGTGCAGGACATGCAGCAGTTTGCGGTCAATCGCGTCCAGGCCGTTGTCGTCAATGCCGATCGTGCGCATCGATTCCGCGGCGACCTCCGCGGTGATCTTCCCCTCCGGTGTCTTCACCTGGGCAAAGTCGCGAGCGCGGCGCAGGAGCCGGTTGGCGATGCGCGGCGTTCCCCGGGCCCGCCGGGCGATCATTTCCGTTGCTTCGTCATCAATGAGGATATTCAGCTTTTTGGCGGAGCGGGCGATGATTTCGCTGAGCTCCTCGGGACCGTAAAATTCCAGGTGAAAAAAAATACCGAAACGGTTCCTTAAAGGAGCGGCGAGTAATCCGCTGCGCGTGGTCGCCCCGATCAACGTGAACGGCTTGAGATTAAAATTGATCGTTTTGGCGTAGGGCCCCTTATCCACGACAAAGTCGATTTTAAAATTCTCCATGGCCGGATATAGAAATTCCTCCACCACCTTGGACAGGCGGTGGATTTCATCAATAAATAAAATGTCCCCTTCTCCGAGGTTCGTGAGAATCCCGATCAAATCGCCCGCGCGGTCGATGGCGGGGCCGGAGGTGATCGTGATATGCGCGCCCATTTCATGGGCGACGATATTCGCCAAGGATGTCTTGCCGAGCCCCGGCGGCCCGGAAAACAGGATATGCTCGACCGGCTCCCGGCGCTGCCTGGCCGCCGTGATCGCGACCAGCAGATTATCGACCACATTCTTCTGGCCGATAAACTCATCGACCGCCGCCGGCCTCAAGGAAAGGTTATAGACACTGTCCTCTTCCGTTTCCTGGTCAAAAATAACTTTGCGCCGCTCATCCATTGTCCCCGCCCTCCCCCCGGCCCTGATCGTCTTTTGGCGGATCGGCCGGCGCCATATTCTCTGCATTTTTCATGATTTGAATATCCTCGAACGAGCGCTCCTGAACCGCCCTGATCTCCTTCAGCCGGATCAGCTCAAGAACAGCCAAAAAGGTTACAATGATTTCCATCTTGCTTTTCGCCGCCTGAAACAAGGCGGCCAGCGATAAAACGGAGCGCTGTAAAAGGCCGTGGAGGATATCGTGAATCTTCGCCTCGACCGTATATTCATCGGTGACGATCTCATGGATGACCTCTTCCGGCGCTTTATTCAGCGCCTTGGACAGAGCCGTGATCAAATCAAAAAGACTGGCTTCAATGAATGTTTCCTTGGCATCCTCCCTGAGCTGCTGCCTGGCTTCCTCATCGACCGCCCGGGCAAAGAAATCCATCCGCCTGAGCTCCTTTGCCTTGAGCGTCTCGGCAATTTCCTTGAATTTCTTATATTCCAGCAGGCGGCGCACCAGCTCATCGCGCGGATCGATTTCAAGCGCCTCTTCTTCGGCAGGTTCGGGGGGCAGCAGCATTTTTGATTTAATCTGCATGAGTGTGGCCGCCATGACCAGAAAATCGCCCACGATGTCAAGGTCCAGCATCTTCATCATCTCAATGTATTCCATGTACTGCCGGGTAATCTCGGTGATGGGGATATCGGTGATGTCGATGTCGTTCTTTTTGATCAGATACAGCAGCAGATCCAGCGGCCCCTCAAAAACGTCCAATTTAAGCTTATATCCCATTTTAAAAAATTACTTCCTTTATTTCGCTCATCGTTTGTTGGGCGATCGCCCGCGCCTTCTTGCGCCCTTCTTCTAATATATCACGGATCCGCTTTTTGTCTTGCTCAAGCTCTTTTCTTTTTTCGCGTATGGGCTTTAATTCCTCGATGAGGATATCCGCCAGAATCATTTTGCATTCCGTGCACCCTTTGCGCGCCTGGGTGCACCACGCGCGGACCTCCCCGGCTTTCTTGGGGGCAAACACCTCATAGTAACTGAACACATTGCATTCATCCGGATGCCCGGGGTCCTCCAGCTTGATGCGCTTGGGGTCCGTGAACATGGTGCGGACCTTGCTTTTTATTTCTTTCTCGGAATCGGAAAGGTTAATGGCGTTCGCGTAACTTTTGCTCATCTTCCGCCCGTCCAGGCCCAGCAGGCGCGGCGTCTTGGTCAAGATCGCTTCGCAATCCGCGAAAAGGTTTGTCTTATAAATGTGGTTGAAGCGGCGGGCGATTTCCCGGGTCAATTCGATGTGCGGCAGCTGGTCTTCACCGATCGGCACCGCGTTGGCCTTATACAGCAGGATGTCGGCCGCCTGCAGCACCGGATAGCCCAGAAAGCCGTAGGTCTGCAAATCCCTGGTTTTGATTTCGCGCAGCTGTTCTTTATAGGTGGGGTTGCGCTCCAGCCATCCCAGCGGCGTGATGCACGAGAGGAT
>MHGR01000069.1:3608-22425 GCA_001805655.1 Omnitrophica WOR_2 bacterium RIFCSPHIGHO2_02_FULL_52_10
ATGATCGACTTCTCGGGGTCAATGCCGCAGGCGATCCAATCGATCGCCATATCCAAAATATTTCCGGGAATCTCCTTGCTCTGCTCATATTCTCCCATGAGCGCATGCCAGTCAACGATCCCGAAAATACATTTATACCTTTTCTGGAGCTCCAACCAGTTATAAAGCGCGCCGACGGAATGCCCCAAGTGGAGCTTCCCGGTCGGCCGCATGGCGCTGAAGACCCGCTTTGTCATAATTTTTGGGCGATCGACTCGATCTCATACGCCTCGATGATATCGCCTTTTTCGTATTGCGTGAAACCTTCGAGCGTAACCCCGCACTCCATCCCTTCCGTCACATCCTTCACGTCGTCCTTGAACCGTTTCAGCGAGCCGATTTTCCCCGTAAAGACAACCGCGCCGTCGCGGATGATGTCGGCGTGCGCCTTGCGGTGCACTTTCCCTTTCTGCACATAACAGCCCGCCACGATCCCGTGCTTTGACAGCTTGAACACCTCGCGGATCTCAATGCGGCTCAAGAAATGTTTCTTGGTCTTGGCTTCCAGCAATCCCTCCAGCGCATTTTTTATGTCGTTGACCGCATCATAGATGATCTTGTATTCACGCACATCCACCAGATTTTTTCCAATCTCTTCTTCGGCCCTGGCGTTGACCCCCACATGAAACGCGATGATAATCGCCTTGGAGGCCGCCGCCAACAAGACATCCGACGCGTTGACGTCGCCAACGGCACAGTGGATGAACCTCACCTTCACCTTATCGCTGGGGATCTTCGCCAGGGAATCCTTCAACGCTTCAAGCGACCCCTGGACATCCGCTTTTATGATGACATTCAATTCGCGGATGGCCCCCTCCTTCAACTGCATCTGAAGACCTTCAAGCGTAATTTTTGGAAAGGCATGCAGTTTCCGGTCCTTAATTTGCAGTTGACGGCGCGATGTGATGTCCCTCGCCTGCTTTTCGGTCTCAACCACATAAAATGACTCTCCGGCCTCCGGGACTTCCGAAAGGCCAATCATTTCCACCGGCATCGATGGGCCGGCCGTTTTGACCGCCTGGCCGCGGTCATCAAACATAGCACGGATCTTTCCGCGAAATGGTCCCACCACGATTAAGTCCCCTTCCTTTAATACTCCACTTTGGACAATAATCGTCGTCACGGCCCCCTTGCCGTGGCTGAGATGCGCCTCAACGACAATGCCGGACGCGCTTTTCTGGTCATTGGCCTTAAGCTCCAAAAGCTCGGCTTCCAGCAAAATCAATTCCAGCAGCTCATCCACGCCTTCGCCCGTGACCGCGGAAACCCCGGCGACAACGGTCTTTCCGCCCCAGTCTTCCGCCTTAAGGTCAAGCTCCACAAGCTGCTTTTTGACCCTGTCCGGCTCCGCCGTTCTCTTATCTATCTTTGTCAAAGCGACCACGATGGGAACATCCGCCGCCCGGGCATGGTCAATCGCTTCCAGTGTTTGGGGCATTACACCCTCATCCGCCGCAACGACGAGCACCACGATATCCGTAATATGCGCCCCGCGGGCCCGCATGGCGGTAAACGCCTCATGGCCCGGCGTATCCAGGAACGTAATTTTTCCTTTAGGGACCGATACGGAATAGGCGCCCATATGCTGGGTAATCCCGCCGTGCTCCGCGTCGGCCACCCTGCTCTTTCGAATGCGGTCCAGCAGGGTCGTCTTCCCGTGATCAACGTGCCCCATAAACGTGACCACCGGAGCGCGCGGTTTCAGCAGCGACTCGTCCTCCTCCTCTATTTTATGCAGTTCGATTAATTGCTCCTCCTGAGTGCGGATCTTGGACAGGTTAAAACCGAAATCCCGCACAATGCGGCCCACAATGTCCCCTTCGAGCCCCTGATTGATATGACAGAGGACCCCCATTTTCATCAAATGCATGAGGACAATGCTGGGTTTTTGCTGCAATTTGACGCTCAAGTCTTTAACGGTAATCGGGACCTGGACCTCAATGTCCGGGAGGGATTCGTCGCGTACGATTTCTTTCGCAGTTTCAGGGAGAGGGGCCCCCGGCTGTTTTGCGGCTTCCGCAGCTTCCACGGGGGACAGACCCTGCGCTCTTACGTCTGCGGTTTTTTCAACCGCCACGGCTGCGCCGGTATCCCCCTTCATGGACTTTTTACGCTTGCGCGCCAGCGGTTTTAACGTGATCACCGGGGCGCTGCTGATTTTTGGAAATGATTTTCCGGTCTCTTTTTCGGACGCTTTCTTAATTGGTTTTGTTTTTTGGGCCGCGGCTTCGGCGCCCTTCGCTTTGACCGGGGTTGAAACAATTTTTTTGGCCTTGGGAGCGGTCCTCTCCCCTTTCACGCCGGCGACTTTTTTCTTGACGGCCGTTTTGACCTGATCTTCCGTTTTCGCAACCGTTTTTTTCGTCACCGCTTTAGCGGCCTGTTGCGCAGCTGCCGACTCTGGTTTCCCGGACTCCGCAGTCTCCGGCGTTTTCTTCGCTTTTAGGACCGGTTTGGTTTTTCCCGCGGCCTTTGACCGTTTCGTCAATTCGCTTTTGATGACCGATATCACGGCAGAACTCAGGTCTTGATCGGCGTCCTTGGCTTTCAACTTAAACGATTTCAAGACCTCAAGCACGTCCGTGCTGGTGATGTCCAATTCCCTGGCTAATTCCGATACTTTCATAAGGCCTATCCTTTAAGCAGTTTCTTTGCTTCCTTAATCATTTTTTCCGCTTTGACTTTCCCCAGCCCCTTGACTTTTACCAGGTCTTCGATGCTCGCTTCGGCAATCTTTTCCAGCATGTCAAATCCGGCTGCGGTTAATTGCTCGATCAGCTTGACACCGACCCCCGGCAGATCGGCGATCGAAACTTCCTGCGTTTCTTCCTCTTCTTCCCCTTCCGCTTCCGGTGCGCCGGATTCCTGCTGCGCTTGAAGCTCCTTCCACTGCTCAAAAGAAAACAGGTTCAGTTCCCAGCCGACCAGTTGGCTTGCCAGGCGCACGTTTTGACCATGCCTGCCGATCGCCAGCGACAATTGATCGTCCGCGACAATGATGTTCGCTTTCTTGCCGTCATAATCGAGCTGGATTTGCGCGATTTCCGCGGGGGACAAGGAGGCCTGAATGTACTCCTTAATATCGGAGGAATACCGCACGATATCGATCTTTTCCCCCTGCAGCTCGGACACGATGTTCTTAACGCGGGAACCGCGCATGCCGACACAGGCGCCGACACAATCCACTTTTTCGTCCTTGGAATAAACCGCGATTTTGGTCCGCTCCCCGACATCGCGCGAAATGGCCTTGATTTCAACAATGCCCTCGAAGATTTCCGGCACCTCCAGCTGGAACAAGCGCCGGACAAAATTCGGGTTCGCCCGCGATAAGAGGATCTGCGGCCCTTTGTTTTCCCGGCGCACATCCAGGAAATACGCGCGGATACGATCCCCCTGCTTGAATTCCTCCTTCGGAGACTGCTCCTTGCGGGGCATATACGCCTCGGTTTTCCCAAGATCGACAATGATCGTCCCTTTCTCGAAACGGTAAACCGCGCCGCTGATAATTTCACCCATCCGTTCCTGGTATTCGCGAAAAATAACGTCTTTTTCCGCCTCGCGGATTTTCTGGATGACAACCTGTTTGGCCGTTTGCGCGGCGATGCGCCCAAACTCGCTGGATCGGATTTCCTCATTGCCAGCATACGCGGTCAGTTTCCCCGTTTTTATGTCCAAAACCGCGCGAACCTCTTCGTTCTTGTCGACCGTCCACAGCTTTTTCGCCGCGGAGGTAACCGCCGCTTCGACCGCTTCGATCAAAATCTCCTTTTTGATCCCCTTGTCCCGTTCTATTTGCTCTAAAATCCCTAACAGTTCATTGCTTTCCATGACTTCATCCTTCCTGTTTCTCTAGTGTATTAGATGACCTGAACTGCTTTTGAAATGGCATCCAGCGGTATCATGACGGTTTTCCCCTGGATCACAATGCTAACGAAATCGCCGGCCACATCCGTAACCCGGCCTTGATGCTCAATCATATTTTCCACGGCTTGCTTAAGGTGAAACCGCACATTCCTGCCGCGCACCCGCATGAAATCCTTTGATGTCTTCAACGCGCGGTCCAATCCGGGCGATGCAACCTCGACAACATAATCATCTCCCAGCAGGTTCCCTGGCTCAAGTTTCTTGACGATTTGCCGGTTGATATAAGCGCATTCGTCCAGCGTGATTCCGCCACTGGGTTTGTCCGCAATCACATCCACTACAACCGTATCCCCCCGCCTTTTAATATTCAGCTCAACCAGTTCAGCGGTTAGTTCCGTGAGTATAGGCGCTATCAGAGATCCGATTTCGTCTGTTAATTCTTCGCTGCGCATACGGCGGTTCCCGCCAACTCTTTTATTTTCCGGACCGCGGATCCTTTTTCAACGGTAATCACTTCGCTCGACGCGCGTATTTTTATCTCTACGTTTCCCTGGGCGAGATTGCGCTTGCCGATGGTCAACCGCAGCGGAATGCCCACCAGATCCGCATCGTTGAATTTCCGGCCGGCGCTTTCCTGGCGGTCATCCACAAGCACTTCCATCCCCAGCCCGACCAACTCCCGGTCATACCGGTCGGTCAGTTCGTTAATCTCGGTATTATCATCGGCGCCCGGTACCGGGAGGATTTCAACATCGAACGGAGCCACTTCCTTGGGCCACTTAATGCCTTTATCGTCATTGTGCTTTTCAATAATGGCCGCGATCACCCGGCTGACCCCGATTCCGTAACATCCCATGATGATCGGCCGCTGCTTGCCGTCCTCATCGAGAAACAGCGCTTCCTGGGCCGCGCTGTATTTTGTCCCTAGCTGAAAAATATGCCCCAACTCGATCGCGACTTGGGAGAACAACTTCCCCTTCTTACACTTGGGGCAAATTTTTCCGGAGGCGTATGTAGCGTTGGCGCCGGTTTGATTTCCGCAGGAATCACACGTGATGATGGCATCTTCGCCTATAGGCGCCGGAACCATATATTCATGGGAAACATCGCCTCCCATCACCCCTGAATCAGCCTCCAAGACCACTGTTTCCAGTCCGCAGCGGTCAAATATTTTTTTATACGCCCCGTACATCAGGTCATAATTCTTTTTCAACCCCTCTTTGTCCCGGTCAAAACTGTACGCGTCCTTCATGATGAATTCGCAAGCGCGGACAATCCCGAACCGCGTGCGCAGCTCATCACGAAACTTCGTTTGAATCTGATAGAGCACCGTCGGCAACTGGCGGTAGGACCGGATAAAATCCTTGACCAAATTGGTGATGACCTCTTCGTGCGTCGGCCCCAGACACATATCGCGTTTGCGCTTGTCCCTGAATCGAATCATCACGTCGGCCAAAACCTCATCACGGCCCGTCTGTTTCCATAATTCCATCGGATGCAGACAAGGCAAAAAAAGTTCGTTGGCCCCGATGGCGTTCATCTCTTCGCGGATGATCCCTTCTACCCGGCGCAACACCCGCAGGCCAAGCGGCAAATACGAATAAACGCCCGAAGTCAGCATATGCACCAACCCCGCCCTGAGCAATAATTGGTGGCTGACCGCCTCCGTGCCAATGGGGATTTCCTTCATAGTCGGAATAAAAAAATTAGACCATTTCATGCTGCGTAATCCTATATACCGAAAAATCCATCCGGCAATTTCACCATGCGTTTGTGGAATTTGGGCATAAACGACGGCGTCCGTTTGGTCATGACCCATTCGCCGAGCACTTCGCCGGACGGAGACATGCCGCTGTGTTGAAATGTAAAAATGTCCTTAATGACGACCTTGTTCGTGTTGTCATCAAAATAAATGTCGGAAATCGCCGTTACCCGGCGGCGGCCGTCTGAAAACAGCTCCACATGGACAATCAGGTCCACGGCCTTGGCAATGATCTTCTGGATTTCGATCGTCGCAAGCTGAATGCCGGTCATCAGCATCATCTGCAGCATACGGTTAAAACAGTCCTCGACCGTCTCAGCGTGAATAATGGCCAGTGACCCGCTATGTCCGCTGCTGATCGACTGAATGAGGTCCAGGACCTCCTCCCCGCGCACCTCGCCGATAATAATGCGGTCCGGGCGCATGCGCAGTGAATTCACGAAAAGGTCGCGCAAGGAGATCTCTCCCTTCCCTTCAATGTTCGCGGGTTTGGATGCCAAACTGACCACGTGCTCCTGGACAAGACGTAATTCGGGCGTGTCTTCAATCGTGATGATGCGCTCATGCTCGGGGATATGCCGGGAGAACACATTCATCAGTGTCGTTTTCCCCGCGCCGGTCGAGCCGCAAAAGATCACATTGAACTTGGCTTTCATCGCCGCGATCAGCAAGGCTGCAATTTTCTTGTCCAGTGTTTTCAGTTCGATCAGCTTATCTACGGTCCCGATATCGTCATTGAATTTCCGAATGGTCATCACGGGCCCGAGTAGGGAACATGGAGGCAAAATGACGTTGACCCGCGAACCGTCCGCCATCGAAAAATCGACATACGGCGAAGACTCGTCAACGCGTTTATTCGACCCGCTTCCGGCCAGAATTTTCTGGACCGTGTGAAACAGCTGGTGGTTATCGTCGAATTTAATGTCCGATTTGTAAATCTTGCCTGCCTTTTGATAATAGACCTGCTTGGCGCCGTTGATCATAATCTCAGTGATCGCTTTATCTTCCATTAACGGACGGATCGGCCCCATGCTAATGATTGCGCTGGCAAGTTCGCGGATAATTTCCGCGCGTGTTTCCGGATCAATATGCATGTTGTGCTGCTGACAGAGGTCTGAAATGGACTGATTGACAAAGCTGCGCAGCTGATCATCATTCAGCCTATCCTTGACTTTAAGAAAATCCGTTTCCTTGATAAGATACCTGTTTATTCGTTCCCTTAAATCCGGATCAATCATTTTAGCCATCCCATGTTTAATATTTCTTATTTCTACGATTCTGTGTTACGGAAATAAACCCCTGAACTAGCCGAACAAATTCCCTATATAATCAAACCACCCCCATCGCACAAAATCAACATAAAATATAAATAACGCCAGCAGAATGATCAGGCTGAAACCGACCCGCGCCACGTATTCATCCGCCTTGGGGGATAAGGCCCTCCCGCGGACCTTTTCAATTCCCAATAGAAAAAGATGCCCTCCATCCAGCGGGATCACCGGCAGTAGATTGAATATCGCCAGGCTGGCGCTAATCACGCCCAGGACGAACAGCAGGTGGGAGATGCCCGATTCCGCGGCCCCCTTAACGATGTAAAATATGCCAATCGGCCCGGCCACGGATTCCTCGGCTTTGGCCGCCCCGATAACCAGCCGGTAGAGCGCCTCGTAGGTCAGCCCCGTTATGAACCATAATTCCTCACCGGCAAAGACAAGCGAATCAATAAAACCGAAGCGGAAAAGGTCAAGCGTGATCTCCTGCTTGGGACTGATCCCAATCCTCCTGACCTGCATATTCTGCCCGGATTCGTTCTGTGCCGTAACGATTTTCGGGGTGACCGACTTAATCAGTTCCTGGCCGTCACGGATAATTTTAATACGAATCTGTTCCCCCGCGGACGTTTCGACCGCGCTCTGCAAGCTCTGCCAATCGGTGATTTTTTTTCCATCAATTTCTACTATCCGGTCGCCGGCCACCAGCCCCGCCTTTTTTGCGGGAAAGGCCGGCTCAAGGCCGCCGATGACATTTGCCAGATTTTCGTCTATCGGAAACGTGTCTATCCCGAAATCCCGCACTTTCCGTAAGCGACCCACCAAATTTGGCTTGTCGACAATCTCGGGGTTAACCGTGAAACCTATCACCTCGCCCTTGCGGACAACCGTGACCGTTGCCGGCGCCGCCCTATCCCCCTCCAGGCGCGCGTCCAGATTCAACAAGCCGTAAATCTTGCGCGCATCGACCCCTATGATTTTATCGCCCACGCGCAAACCGGCGGCAGCGGCCGGCCCGCCTTCGTTGATTTTCGTAATCGTGGTGGAGTGACCCGGGTAGCCGATCATGAAAACAATCACAAAGCTCAAATACGCTAGAATGAAATTGACGACCGGACCGTTCAAAACAACCAGCGCCCTATGCCCCGCGGGTTTTGAAAGAAATTCGCCGGGTTTTCCCTGGTACTCGGCGCGCTCATCCCCGGCCATCTTGACATATCCCCCCAACGGGATGGCATTAATCATATAGCGGGTGCCCTCGTATACTTTAGAAAAGATTGTCGGCCCAAAACCCAGCGCGAACCGCTGGACTTCGATCCCCAGGCGTTTGGCGGTTATAAAATGCCCCCACTCGTGGACAATGATCAAAACGCTCAAAAAAACAACAAACACAAAGATGTTCTGTAGATTGGCAACGATGCTTCCGATCATCTTGATTTCCCTCTCATGAACCTCCTGGCCAGTTCCCTTGCCCAACGATCAGCTTCATAAATATCCTGCAAAGCGGGTTGTTTAATGTTCCTGTGCTTGCGCACGACACCCGCCACCACATCATAAATATCGGTAAATTTCAGCCTTTCCTTAAGAAAGGCCTCAACCGCCTCCTCATCCGCGGCATTCAGCACGCTGGGCAATGTCCCGCCTTTTCGACCCACTTCAACGGCAAGCGGTAGCGCGGGAAATCTCTTCCAATCCGGCCGGAAAAAGGTTAATTTTTTCATATCGACCAAATCGAGCGCTTTCAACCCCGTGTCCCACCGCTGCGGATAGGTCAAAGCATATTGGATGGGCAGGCGCATGTCCGTGACGCTTAATTGGGCCATGACCGATCCGTCCTTGAATTCGGCCATCGAATGGATGATGGCTTCGGGGTGCACGACCACTTCGATCTGCCCGACCGTCAGCTGGAAAAGAACCATCGCCTCAATAACCTCAAAGCCCTTGTTCATCAGCGTCGCTGAATCAACGGTGATTTTCCTGCCCATTTTCCAGCGCGGATGGTTGAGTATTTGTTTTACGGTAAGCTTATGAAATCTGGACTTTGGAATATTGATCAACGCGCCGCCGGATGCCGTCAATAACACCCGCTTTAGTTCTCTCCGGTCCCTGCCCTCCAGGCATTGAAAAATCGCGCTTTGCTCGCTGTCGATCGGGATGATTCTGGCCTTATGCTTGTCCGCCTCCCGCAACAAAATATTTCCGGCGATGACAAGCGCCTCTTTGTTGGCCGGCGCAACCGTCTTGCCGGCACGCACCGCGCTTAAAAACGGCAAAAGCGCCGCGCTCCCGCGCATGGCGATAACAACAATATCGACTTCCTTGAGGGCGACGAGCCTGTCGAGGTCCCGTTCCACGTGCCAGATTTTCGTTTTTCTGGCTGCACCATGTCTTTTCAAATGGCGGATGCCGTTTGTGTTGGCCGCCGCATGCGTTGGGGAAAATTGCTTAATCTGCTTTTCCAGAAGCCGGAAATTATCGTAGGCCGTTAACCCGACCACCTTGAATCTTTCCGGAAAGCGGCGAATCACGTTCAAAGCATTGATTCCGACGGATCCCGTTGATCCTAAGATGACAACTCGCTTGGATCGCATCCTATCACGCATAAATTAATTGCGTCATATAAAAATAAAATGCCGGCGCGGCAAAAAGAATGCTGTCGATCGCGTCAAGCACGCCGCCCAAGGCCGGTAATAATTTCCCTGAGTCCTTGACTTGGCAGTCCCTCTTGATCAAGGATTCAGACATATCCCCCAACTGTCCAAGCCCGCCGAAAAACATGCCTATAAACACAATATGTCCTAGTGAAAAATCTATGGCCGCCGGAAGCAGGGAACGCCCCAGCCAAGCGGCGAGAACGCTAAACAGGAAGCTCCCCATACTCCCTTCCACCGTTTTATTCGGGCTGACCCTGGGTAACAGGGGATGTTTACCGAATTTGCTCCCTATGAGCAGGGCCCCCATATCGCCGCATTTCGTGACCAACAAAATAAAACCAAGCAACTTGACCCCCTCCGTTCCGGGCAATAAAAACCGGATCTTGATGAGAAAGCTGAAAAACCAGGATACATACAGGACGCCGAAAAGGGTTGTTGAGATGCCTACAATCGCATTGTTGCTGTCCTTGCGGATTAACTGCAGAAGGAAGATCAACAACAAGACAACAACGATAAACAGCAGTTCCCATTTTTTGGTAAGCTCGAACTGAAAAAATATGGATAGCGGAATCAAGACCCCAAATATAATACCTGTGTAGCTGTAAATCGGGATGCCCTTCTTTTTAATCAAATAAAAGAATTCATATAAACCGCCTACCGTGAGGGCCAACAAGACGACGATAAATAACCACTGGTTTAGCACGGCCACCACGCTTATCATGATCATCACAGTGGAACTCAAAAAACGGTCTTTATTCATGAACGGCTTCCTTTGTAATCAGCGCCCCGAAGCGCCGCTCCCGGCTCTGATATTCCGTAATGGCTTTTTTTAATTCTTTGGCGTCAAAATCCGGCCAAAGCTTATCCGTAAAATAGAACTCGGCATACGATAATTGCCACAGCAGAAAATTGCTGATGCGCTGTTCGCCGGACGTCCGGATTAACAGATCGGGATCCGGGAGGCCTTTGGTATAGAGCGCGTCGCTGACCGTCTGCTCATTGATGTCCTCCACGGCCAACTCCCCGCGTTGTACCGATTTCGATATTTTCTGCACCGCGTCAACGATCTCAAGCCGGGATCCGTAATTAAATGCTAAATTGACGATCAATCCCGTGTTTTCCCTGGTCATGCGGATGACGTCATTGATGGTCTTTAAAAGGGGCTGGGGGATCCTGTCCGTCCTCCCGATCATCCTTAACTGTATGTTATCCTGTTTGAGTTTCTGGATTTTTTTCTCGAGAACTGCGGAAAGAATGCTCATAATCATGGAAACTTCGCTTTCGGGCCTGTTCCAGTTTTCTGTCGAAAAAGTGAACAGGGTGACAATCTTGACCCCGAGCTTACGCGCCGTGTCAATAATCTCTTCAACGCGGCGCACGCCTTCGATATGCCCCTTCGCCCGCGGCAAGGATTGACCTTCCGCCCAGCGGCCGTTGCCGTCCATGATTATCGCGATATGCCTGGGTATCCTCTTTTTATCCGTTAGCTTGGACATCGTGACTTGTCTGCTGTCGCAGCAAATAAAATGGGGGATATAAAATCCCCCATGTCCTCATTCGCTCACCATAAAAATATGTACGCTATTTCATCGCACCCCAAATGCCTGCCGTTTAAAAATTGAACTTTTTTTACTCTGCCCGGCGGCCATCCGCACCGCAAAGTTATAACGGCGATGTGAGGCGTTGTAACTCGGCTATGCGCTTATCCAGGGAAACTTGGATTTCTGCGGCTTTATCCAAACGCTGCTTGAGATCTTCATTAATCGCCTTGATCCGGTTTAAGGCCTGCTCGGCACTTTCGTATTTGCTTTGAGCGCGCTGTAACTCGGCTTTTAACGAGCCGATCTCCAAACCGGACCGCTGGAGATTCTCTTCGGAGGTAATCCTTTGGTAGCGTTCTTTGTTTAATTCTTCCACGGCGTACGTCGCCTGCTGATTATAACGCACGGCCAAACCGCAGCTTAAAATAATCAACACGATCGCGAATCCTGTAATGACAACCCGCATCATCATCCCCCGTTGGTCTAACGTATATGTTTTGCCGGATTACCGATCCGCCTTCAAAGCTTTCGGCAATATCACGACATCGACCCGCCGGTTTTTCTGCCTTCCCTCCGGCGCGTCATTCGCCGCGACGGGTTGAAATTCGCCATAGCCCGTTGCGGATAATCGTTTCGGATCAATCCCCTTGGAGTCTTCGAGATAATGCAGCACGCTCAAAGCCCGTGCCGAGGAGAGCTCCCAATTGGACTGCCAGCCGGAATGCTTGATCGGCACATTATCCGTATGTCCTTCAATCCCGATGTTCAAATCAGACACCGTAGTGGTGAGCACCGACGCGACTTTATCCAGTTTATTGAAGGACTCCTCCCGGAGTTCGGCCTTTCCAGAATTAAACAGGACTTCGGAGACAAAGGTAATCACAAGCCCCTTATCGCTCATCGACACATTAACTTCTTTGTCTTCGATTTCTTTGCGAAGCTTGTCCTCCAGCTCTGCTTTTGCCCGCTCCAGATCGGACAGCTTTGATTTTAAGGCGGAAATCGTTTCGATATCAGAGCGTCTGCCCTTTTGAAAAATCCAGGTGCATCCACTTAAGGAAACGCTGACTGTCAGTAGAATTGCTAAAGTAAATAATTTTGAAAAACGCTCAGACATATAAACCTCCTTTTAAGATAAACAACACTATCATAGCCAAAATTTAAAGTCAAGTTATTTATAATAACATACTCCAATGTAATGAGATAAGCCCCTAACGGACAATGATCTGGTCCCGTTTTGTCCCTATGGAAACATATTTAACGCCTACTTTGAGCAATTTTTCAAGCCGCTCGATATAGGCACGCGCATTCCGGGGAAGATCCTTATACCTGCGGGCAGATGTAGTCGGCGTCATCCAACCGTTCATCACCTCATAAACCGGTTCAGCCCTATTCAAGACCTCAAAATCCATCGGAAAAACGTTGATTTTCTTCCCTTTGTATTTATAGGCCGTACAAATCCTTATTTTGGGCTGTTCATCCAGCACATCCAGCTTCATGATGGCAAGGTCGGAGATCCCGTTGACGATAACCGCATATCGGACCAGCACACTGTCGAACCATCCGCAACGTCGCGGCCGTCCGGTTGTGGCCCCAAATTCATTCCCTTTCATGCGGATTTCCTCCTCCAGCCGCGCGGAGAATTCCGTGGGAAACGGCCCGCCGCCAACGCGCGTGGTATAGGCCTTAACGCACGCAATCGCCTTATCGATTTTCATCGGCGCCACCCCGCTGCCCGGACAGGCTCCGCCAACGATGGAGTTCGAAGACGTCACGAACGGATATGTTCCGAAGTCAATGTCCAAAAATGTCCCCTGGGCCCCCTCAAAAAGGACTGATTTTTTCTTATCGATCTGCTCATTGAGAAATAATACCGTATCGCAGACATAAGGGGCTAATGTTCTCCCATACGACAGATATTCCTTGTAGATACCCTTGAACAGGAAATCCTTGTGATTAAAAACCTTGTGGAACACCTCGTTCTTTTCCCTGAGATTATCCTCGAGTTTTGCCTTCAGGACCCGTGGGTTCATCAGGTCCACCATGCGAATGCCGCAGCGGGAAACCTTATCGGCGTAACACGGCCCGATCCCCCGCCCGGTCGTGCCGATTTTATGTTTTCTTTTTGTTTCACGCAGCCCGTCAAGTATGCGGTGATAAGGCATCACGACATGGCAGTGACCGGAGATCTTCAGCGCTTGCGGAGTTACCATTAACCCCTTTTTCTTCAAACCGTTGATTTCCTCTATCAGGGCCTGGGGGTCCACGACCACGCCGTTTCCCAGGACGCAAACCTTGCCCTTGTGCAGGATGGCGGAGGGCAGCAGGTGGAACACATACTCCTGGTCCCCCACACAGACCGTGTGGCCGGCATTATTCCCGCCCTGAAACCGCACGGTTACATCAGCATCCCTCGAAAGGATATCGATTAACTTTCCCTTGCCTTCATCGCCCCATTGGGCGCCGACCACGACAACATTCATGCGATTATTCCCTCATGGTAAACCGTTTCTTCATGTCAGCAAACCGAGAATATTTTGCAGCACAAAACACCCTAAGCCTAAACCGCCCGAACAATACAGGGCCGCCATAACTCCGCTGCAGCAAGCCTGCGTGTTTTCCCTTCCCTTGAACGACAAATTCCCTAACATCAGCGCTGCCCAGGCGGTTATCACGGGTAAGGCCATGGCCATGCTGTAATAAAAAAACATGCCATTAACTAATGCTTTATCCCCGCCGGACGCCCAAAATGAATGCACAATGTACATGTACTCTGTTTGAGGATAAATCGCCGCCATCAACGTAAATATGGCACCGGTAAGAAACGCCAAGATCGCAATAGCGACGACTTGGAACGCGCTTCTGATCCCGGACTTTACCGTCCTTTCCTTAACGGCGTATAAAAACGCGGGGATATTAAGCCGCAGCCGGCTTTTCCCGGCATTAAACCGATATGCGCGCCAATCGAGAAAATAAAGCGCGCCGCGCGCGATAAACGCCGCCGCAACGAAAAAATAAACGATGTTGATTGCCCATTGGGTCAATGGCTTCAACAGCAGGCCGTCCCACAAGCCGGCGACAATCATCTGCTGCATTCTCACAGCCGCAAAAATGTACAGGAATCCCAGGAAGAAAATGTGCCGATTAGATTTTCCCAGAAACGAAAAATACATGATAAAGATCAGAACGGAAGCGAGAACACAGGGATTTATGCTGTCGCCCAACCCCGCTTTAAACGCTGCCGCGAAATAGGACGAATATTCATTCCGGGACGGAAGATAACCCATGAAGGGGATTAAACTTTCAAGAGTTTGACGTACAGGACATCCTTCGTATCCTTGAGTTTTTTAATGACGGACTCGGGCACTTCGCTGTCGACGTTCACGACACTGACCGCAATGCCGTCCTGGGCTTCCCGCCCCAGCGAAATCCCCGCGATGTTGATATTCGCGCCGGCGAGAATGGTGCCAATGGCCCCGATAAGTCCGGGTTTGTCGTTGTTATTGATGTAAAGCATGTACTCATGGGGGGAGGCTTCGACATAAACGTCATTGATGCGGACAATACGGGGCTTGTTATTCCCCGACAACGTCCCCCAGACGCTGAACGCCTCCTTGTCCGTTTTAACCTCAACCTTCAGAATGTTGACAAACTCCTCATCTTTATTGGATATGATTTCCTGCACGTTAATGGCGCGCTCTTTGGCCAGGTCAAGGGCATTGATGAAGTTGACCGTTTCCCCTAAGATGGGCTTTAACAGGCCGTTGACCAAAGATAACGTCACCGGGGCTACCTTATAACCGGTCATAACGCCCCGATAGGTGAGTTTTACCTCCGTGATGCGTCCTTGAATCAACTGACCGACAAACTTTCCCACCCGCAGGGCCAGGTCGATGTAAGGCGCCAAAACTTTGTAGGCCTCGGCATCGACGGACGGAAAGTTCGCCGCATTGAGGATGCCCTTGCCCAACAGGGCATCGCGAACCGTCTCCGCGATTTCAATCGCCACGTTGACCTGCGCTTCGGTCGTTGACGCGCCCAGGTGCGGTGTGACAATACAGTTGTCCAGTTTGAGCAGCGGAGAATCGGCGGGCAGGGGCTCCTGCTCGAACACATCCAGCGCGCAGCCGGCAATCATCTTTCCTTCCAGCGCCTTGATCAGCGCCTTCTCATCGATAATCCCTCCGCGCGCACAGTTGATGAGCCGCGCCGTTTTCTTCATGAATTGGAACTCCTTCTCGGAAATAAGATTTTTCGATTCCGTGCTTTTCGGAACATGCAAGGTAATATAATCAGATTCTCTCAGCAGTTCTTCGAGCTCCACCATGCGGACGCCTTTCTGGGCCGCCACTTCCATGGAAAGATACGGGTCATAGG
This sequence comes from Omnitrophica WOR_2 bacterium RIFCSPHIGHO2_02_FULL_52_10, assembly GCA_001805655.1. GTDB lineage: Bacteria > Omnitrophota > Gorgyraeia > Zapsychrales > Zapsychraceae > 2-02-FULL-52-10. The sequence continues at coordinate 19,117 of MHGR01000069.1, forward strand.
CCAAGACCTCCATGCCGAACGATTTCGCGAATCTCGCCACGGTGGAGCCGATGCGCCCGAAACCGACGACGCCCAGTTTCTTTCCGTACAGCTCCACGCCGCTGAATTTGGAGCGGTCCCACTTGCCGGCCCTCATCGAGGCGCACGCCTGCGGGATGTTCCGGGAGAGGGCCAAAATCATGCTCATGGTATGCTCGGCGGTAGAGGTGGTATTGCCGGACGGCGTATTCATCGCCACAACGCCTTTCTTGGTGGCGGCCGGCAGGTCCACGTTGTCCAGCCCGACCCCCGCGCGCCCGATGACCTTGAGCTTATCCGCCGATTCAAGGACCTCTTTGGTCACCTTGGTCTCGCTGCGGATAATCAACCCGTCATAATCCTTAATCGCCGCTTTAAGCTCCTGCGGGCTTAATCCGAACTTGCAGTCGACCTTGAACTCCTTAACATCCTTCAAGATCTTGATGCCTTCCTCGGCTAATTTATCGCTGATCAGTATCTTTATCATTGGACTCCGTTCCTGCCTATCGGGCAACAGGCAATTCCTCGAATGTTTTCTTTGCCGCGCTTACTCCGGCTCCCGCTGGAAACGCATGCCCCAGCTCCTTGAGGACGATTTCCAGATAGGTGAATCCGGTAATGATGTCTTCCTCGGTAAGGCACCCCATGTGGGCGATACGGATAATCTTGCCCTTGAGTTCACCCTGGCCGCCGGCAATGGAAATGCCGTGCGTGTCGCGCATGATCTTCACAAGTTTGGTCCCATCAATGTTCGCGGGCAGTTTGACGGCGGTCACGACATTAGACAAGCAGGACTTGTCGGGATACAGTTCTAGGCCTAACGCTGCGGCCGCGACCCGCGTGCCTTTTGCCAAACGCTCACACCGCTCAAACACCGCCTCCAGGCCCTGTTTACGGAAAATTTTTAGGCTTTCCCCCAAGGCCACGATAATACCGATGGCCGGAGTAAACGGGGTATCGTTCTTCGCCGCCGCTTTCTTGGAGGCGCGAAAGTCAAAGTAAAATCTCGGGCTTTTTGACCGCTCGACCAGCCGCAACGCCTTCTCGTTCACGGCCACCATGGCCAGGCCCGGCGGCAGCATGAATCCTTTGTGCGACGCGCCCACAACAACATCGACACCCCACGCGTCCATCTTAAGGTCGATGACCCCCAGGCTGCTAATCGCGTCCACGACCAAAACCGCGTCGGTCTTCCGGACGACTTCGGCAATCGCCTGGATGTCAGTCGTGACGCCGGTCGATGTTTCGCAGTGCGTCACAAAGACGGCTTTTATGTCCTTGTCCGCATCCAGCCGCTGCTTGATTTGCCGTGGTTGAACCGCATGCCCCCACGCCACCTCGAGCACTTGCGCCTCGATGCCGTAGGCCTGGCAAAGTTCCGTCCAGCGCTCACCGAATTTCCCCCCTTCGACCGTGATCGCTTTATCGTGCGGGGACAATAAATTCACTACGGCCGCTTCCATGCCGCCGGTTCCGGACGAAGCCAGAAAGTATACGTCATTCTTTGTCTGCAACACGTATTGCATGCCGGCAATTCCCTCTTTGAGATTTTCCTGAAACTGGGGCGTGCGATGGTGGATAATCGGCCGTCCGAGCGCCGCGCAGACATCCGCAGGGATTTGCGTCGGTCCCGGCGTTAATAATAAGTTCCTTTTCATTTCTTCAAACCTTTCTGTAAATCACTCAACAAACCCGATTTATTTTTTCCCCTTGCCAAAATGAACAAGGACGTCATCGACCAGGCCGTACGCTTTCGCCTCGTGCGCGGACATGAAATAGTCGCGGTCGCAGTCTTTCTGGACTTTCTCGAAGGTCTGCCCGCTATGCAGGGCCAGGATCTTCGTCAATTCTTCCTTCATGCGCAGGATCTCCTGGGCCTGAATAGATATGTCGCTGGCGCTGCCGCGCACGCCCCCCCACGGTTGGTGGATCATTATTCTGGAATACGGCAGGGAAAACCGTTTCCCCTTTGCCCCGGCGGCAAGCAGCAGGGAGCCCATGCTGGCCGCCTGGCCGATGCAAAACGTGCACACTTCCGGCTTCACGAATTGCATGGTATCGTAAATGGCCAGGCCCGCCGTGACCGAGCCTCCCGGCGAGTTGATATAGACGTTAATCGGCTTGGTGGCGTCTTCGCTCTGGAGAAACAACAGCTGCGCGATAATAAGGTTCGCCACATTGTCGTCAATGGCGGTACCGATAAAGACAATCCGGTCTTTTAACAGCCGCGAATAGATGTCATACGCGCGCTCCCCCTGGCTTGTTTTCTCCACGACGATGGGCACCAAAATTTGCGATTGTGTATTCATGATATCAGGCCTCCTCCCAATTTGCCTCTTTTAATAAAAACTCCATGACAGCTGACGGCAGACTCATCCCTTCTTTGACGTCCAGCTTTTCAGCCGCGGCGATCTTGTCCAAGATCAGATAGACCTTCACCTCACGTTCGACCGGCGCGCGCAGATCTTTCCGCAGGTCCTGGCATTTTTTGTCGATCTCTTCGGCCGAAAGCCCCTGGGATTTTAACCGCTTTTTCTCATCCTCGATCCGGTGTTCCATCTGCCGCCGGACCAGGGATTCCGGCACGACCAACTTTGCCGACTTTAAAAGGCTTTCAACGATTTGATTCTCCACATCCAGGCGGTTTTGACGGTCTTTATCCATTTCCATCTGGCGCTCCAGCGATTTTTTAAACTCGGCCAGGCTCGGATATCCTAAACCGCGCGCGAAAAAATCATCCATCACGGCTTCCTTCTCGGAACCGCCGCCTTGACCCTTTTTGAAATACTCCAAGGTCTTTTCAATTTCCTCTTCGGTCACTTTTGAATTCTTGCGCTTGACTTTGATGCCCTTATATTTTTCGATCTTCACTTCCGGCTTGATATCCAATTTCGCCGTGAAGGTGATCATCCCGTTCTTGAATTCCAGGTCGACAATTTCCGGCAGGTCCAGCGGCGCTAAATTCTCCCGGGTGACGCCTTCATGGTAAGCTTCGGGGATAATTTTGCGGATCACCTCGTCCTTCGCCTGCCGGCCGTGCTGCGCCTCCAAAACATGGCGGGGAACCTTGCCGGGACGAAACCCCTTTACCTTAGCGATTTTTCCAAGCTCCTGGTACACCTCGTCAAATTTTTCCGAAACGCGCTCCTTGGGAATCTCGAACTTCATTTCGCGCTTTACCGCGTCAACTTTTTTAACCTCTACCTTCATCGCGATACCTTCCTTAAAGTGATTTTGCCGCCTTTGGCGCTGTCCTCGTTACATTCTGAATTTTTCCCCTAAATAAATCTT
>MHGR01000069.1:22464-24335 GCA_001805655.1 Omnitrophica WOR_2 bacterium RIFCSPHIGHO2_02_FULL_52_10
CTGAATTTTTCCCCTAAATAAATCTTCTTGGCTTCCGGATTATTGATCAGGTCTTCCGCTGTCCCCGAAATCAAGATCTTGCCCTCCGCAATCAAATAGGCCCGGTCGGTAATCGACAGCGTCTCGCGGACATTGTGGTCTGTCAAAAGAATCCCCAGGCCCCGCGCCTTCAGGTCTTTGATGATTTCCTGCGCCTCGGTGACCACAATCGGATCGATGCCTGAAAACGGCTCGTCCAAGAGCAAAAACGACGGGTTCGTGACCAGCGCCCTTGTAATCTCCAGCCGCCGGCGCTCTCCGCCGGAAAGCGTATAGGCCTTGCTTTTGGCTAAATGAGCGATATTTAATTCTTCCAGCAAGGATTCGAGCCGGCGCCTGCGCTCACGCGGGCCGATATTCAAAGTTTCCAGGATCGCCATAATATTTTGCTCAACCGTCAGCGCGCGGAATATCGACGGCTCCTGGGCCAAGTACCCCATGCCCAGACGGCAGCGCTCATGGATCGATTTTTTGGTGATATCCTCCTGGTCAAAAAAAATCCGGCCGGCGTTGGCCCGGATCACGCCGACGGCCATGTAAAACGTGGTGGTTTTCCCCGCGCCATTGGGCCCCAAGAGCCCGACAATCTCCGAGCGCCCGACACTAATGCTCAACCCGTCCACAACGCGCCGGTGGCCGTATATTTTCACCAGTCCTTTAGTTTCCAGAAGCTGCAAAAAGATTCCCCCCTTCGGTCAATAAAATCAACTTGGGCCTGCCCGTTAATACCAGCTTCTGTTCCTTGGCCGTATACACCGCTCTTTGGGCGAAAGACTGGTTTCCCCCCTGCAAAATGCTGACATTCCCGATGCAAATCATTTTGTCTATCTGATTCATTTTAGTGTCAAAATAAATCTCCATGCGGTCAGCTTTTAACGTGCGGTCCTCCTGCACGGCCACGACATTGTCCTCGAAGGTCGCCAAGGCGCGCGCCTGATCGATCTCCATCGGCCCGTCCGAGGTGATTGTGAGCCTCTTGCTCTCCTCCTTTAACTTCGGCTCCGTATCGATCATGACGGTAACATCCTCGTTGATTCTGGCGGTTTTCAGCCCGGGCCGCGCCCGCATGCCGGTCCCGGTGGCCATCATGCGTTCATCGGTGATCATGACATCGTCCTCGGTCGTGACCAAATCTTCGTCGCGGTTCCAGTTCAGCGTATCTGTCGTCAGCTGCTTGCCGTCTTCACTGGTAATGACAACGTCCTTTTCCAAATGGATCTGCCCGCTGGTTTGATTGACGACCCCCGTTTTTGCGGTAAGATTCATCTTCTGTTCACCGAAGGAATTGGCGTCCACGTTGGAAAGGATGATTTCCTGGCCGACAATGTCTGCCGTATCGCCGTTGACGTCCCACGCCGTCTCTCCGTTGCGGTCATACCCCTGAAGATTGAAGCCCTGAAATTTTTGCTCGGGTTCCTGGGCGGACACCGTTACGTAGGAATTAAAGACCATGAAAAAAAGGAATAACAATATTCTCATGAAACGCCGCAATCCTTTAATAGGCCCTGCCACTTCCCGCTTGTTTTGAGGATCAGCTCAACAATTTCCCGGACAGCGCCGTTCCCGCCTTCCCGCTTGGTCACGTAGTCGACAACACGCTTCACCTCACCGGCCCCATTGGGAACGCTCACGGATAATCCGACCCTTTTCAATACCGCAATATCCGGCAAGTCGTCACCGATAAAACAAACTTGCTCATCTTTCAATTTCATCTCGCGCAACAGGCGCTGATAGACCTTAAGTTTGGGGGATGCGTTCTGGCAGATTTTTGTTATTTTAAGGTCTTTCGCGCGGGCCGTCACGGCGCCGGCTGACCTGGCCGACAAAATCGC
>MHGR01000070.1 GCA_001805655.1 Omnitrophica WOR_2 bacterium RIFCSPHIGHO2_02_FULL_52_10
AAAATCTTTATCTCTTTGCCTCTCTCATCCAAAACGATTTCACCGTTCGTCAGCACCCCATCGACGTCAAGAATCAGCAACTTTACCTTTTTTATTTTCCTTTCCAGTTTCCCGGTCATACCAGCCCCGCCTTCAGGACGTCCTGCACATCCAGCAATCCCACCAATTTTCCTTTGCCGTTGACTACGGGCAACTCATCGATTTTCCTCTCCTGCAGGATCGTGAGCGCCTCGACCGCGAGTTTCTCCGTATTGACCGTCTGCGGGTGTTTCGTCATGACATCCGAAACCTTCCGCCTTAGAATCATCGTGTCCGTTTTGAGATGCCGGCGCAGGTCGCCATCGGTGAAAATGCCTATGCACCGCCCCTTCTTATCCACCACGCACGCCGAGCCGCAGCGCGCCTGGGTGATGGCCAACAGAACGTTGCGGACAACCATGGAATCTTTGACCTTCGCGAAATGGGAGCCCTGGCGCATGATGTCCCCCACCTTCAAGAGGAGTTTCCGGCCCAATGTTCCGCCGGGATGATAAAAGGCAAAATCCTCCTTGCGGAATTTTCTGCGCACGATCAAACAGGCGGCCAGGGCGTCGCCCAGCGCCAATGTGGCGGTCGTCGACGCCATCGGCGCTAAGCCCAGCGGGCAGCCCTCTTCCTTGACCGTCACATCCAGCACAATATCGCTGTACTTTGCCAGCGTTGACTGGCGGTTGCCCGTTATGGAAATGATCTTGGACCTGATTTTCTTGACCAGCGGCAACAGGCGTTTTGTCTCCTCCGTCTCACCGCTGTTGGACAAAACGATGACGATATCGTTTCTGGTCACTTGCCCCAAATCGCCGTGCACCGCTTCGGCGCTGTGCATCCACAGGCTCGGCGTGCCCGTGGAGGACAGCGTGGAGGCAATCTTGCGGCCGATGATGCCGGTCTTTCCCATCCCGGTCACAATGACGCGCCCCTTGCATTTGATAATCAGGTCCACGGCCCTGCTGAAATGGGCGTCCAGCTTCTTGCCCAGATCCCTGATCGCATCGGACTCGACCTGCAGCACCTCTCTGGCCTTTTTCAGGATCACTTTGGTTTCCATCAGCGAACCCGCCTAGCAATTCTATCAATTGCCTTTAAATCGACAAGCAATTTCTCAAGTTTATGCAGCGCAAGCATGTTGGGCCCGTCCGAAAGGGCTTTTTGGGGGGCGGGATGCACCTCCATAAACACCGCATCACAGCCGGCGGCTACAGCGCAGCGCGACAGCAAGGGAATAAATTCACTGTTCCCGCCTGAGGCTGACCCCAAGCCGCCGGGCTGCTGGACGCTGTGGGTGGCGTCAAAAACTACCGGATATCCCATCCGGCGCATAATCGCCAGGGCACGGAAGTCGGTCACGAGATTATTATATCCGAAAGTGGTTCCCCGCTCCGTTAATGTTATTTTTTTATTGCCGGTTGATTCGACCTTTTTCACCGCGTGCCGCATGTCGTCCGGAGCTAAAAACTGGCCCTTTTTGATATTGATTACCCGATTCGTGCGCCCGGCGGCAACCAGCAAGTCCGTTTGCCGGCAGAGAAACGCCGGGATCTGAAGCACGTCCAACACCTCGGCAGCGCGCTCCACCTCAAACACAGAGTGAACGTCACTGAGAACCGGCACGCGGATGCTCTTTTTCACCTCAGCCAGGATTTCCAGTCCCTGCGCCAGCCCCGGCCCGCGGAACGATTGGATGGACGTCCTGTTGGCCTTGTCATAGCTCGCCTTAAAAATGAACGGCACTCCGACCTTTGCCGTGATTTTTTTGACGGCCGCGGCAATGGCGAGCGCCGATTTACGGCTTTCGATGACGCAGGGCCCGGCGATCAGCGCAAACGGCGCCGTTCCGCCCAATTTGACGCCTCCGATATTTAGAATTTTCACCACAGATTGGCTTTCTATGATAAAAGTTTGATGACCTTTTTCAGGTCTTCGGGGGTATCTACACCGATGGTTTCCTGGTCCGTTAAAACCGTTTTGATTTTGTAGCCGAATTCCAAGGCACGCAGTTGCTCCAGGCGCTCGGATTTTTCCAGATTGGACTTCGGTAAACTCCGGTAAGCCGACAAAAACTCCTTCCGGTACGCATAAACCCCCAAATGCTTGTAATAGATGATGTCTTTATCGTTATCGCGATTAAACGGTATGATGGAGCGCGAGAAATAAAGCGCGTTCATTTCACCGTCCACGACAACCTTGACCACATTCGGATCTTTCAGCTCTGCGGTATTTGTCAGCACCTTAATTACGGTAGCCACGGAACAGGTTTTGTCATCCGCCAGGGCCTGAACCAGGGAATCAATGACGCCCGGCGCCATCAACGGCTCGTCCCCCTGAATGTTCACGACAATATCGCCGTCCATGGATTGCATGACCTCCGCTATCCTGTCTGTGCCGGATGGATGCTCCTTCGAAGTCATGACCGCCTTGGCGTTGAATTGCAAAGCGGCGGACAAAATGCGCTCATCATCGCAGGCAATCACCAAATCGTTGAGGGCCGCGCATTCCCTGGCGCGCTCCCATACATGCTGGAGCATCGGCTTGCCTTTGATATCGGCCAGCACCTTGCCTTCAAAGCGCTGAGATGCCCAGCGGGCTGGAATAACGCCAACCGTTTTCATGGGTGCCGTTCCTTAATCACCTGTAAAATCTCGCTTTTTGTCACAGCCACCGCACCCATTTTACCGATAACGATTCCGCCGGCAAAATTCGCAATTTCGGCCGCCTGCCTCTTCGTCGCCCCCGCCGCCAGACTCAGCGTGAAGGCGGATATGACAGCATCACCGGCCCCCGTGACGTCGTAAACTTCCCGCGCGACTGTTTTGATCGCTAAAGGTTTTTTCCCTTTTTCAAACAGCCGCATCCCGCGCTCCCCAAGCGTGATCAGCAAGGCATCCAGTTCCAGGTAATTTAACAATTTTGTGCCGGCCAGATTGATGTCCCGGCTATTCCCCAGTTTGTCCGTATGGATATCCAGCGTCTTCGGTGATCTTGACGTGATTTTTATATTACGAATCGCATTTTCAGCTTCTTTGAGATTCGGCGTGATGGCGGTCACCCCCTGATAATACCCAAAATGTTCCACTTTGGGATCCACCGTGACAATCTTCTTTTTTGCGCGGAACAGGCCGCATACAAAACCGACAAGCTCGGGCGTGATCAAACCTTTGCCATAATCAGAAATAATCGCGGCGTCGTAAGTTTCGATATTTTTTTCAATAAAGCGGCGGAGTTTCTCTAAAATATCCTTTTTCCCGGGGCGCTGCACTTCTTCCCGGTCGATCCGGACCACCTGCTGGCGCTGGGCAATCACCCGGGTTTTATAAATCGTGGGAAGCCGGCTGTCCATGAAGACCCCTTTGGTGTTCAATTTCTTCTTAGTGAGCTGCTGTTTAAGGATTTTTCCTTCGGCATCGGTCCCGATGCGGCCGACCAGGGTTACATGCGCCCCTAAACCCTTTAGATTCAGGGCGACATTGGCCGCCCCTCCGGGAGTGTAAAAGGACTTGTTTTCCAAAACGACAGGCACGGGGGCTTCAGGCGAAATCCGCGAGACACTGCCCTGGATATATCTATCTAAGATGATATCCCCAATGACAAGGATGTTTTTCTTAGAGAATTTTGAAAAAATAGCATTGTACATAAAGCGCTGTTCAGCCTGTAAGTTTACTAATTATAATAAGTTAGAAAGCAAAACATCAATCCGATTTAATCACCGAATGAGCAAAAAGGAATGCTGATTCTAACACAGTTTAAATAGAGCGTCAACTGCTTCTAACACCGCCCCGGGCGGAATTAGGTTCATATAGCGCGGATCTTGAAGTCCGGCCTTTTGGAAGGAAATTCCTTCACTTTGGGCAGGGCTCACGCCGACAACTTTGCACCGTTCCCCCAACGGCCGCCAGCGTTCCGGGTTAATCCCCGGCTGATTGCGGGTGAAGATCGAAACAACGGGCGTGCCAACCCCCGCCGCAATATGGACCGGCCCCGAATCGTTGGAAATAAGAAGGTTGCACTGGGACAACAAAGCGGCCAGCTGCGCGACAGTTGTTTCCCCCGTGACATCAATCACTTCCTCGGCGCATAGAGCGGCAACTTCCCGGCTGGCGTGTTTTTCGCGGGGCGCGCCGATGAGAATTACTTTGCCCGCATAACGATTGCGCAGCGCGTTAATCACCTGCGCAAAATTTGCCGGCGGCCATTGTCTGGCCGGGTCGCTCGCGCCGCAATGAACCGCAATGATTCGATCGTCCGCGGTCAATCCGTGCTTCATCCTCAAGCGGTCAGCCCAAATCAGGGCATCCTTTTTAACCGGAAGAAACACGGTCATGTCCCGCGCATCGATTCCGAATTCACGCAGTATGTCCAGGCAATACTGGGCTTCGTGTTTTTTGCCAAAATGCCGCTCGTCCTTGACTGGCCGGTTGAGTAAAAAACCAAACTTATTGTTTTTATAACCGGTCCTGACGGGAATTCCGGCCAGGAAGCATAAGAGGTTTGTCCTTTTCTTTGTGTGATAGTTAATCACAAGATCAAACTTCCGCCTCCTAAGCAGGGAAACCATTTTCCCATAGCCGAACAACCCCCTATGTTCCCCGTGACGGTCATCAATCAGGACTTCGTCAAGAAGCTCATTGCCTTCGACCAGGTCCTTCGTCCCGGGGGAAACCAGAATTGTCATCCGCGCCTGCGGAAAGGCGTCGCGCAGGGCCTTAATCGCAGGGGTGGTCAGGACAACGTCCCCGATGCGGTCCGTCCGAATGATAAGAATATTTTTGAAGATCATAGCAATTGTTTAAAATTCATGCCGCCATCTGGCGTATCCAAATTCAAAACGCCCATGACATCCTCAACGCTAATCGAACTCATGCATGTGTGGGCGGCCCGCCGCTTGGGCTGGGAGCACTTGGCACACGTAGCATTCTTTCGCAGATAATAGGACTTCGCGCTCCATGGCCCGTAATACGCCGGGTCGGTCGGGCCGAACATGGCCAGAACGGGTATGTCCAAATAGCTGGCCAGGTGCATGGGCGCGCTGTCATTGACAATCGCCCCCGCGCTCATCTTCAAAAGCGCGGCCAATTGCCTCAGGCTCGCCCGCCCGCTTAAGTCAACGGACTTTTGCGTCATGGCTTTCTTGATATACCCGATAGTGGCTTGATCGCCCAGGCTGCCGGCAAAAACAACTTTCGTGGCATGCTCCTTGGCCAGCCAGTCGCATAATGTCGCAAAACGCTCCTCAGGCCAGCGTTTGGAATTGTCCGCCGCGCCGGGGGCCACAACGACAAACCGGCGCCCTCTGCCGATTTCCTGTTCAACGATCCGGTCGGCAAATTGCTCATCCCGCACGGGAATAAAAAGCGCGCAGCGCTCGGGATGCTCGTGCCGGGGAATGTGCACCGTCTTGAGCTTGCGCAGGTGTTGCCCCCGCATATGGGTATTGTTCGATCTTGGCGCGCGAAAGGACGTCCGATAGCGGGCGGCAATGAATGCCGGGATGGCGGTATTGCGCAGATCGACCACGAGATCGAACCGCTCCTTTCTCAATTCCCTGAGCCAGGCCAACGACCGAAGCCACGATTGGCGCTTATCAAAAACGTGAACGCCCGCCAAATAAGGATTCCCTTTCAAGAGGGGTTCCCCTTTCGGGCCGACGACAACAAACAGCCCGGCCTGCGGAAAATCCTTTTTTAATATATCAATGACCGGAAAGGTCAGGATGACATCGCCTATGTTCGACAGCGTGATGAAAAGGATTTTATGTATTTCGGAGATGTTTAATTTGCTCAATGACATCATCGACCGTAATCGCCTGCATGCACGTGTTGTCCGGGCATTTAATATGGTAACAGGGTTCGCGGTTGCACCCC
>MHGR01000071.1:0-5747 GCA_001805655.1 Omnitrophica WOR_2 bacterium RIFCSPHIGHO2_02_FULL_52_10
TCGGGCCTCTTGGCCATACCCGTTCTCCTTTAAAACCCGCTCCTTGAGGAAAGGGGTGGTTCATAACAATTACTACACTAAAACGCAAATTTCTGACGTCCCTCCCCCTTCATGGGAGGATAGGTGGGGGTGAACACGCTGAACTTCACCCTCCCCTAACCCCTCCCATCCAGGGAGGGGAATCAATAATTTATGTTATGGTGTACTACATTATCAGGAATGGACGCGGAATTCAACAGGTTTGGGCGTGACCCGCCGGCCTTCCTCCGGTTTTATTTTAGGCGGTTGGTAATCCTGCGGACCCCCTCCTGAAAAACATCCTCCCTCGGCAAAAGGCAAACCACGACATACGTTTCAAAATCAAAATCGAAAAAATAGCCGGGGTGGACAAAAACATGGTCCTCCAGGAGGAATTTCAGGGCCCACTGCTCATCGCTGAAGGCATCGAGGACCTTCAGGACAGCATACCACCCGCCCTCCGCATCCAATAACTGGCAGCCCTCGGTCATGTCCGCATAAGATTTAAGGACGCGGCGGTTGTTCCGGATGCGCTTCAGAATTTCGTCCTGGAATTTCCTTTTATACTTCATCCATCCCAAAAACGCGTTCTGCGCCGGCGTGTTGACCGAAAGATACGTATCGGCGATCACTTCCAGGCGCGCGCCAGCCTGCTCCACGAGATCCTGCGGCCCGTTGACCACGATCCACGACAGCTTCATTTGCGGCAAGCCCAGGGTCTTGGATATCCCGCCCAGGACAAAGGTCAGCACTTCCTTATTATCCACAAGGCTGGCGTACTGTTTGTCTTCGGCAAACGTAAAATCAAAAAATACTTCATCGCAGATGACGGCGATATTGTTCGCCCGGCAAACGGCGTTGATCCCCTCCCGTTCCTCCGGCTTGATGAACGTCCCCGTGGGGTTGTTGGGGTTGACTAAAACCAATGCCTTCGTGCCGGCGCCGACCTTGTCGGTGATGCTGTCAAAATCAATCGCCCAATGCCGGTCGCCGGCCAGGGAATATGTCTCCATCTGGACATCATTGATGTCCCCCAGATAGGAAAACAAGGGATAACTGGGGACCGGGAAAAATACCTTCTCGCCGGGATCGACCAAAAGGCGCATCAGAAAGGAATACGCCTCGGACGTGCTGGCCGTGAGAAAAATCCGGTCCGCCGGCACGTCATACCCTTTCTCCAGATAATAGCGGCGGATGGCCTCGCGCGCCAACACGCTCCCGCGGGGCAGCGGAACGTATTTTAAATTCTCCTCCAGGGCCAGGGCCTGGAGGATTTCATTGCCCGGATAAGCAAACCCGCAATTCGTCGGATTGGATTCGGTCAAATCCAGGACAGTGACATTTTGGTCCCGCAACCGTTTTAACTCGACGCTCAGCGTGTTAGGCTCCAGCGACCAATTGGTGCGTTGGGCGAACGGCAAAGATTTTTTCATGACTACCCCAAGGGCTGGACCTATTCCAATTCCCGCGGTTTCCCGGAAATCCGTTCCAGCTCCTTCTCCTTTTCCTTCAACAATTTCGCCACGCGGTCATATTCGGATTTGGCGATCCAGTTCACGTCTTCTTTCTTTTTCTGCAATTCGGTATTTTCCTGCTTCAACCGCGCGTTCTCCAGGCGCTGGCTTTCCATTCTCGCTTTTAACCGGGCGTTCTCGCTTTCCATGCCGCGCCGCTGCTCGTTCAGAGCATCATTGTTCCGCTTGAGCTCTTTCACTTCATGCTCAAACCGCAGATTGGCGGCATGTTCGCCGGAAAAAAGCTCCTGGAGCTTCAGGAGTTCCTGTTTGACCTGCAGGAACTCGCTTCCCTTTTTCTCGATGGCGCTTTGCTCTTTCTGGTGCCACTCGCGCTCCTGAGAAAGCTTTTCCTGGAGCTTCTTGACCTTGGCTTTTTCGACCGCCAAATCCTTTTCCTGGTCCTTGCCCGCATTCTGAAAGGACTGAATTTCCTCGCGCAGGGATTGGATATGCTTCTCGAGCCTCGCGATTTTTGCCCTAAGCTCTTCCTCCAGGGGAGTTGCCGCTTCCTGCTGCTTTTTCCTCTTTTTTTCCCTTTTGCTCTGGGCCGGAACCAAAAAGAGGAGCCCCAGCAGAATGAGAATCATGATGATGCCGCTTATCGCAATGAATGTCATATTCCCTTTATATACACCCGCAATGGATTATAAACCATCCCGCATTTTTAAGAAATCGATTAAATTTTGCCGGGCCGAGGCGGAGGCGCTGTCCTTCTCGGTGATGGTCCTCAACAATTTTTCCGCCTTGTCATAATTGCCGATTTGCCGGTAACAAATGGCCAGGCTGTTGGCGGCCATGAGATTATCCCCGTTCAAGGCGAATGCGCGCTCGAAATGCGCAATCGCGCCGCCGATATCCCCCTGCTTGAGATACGCCAGCCCCAGGGAATAATTGATGGTACTATCCTCCGGGGCCAGGTTCAGCGCCTTGCGGAAGTGGTCAACCGCCTGATCCATTTCCCCCAGGACGTCATAACAGAAGCCGATGAGGTAATGGATCTCGGTTATAAACCGCAAATAAAAACCCGCGACTTTCTCGTTCTTTATCTTCTCGACATAACCCTCCATGATCGCGAGGGCCTTCCGGGACTCCTCAAGGGCATCTTCATACCGTCCCGCTTGGGCATAGGCCTTCGCCAAATGCAGCCGGACCCGGCCGAAACCCGGCTCATAACGCAGCGTGCGCTCGAACAAAGGGATTTCGCCCCTCCAGAATGTATTTTGATAAACCGTCAGGGTAACACACAGGACCGTAATGACAGTGAAGGCCCTGTAGACAAAGCCGGGGTTCCGGCCGCCCCGGCGCGGTAAAGCCCAATGCTGCACGGCCGCCGACATGAATAAAAACATGCCGATGACCGGGAAATAAAGAAAATGTTCCGCGGTCAGGACCGTGGAAAACTCATTCACCAGCGGGACGATGTTCAGCGTCGGCAAAAGCGCAACGCAGTACCAGGCCAAGCCGAACAGCATCCAGCGCTTTTGGGGCCGCGGCGTGACGGCCATGAGCCCCGCCGCGGCGATGCCGACGGCTATTGACATCAGCAAGGGCCAGAGATAGGGAAGCAGGATGTCCTGGCTGCGGTAATAATGCAGATCGTGCGGAAAAACGATGAGTTTAAAATACGTCAGCAGGGTCCGGGGAATGGCCAGCAGCCGCAACCCCAGCTCCGCCTGGCTGCCTGGAACCGGCGTCAGGGCAAAACCGAACAATAGTTTGCGCAGAAGAAAATATCCGGCCAGGACGATAAAAAAACCGGCGCAGTAAAGCCCGTATTTGCGAACCGCCTGCGTGAACCGCCCGCCGGAAAAACACGCTTCATAAGCCATAATCAACAACGGCAGAACCACCGACTGCTCTTTGGCCAGCAAAGCCAGAAAAAAAACCGCCAGCGCGGCCGCATAAAGGCCGGGTTTGGCCTTCCCGCCCTCTCCGTGCAGGGACGAAAGATACAAATTGAAACTGGCCAAACATAAGAACGCGAACACGAGGTTTGAAATCCCCGAGATGCAGGCCACGGCCTCGCTTTGGACCGGATGAACCAGGAACAACACCGCCGCCGCCAGGGACAAACCCCTGCCCCCGCCGGTGACTTTCCACAGCAGCTGATACACCAAATAGCCGTTGATGATGTGCAGCAGCACGTTGAACAGATGAAAGCCGTGGGGGTTGGCGCCCATGACCCTGTAAAGTATTCTGTTCACGACTTCCAAAAGCGGCCTATAGTATTGATTGACGAGCGGCGAAGCGCTCATCGGAACGGACGTCTGCTCAAACAGACTTTTTGGGTCAAGGTCGGCGATATAGGGATTTTGTTGGATGAAGGCGACGTCGTCGTGGACAAAGGGGTGGTTCACCGCATTGGCAAAGGCCAGAAGGCCAATGGCCGTGAGGAGAATGAAGACCTGAAAGCGGTTCAGGGATGCCAACCACCTTGTCATATTGGATAATGCCACCGTAAGGATGAACAGAAGTTATTGAAGCTGCCCGCGGATTTCGCCGATATAGGTGACCAGCTGCTCAAATTCGCGGTCGATATCGCTGAGGTATTTTTCTTTACCGCTGAGGTCGCAGTTTCTCCCCTTCTTCTCAAGCTCCATGAACAGCTGCCTCAGGGAGCCGGCGGAAATATTCCCGCAGGACCCTTTGAGAAAATGGGCCACATGCTCGACCGTCGAAGCGTCATTCTTGTTAAACGCGCTCTCAAGCTCCTTGCGCTTTTCCTCGAAGTCGCGGACAAAAATGTCCAGCAGCTCAAGAAGCAGTTCTTTGTCGTTCTGGACGCGCTCCATAAAATCGTTCAAGTCTAAAATCTTATCACTCATGATGTGTCCCTTTCTCGCGGGGGCTGGCCTGGTTGGAATAAAAAATAACGTTAGTCCTTTAACTTAGGAATCCTCAGGTTAATCAGGATCGCCGCTAAATTGAACAGCGTTATGATCACGGTCAGGGAAACCATGCACACCGCCAGGATGGATTCCCATCTCCGCTCAAAATCAATCCCCATGATCTCACTGCCGACATACTGGATGATAACCAGCGCAAACAAGACGGTTGAGCCGGCGACCAGAAAAATGAACAGAGAAAACAGCAGGGAAATCAAAACGACATAAACGTGGTAGAGAACAAGATTGCCTTTGGAAATCTTGCTGGCAGCAATCCCGATGCGTTTCATATTAAGTCCATTCTATCACCAATAACCTGTTGCACTTTAAATTTTGCCGAAATTTATTTTGCCGCGCCCGTTTTTGCTCACCGCTTGCTCAAAGATTCCGTTTCCTTTTTAGCTTCTTTGATGCGGTCCGTCAAATACGGATGGCTTCTCAACATCAGCGGCGCCCCGCCCTCTTGCGACTCCCGCGCGAGCTCCTCAAGACTTTCCACGCCGGCATGGGGGTCATATCCGGCCAGCCGCAGATATTTTATGCCCAAGCGGTCCGCTTCGTACTCATCCTTACGGCCGTAAGCGGAGAAAACGATATTCATGACCATGTTCGAGCTCAGCGAGGCAACCTCCTGGGCCTGCTGCCCCCCCAGCTGCCCGAGGACGATACTGCTGATCAGGTTATATCCCATGGCCGCCTGAAATTTTTTAATGGTATGCCGGGCGGCGCAATGGCCGATCTCGTGGGCCAGTACAAACGCAATCTGGCCTTCCGTTTCCAGCTTATCGATGAGCTTTGAGAATATATAAATACGCCCTCCAGGGACCGTGAACGCATTAAGCTCATCCTCTTCCACAACGAAAAACTGATAGGTATAATCCTGGCGATCGGAAACCTGCGCCAGCCTCCGGCCGATGCGGTTAATCAATTCAATTTGCTTTGTGTTGGTTGAGGTCTTGTACTGCTGGTCCAGCTGCCTGTGAATGTCATTCCCCAAGGCGACCTCTTCGGGGGTTGAAATAAGAATGAGCTCGCTGCGGCCGGTGGCCGGATTATATTCCCCCAGAGACGCGCATCCGGTGATGAGCAATAAAGATATGAAAATCAAAAGCGACAGGCCAAAGGCCGAATGACGGTTAGTTCTCCTGTAACGGTCTTCTGCCATTGTTCTTCTGTCCGCATTCATCGCTCAAACTTAACGACATGCTCCCACCACCCGCCGCTGTCCCACTCCCGGATCTCTTCCCATAACTGTTGGGCCGTTGTGGTCTTCAGATGGTCAGGGGCGGTCTGAAAAAATTTCCTGGCTTTCAAATGCCCGCTGTCG
>MHGR01000071.1:5757-5845 GCA_001805655.1 Omnitrophica WOR_2 bacterium RIFCSPHIGHO2_02_FULL_52_10
TGGCCTGCAGGAGGCATTCCAGAATGTCGGCATCCCGGGCGATGACGCTCTCTTTGGTCGCCTGCCCGTCATATTCCTCGCGCAGGCG
>MHGR01000072.1:0-3654 GCA_001805655.1 Omnitrophica WOR_2 bacterium RIFCSPHIGHO2_02_FULL_52_10
CATCTCCTGCGCGTCCGCGACCGCGATAATCGTCATGTTGGGGATGGTGCGCAAGATGGCGATATCATCGATCGCCAGATGGGTCGGCCCCAGCGGGGCATAGACCAGCCCGCCGCCGTTGGCGATCAAACGGATGTTGACATTGTGCAGGCAGGCGTCCAGGACCACTTGCTCAAAACAACGCCGCGTCAAAAACGTCGCGATGGTGTTCACATAAACGATCTTGCCCTCCATCGCCAGGCCGCATCCCATGCCGATCAGGTTCGCCTCGCTGACCCCTTCCATGAGAAAACGTTCGGGGATGTTTTCCTTGAATTCCTGAAGGGTCCGGTACCCCAGGTCCGAGCCGATAAAAAATATCCGCTTGTCGCGCTGGGCAAGCTCATAGACCATATCCAGGCATTTTTGACGCATCACGCAACCTCCAATTCCCGCAAGAGCCCGTCCACTTCGTCATCGGTGATCTTGCTTTTATGGTGCCACTTCAAATTGTTCTCCACGTAACTGACCCCTTTTCCCTTGACCGTGTGGCAGATGACGGCGTTGGGTTTGCCGGGGTCAAAAGGGACCTGTGTCAATACGGAGCGCAATTCCTCCACATTATGGCCGTCCGCTTCCCGGGTTGAGAAACCGAACGCCCGCCATTTGTCCGCCAGCGGCTCAAGGTCGAGCACTTCGGAAGTGGTCGAATAGGACTGCTGTTTATTGTAATCAACGACCACCGTGAGGCTGCTTAATTTATGTTTTGCGGCGCAGAGGGCGGCCTCCCAGACCGACCCCTCATTGCATTCCCCGTCGCCGACGATGACGAAGGTGCGGTAATCCGCCTTTTCGTGGCGGGCATTCAAGGCCATTCCGATCCCCAGGGACAGGCCGTGCCCTAAACTCCCCGTTGAGGCCTCAACGCCGGGCACCTTATGCTCGGGATGCCCGCCCAAGATGCCGTCGACTTTGCAGAATTTCCATAACTCCGCCTCGGGAAAAAATCCTTTTTCCGCCAGCATCACATAAAGCGCGATGCAGCCGTGTCCCTTGCTTAAAATGCATCGGTCCCGGTGGAACCAATGCGGGTTTTTGGCATCATAACGGAGGACATCGTCATAAAGGACGCGGAGAATCTCAACCAGTGAAAAGGATGCCCCGACATGGCCCCTGCGCCCGGCCTGCAATGTCTTTACGATAACCTTTCTTAAATCTCTCGATCTTTGGTCTAACGGCATATCAACCCCTTAACCCTTCGTCCGTTTTGTAAGGGAACTCTCTGTAAACCCTCTTCATTTCATTGAGCATGTCCCTGGCCTTCGCCAGCTGTCCCTGCAAAAGGCCTTGCTTATTAACCGCCTCCGTGTGGGCAAAGTTTCTCCGGCGAAAATCATTGGGAATGAATTCATTGAGAAAAATCAGGCACCATTTCAGGCCGAAGACGGGATAAAGAATCTTCATTCTGCTTGCCAATGTCTTGCTTTCTTTAAATAACCCCAGAACGCTGGTCACAAATTGCTGTTTCAGGCCCCTGCCCAGCGCCATGGCCGGATGCAGAAGGAAATCCGCGATCATCTTGGCGGGGTCATCCCACCCGAAATGCTCAAAATCCAGGAAGACAACGCGTCCTGTTTTGTCCCTCAGGGCGTTATGAAAACCGAAATCGGAGGGGCTCAGCGTCCGCTCCTCCCTGCCGATATTTTTCGAGAAAACCATTCCCGCCTTTGAGAATTCCTTCTTTGACCAGCCGGTCAACGTTTCCAAAAAGGGCTGAAAATCGTCCTTCAAATAACTTTGGAGCGCATCATGCTCCTCCCCGGTTCTATCAACACCGGCCAGCCGGTTGATCCTCGCCCTGAGGTTCCCGTAAATATTTTCAGCACAAAAATATGCTTCGGAGGCGGGCGGAAAATTGTCTCCAAACTCTTTAAGACCTTTCAGTTCCGCCAAAAATTCGGCCGCGCGCTCAATGTCTTGGCCCGTCGCGCCATCAGCAAAAATTTTCTGGCCGTCAATAAATTCATAAATGGCGCATCCTTGCTCTTGGTCGACGGCCAGGGGCTGAGGAATGCTCCTTATGCCATGCTCCCAAAGAAAACATAAACCGGAATACTCCGCGTCCAGGCGCTCCCTGGCCGCGGAAAGCTCCCGGAAATAGAGCTTCAAGGCATACCTGGCGCCGTTAGCCGCGGTAAGCTGATACACCCTGCTGTTCAGGCCGCCGCCGAGCCGTTGTACGGATGCCATGGGGACGGCGAGCATCCGCTCAGCGGTGGAGTGAATATCGGCTTTGACCCGGCTGTCTTGATCCTGCAAAAAAATAGTCATAAATCTCTTTCCATGAACCGAACGCCTTGACGCCCTTTAAACTGGAACTCTTTTGCGCGTAAAGAATCCGCTCGACTCCCGCAGGGAACGCCTCCTCCAGAAAAGTTTCCTCCAAGTCATCTATGAAATGGGTGCATCCGAGGGACTTGATCCGCTCAATCTTTTCTCGGCGCGTCGATTCAAAATACACGCTTTCGGGCGATAGGCCCAGCCCATCGCTGTCAAAGAACCGTTTCTCCCGCATCCAACGGAGGGCCGTATCGCGCAAATTGACGCCTCCCTCATCCATCGAGGCAAATTGCGTCTTATGGCTGACAATCGCCACGCGGATGGCCGCGGCCCGGCAAGCGTCAAAAAAGGCCTTCACGCCTTCGGACAAAACAGAATCTTTCATTCCCCGGCCATAGACATGCGCCTGCAATCTCTGCCACTGCAGTTCGCCGTCAGGCAGTTTCCGGATACTGTCCCGGATGCCTTTCTTGTTCTTTTCCGCACCCGGTTTGATCAGCCCCGCCTCCAGCGCCGCTTTATAAAGCACCTGATCGTAATTGACGATCGTATTGTCAAAATCAATGCCCAAGGTCATGCCCATGACGCTATACACCGCTTTTGGCATACATGGCCTTTAAAGTCTTGACATTGTAATAACGCGTATTGTTCAACGAGTCCTCAAATTTTCCGGCCTCAAACGCCCTGATCAGGTCACGGACGGCGTCTTCAATGGTAAACCGCGGCACGAAATTGAGCTCGCGCCGGATTTTTTCCGATGATATCCGGTAGGAGCGGATGTCATCCGATGGCGTTGTCTCTATCGCCGCCCTCTCCCGCCCGGGGAACTCTTCGGCCATGACTTGCTGGACGATCTTGGCGATGTCGGCCACCGAGCGGTTCTGGTAGCCGGCATTATAGATTTTGCCGGCGATTTTTTCGCCCGGCAGCTCAAGCAACAGGCAATATAAATCAACGATGTCATTGATATGAATATTCGGTCTTTCCTGCAGGCCGCCGAACACCGTAATTTTGTTTTTATGGTAAGCGTGGTTGGTCAGGATGTTGACGGTCAGGTCGAACCTCTGGCGCGGCGAATACCCGCACACCGTGGCCGGGCGGATGGTGACGGTCGTAAAGTCGTCCGACTGATACTTCGCGAGAATCGGCTCGCACAAACCCTTATATTTGTTGTAATCCGTGATCGGCAAAAGCGGATGGTCTTCCGTGACCTGCTCGGCGTCGCTGACGCCATACACGCTGCAGGTGGACGCGTAAATGAAGCGCCGCACGCCGCATTCTTTGCTGATTTTGACCAGCGGCTCAAACGCGTCGTAATTGACTTTCCTGCTCAGG
>MHGR01000072.1:3786-5790 GCA_001805655.1 Omnitrophica WOR_2 bacterium RIFCSPHIGHO2_02_FULL_52_10
TCCCGAATGTCGTCAAAAATATTTTCCCCGTACGTATACAAGTCCAAAACTTTCACGCGATGCCCTTTAGCCAAAAGTTTAGGCACCAGCACCGCCCCGACATAACCCGCTCCGCCAGTGACCAAAACCGTTTCGAATTTCCTCATTCCCGTGTCCCTTTCAACTGTTTACTTTAATAACCGTGTTATGAATTTAATCAAATCGACCAGGCTCACCGGCTCGCGGTTGCACACAATCTGGACTGCCAGCGAGCCTACGGCGTTGCCGATAAACGAGACCATGTCCTGCGGCAGACCCGCCGCGTAGCAGGGGGCGACAAACGCGAAGAACGCGTCGCCCGCGCCGATGGGGTCCACGACATTATAGGAAAAAGCCGGCGTCTCGTGATACCCGCTCTCCTTCGAATAGCATATGGAGCCTTCCGATCCCCTGGTGGCAATGATGTGCTTGCAGCCTATCTCATTATAAATTTTCTTGGAAAGCGACCGGACATCCCCGAATTTGTCGCGCGCGGCAAAGCGCAGCTCCATTTCATCGATGCAGACACAGTCCGCGCGAGGATATTTGGTCACGAGGTTAAAACCGGCGTTCGCGCTGTTCGTCTGGACATTAATCGCGACATGTTTTGCCTTGGAACACACATGCTGAATGATTTTTTTAGTCAAAAAACCGTGGCCGAAATCGGAAACGACAACCAGGTCGTACCGATCGATGACTTTCCTCAGATGGTCTAGGATTTCCCCTTCACCCTCCCGCTCAATGTCCTCATCCTGCATGTAGCAGATCTCGAACAACTTCCGGTTGGACCCGATGCTGACATACCTTCTTTTCACCGTGGTCCCGGCGCCCTTACGGCAGAAAAATTTCGGTTTGATGTTGGAGCTCAGGTGCCCCCGGATAAAATCCTCGCAGGAGGCATCGGCGCCAAGAACCGTGTACAGGTCGACGTCGCCACAGACGCTCGCCACGTTATTCGCCGTCGCCAGAGCACCCCCCGCAAAACTTTCCTCGGATTTATATTTATTGACCACAATTTCCGATTTCGAAGATTTTCCCATTGGCAAGCAGTAGTGGTATTCGTCAATGATGGCGTCACCAATGACCAAGACCTTTAATTTCTTCAACGATTCGAGGGAGTTGATGATTGAATTGACCGTATAGCGTTTACCAAGGGCCTTTAAATACTTGACCGTCCGGGGCGGATAGACATCCAGGTAGTTGTTGATAATGCTTGAAGAGCTGAACGTGATGTCGTCCGTAAAGGCCAGCCGTCCCCCCACCGACTTCACCGCTTCGTCTTCCTCATAAATTTTACCCGTGACATCGTTTTCTTTAGCCTTATACTCCATGCCCTTCACGTACACATCCGGCTTGACCTTTAAAATAAATTCCGTCGCCGTGGGGGCATCCACAATAGACACGAAATCGGTCACCGCCAGGGAGGCCAGAGATTCCGCGCGTAGATGCTCGTTGAAAATCGGCCGGCCGGGGCCGCGGCGCACATATTTATCGCGCGTCAGAGACACGACCAGGACATCCCCTTCTTTTTTCGCCTGGTTGAAATGCCGCAGATGCCCGGGATGGACAATATCGAACACGCCGTGGCATTGAACAATCTTTTTGCCTTTTTTCTTAAGGTCAGCAACCATTTTCGCCAGTGTCTCGGGCGATTTAATCTTGTTTCTGATCTTTGGATCCATGCTTAACCCTTTACTAAATATTTAAACCAGTCCGCGGTGGCCTTCTCAATCGATTCCGGGGTCCAGACAGGCGCTTCCCGCCAATAATCAATGTGCTCCAGGATATGGGCAACGCCTTCCTTAAAGGACACCCCCGGGCGCCAGCCGAGCTGTGATTGAATTTTACGGATATCGGCCCAGGTGCAGTCGGGCTCTCCCGGCCGTTTGGGGATATGGATTTTCTCCCCTTGAAGCAGGGCAACCAATGTATTGATGCTCTGCGGGTTCCCGGTCCCCACGTTAAAGACGCCGCCCGTTACATCTG
>MHGR01000073.1 GCA_001805655.1 Omnitrophica WOR_2 bacterium RIFCSPHIGHO2_02_FULL_52_10
TAATCTGGGCGGTCAGCTTGACATCCGGCAGGGCCCGGTGCGTGATTTCGCTCGACGCGCCCAAAAAATGCGCGACGTGAGACAGCCGGAAATTCGTCAAGTGCGGCAGCAATTCTTTGGCCATCTTCAACGTGTCCAGGGCCGGGGTTTCCTCATTCAATTTCCGGCCGATCAGCGAAAGCTCGAAACACAGGAAGTTCAGGTCGAATTTAATGTTGTGCCCGACCAGGCAACCCCCGCGGATAAAATCAAGCATGCGGGGCAGCATTTGCTCGGCCGTTGGGGCGTCCCGGAGCATATCGTTGGTGATGCTGTGAATCTTCTGCACCGCTTCGGAAAGTTCCTGCCGGGGGTTGATCAGCGACTCGAAAGAATCCACGATTTTCAAATCCTTGACGCGCACGGCGGCGATCTCAACGATGCGGTCCCCTCCCAGAGGCGACAAGCCGGTCGTTTCAACATCGAACACCACGTATTCCACGTCTCTGGATTTCATAACGGCCTTACTGCTTTCTATAGCGCTGAATGACCCGCTTCATGCCGATCATGTCGACCGGCTTGACGATGAAATCTTCCACGCCCGCGTTCAGACATTTTTCCCTTTGGTCCTGCTTATCCCCCGGAAGGAGAATGATCACCGGCATGTTCCGGCTGACTTCCTTGATAATCCTTACGACCTCCGCCCCCTCCTCCCGGAACACGGGAAAATCCAGCAGGCACAGGTCATAGATTTTTTCGCTCAAGCATTCCAGCGCTTCCTGCCCGCTGACGGCAAAATCCCTGTCGCAATCCATGACCTCCAAACAGCTTTCGACCAGCCTCTGGTCCGGGCCTTTTTGGCCGAGCACGAGGACTTTCATGCCGGTAAACTTGATTTCCTCGGCCATGTGGCGCGTGATGATGGTCGATTCCCTGCGCTTGTCCCCCATCACCGTGGCGATCACTTTAGCCAGCTCGTCCAGGAATACCGGCTTGGGCAGGAAACCGTTAAATCCACTCTCCTCCGCGCGCCGCGCGCTGCCCACGCGCGTGGCCGAGGTCACGGCGATCAGTTTCACGTTCTTGAGTTTTTCATTGATCCGCACCCGCTTGGCCAGTTCAAATCCGTCCATTTCGGGCATCATGAGGTCGCAGAGGATAATGTCCGGCACGTAATCGTCCCCGGCCAGGTCCTCCAGCATGTCCAGCACCGCTTTCGGGGAGGACGTGACCAAGACCGGCTCGATGCCCATCGATTGGCAGCACTTGTTGAGCACTTTCCGGGAGATCTCATTGTCGTCGACAATGATTGCCTTCTTCCCGGCCAGCTCATCCCTGGTCAGCGGGTACACTTCGCGCTCGCGCAGCGATTGTCCCGTCTTGAAGGGAATTTCAACGCTGAACGTGCTGCCCTTGCCCTCCTCGGACGCCACGGCAATGGCCCCGCCCATGGCCTCAACGATTAATTTACAAATGGACAACCCCAGCCCCGTCCCGCCGTACGCCCATGACTTCGACGGATCATCCTGGCTTTGGAGCTCAAAAATCGTGCCGCACTTGCTTTTAGGAATGCCTGAGCCGCTGTCCTTGACCACAAACTTTAACCGGACGGCATTGCGCCCGGCCGCGTTGGCGGCACCCCCCTGGGATTGGCTCACGATGATGCCGACCTCGCCCTTGGAAGTATTCTTGAACGCGTTGCCCAGCAGGTTAGCCAAAATCTGGCGCAGCCGTGTCGGGTCCCCGACCAAATTGCGCGGGACACTTTTATCAATGTCGATATAGGTGTCAACCGGCCGGTCCTTTTTCTTGGCCACCGCCTGCTTGAACACGTCATTGATCAAATATTCAAGGTTGAAGTCGATGGACTGGACCTCCATCGTGCCGGCCTCGACCTGGGACAAATCGAGGATATCGTTGATGATCCAGGAAAGTTTTTGGGCGCTGGCATAGATGGCGTCGATGAACCCGCGCTGTTTTTCGTCTAAACTTGTCTGCCTGATCAGATCGCTGTAACTCAATATGTCCTTCATCGACTTCTGGATCTCGTTGGACATATTAATCAGAAACTTGCTTCTGGCTTTGGGGGTGCTGTTGGAAGGATCAGAATCTAGCATGTTTTTTTCGAGGTTACAGGACCTGGAATTGGCGAGAATACTTCTGCTGCACGCATCAGCGCGCCTTTTGCATTATAATATTTTATTTTATCAGCCGCCGAAGCCGGAACCAAACGGCTCCACCGTTTGGACTAATCCTTGCGGCTGGTAATCTGAATGAGGTGATAGCCGAACTGCGTCTTGACCGGCCCGTGCGTGGCCCCCACCTGCGCGGAGAACACCACGTCATTGAATTCCTTGACCATTTCGCCGGGGCCGAATTCCCCGAGCGCTCCGCCCTTTTTGCCCGAAGGGCATTCGGAGTACCGTTTCGCGATGTCACCGAAATCGGCTCCGCCTTCAATTTGCTTTTTGAGATCCAGGCACTGCTTTTCCGTCTTGACCAGAATGTGCCGCGCCGCTGCCTTTGCCATGTCGGTTCCCTTTGGCTTAACTGCGTTCCAGTTCGGTCTTAATCAGCATCATGACATCCAGGTTATTCTTCGCCACCATGACGATCCTGGCCAGCTCAGCGCCGGGGTCCACGCTGCCGTACATCAGCGTGAGATCAATGCCCGCTTCCGCGATCTTGTCCGTGACCGCGCGCAGCACCCCGGGCTTATTGTCGATGGAAAGGATGATGACCTCTTCTTCCTGAACGCCGACATTGTGCGATTCGAGCAGTTTCTTGGCGGCGTTATTGTCGTCCGTGACGAACATGAACGCGGCCTTGTTGTCTATAGCGTAGGCGCAGTTCGCCAGCAGGTTGATGCCGGTCGACGTGATGACGCTCGTCACCGCCGCCAGCATGCCGACGTCGTTGTTGACGCTGATCATCAGTTGCCGCTCTAACACCGCTTTGATCACCCCGTTTCCCTTTCCTTAATCCCCTTGGTTCCGTATAAAGGTAAATCCTATCACACGGTTTGTATCCGGGTCAAGGGCCTTCGATGTCATTTTCGCCTTCGTTTCCTCATCGCATTCATCCTCATACTGTACCATCAACTGCCATGTCGGCCTAGAACGATTATGAACTTTTGAGACCGGCTCCTGCCCCAGAAAACAGCCCTTCGCGAACGAAACATATTCATCCGGGTCGACGTTCAGCGCGAAGTCATCCGTGTAATCAACGCCCTGCAGCGGCATGCGGCGCTTCAAACGCAGGAGCGTGAAGGCCGCATCCGGCGGCGAGGCCCCGGCCATCTCCCCGGCAATGAGCATTTGCCCCTTTTTCTGCGGAATGGTGATTGCTCCTTTGTCCTCGCCGCGGTTTTCCGGCCGGTAATATACACACTTCTCCAGCTTCTGAATCTGCACGCCGCTTAATTTGACGTACCGGTCGACATGCCCAAGGAGCTTGTCCACATAAGGCGTTTCCACGACAATCCAGTACTCGTCTTCGTCGACCTTGATTTGATCGAAGGCGGCAACGATGCGGCCGTGGACGTTCAGAAAGGCGTTCCTGGGCTTGTCGAGGGAATTGGAGGTAAGGCCATTAAGAAATTGCGCGGGGTTGTGGCAGATGCTGAGGACGGTTTTGTTCAGCTTGTAGAGTTGCATTTTAGTCGCGATCCAACCGCAACACCCGGTGTTGCCGTAGGTAACACCGGGTGTTGCGGAGGCCACATGACCGGGCCTTAAAATTAATTCGGGGTACGTCGTGTGTCCCGAATGGCCAAAGACCGCCTTATCAATACCGCTGCCCCGCTCTTCGCAAACACCAACTCTCCGCATAAACGAGGCCAGGTCTTCATTACGAGACTTTGGTGGACTATCTCTAAGAAACGTTCGGTTAAACTCCTCCCGACCTCCGTTGGGACTTCCTTCGGCGAATGTTCGATTATCAATTTAAGCTACGTAACATCCTGGGAACTCCAAGTTTTGGCGTCCAACCGCCGTATCGTGCATTCTTTGGGCGCCTCATCATCCAACTGGACAAACGAATCCGACTTGTCAAAATTCTGAGGAAAAATAGCCAGACAGTCCCGGCCCGTGAATTTTGATGGGTATAATATTCCTTCGAGGCCGGCTTGAGCGACCAGCTGTCCAAAAATCTGTGCTGGCGTAGGGACATCCAGCTGCATTGGCCATCGACGCCAGTTCGGGTCTAACAGAGCGTCGACTAACTGCGGGACAGTCCTGACAAGGGCGGGTTCTGACTCTCCGATTTTTTGGGCTGTTTTCTTCAAATAATCCGGAATGATAAAATTTTTAATGAGTTCGACAAAGGGCAAAAGATCCCCGGGTGAATTAAGATTAATAATGCAGTCCAGATGACCGCTTAAAGATACATTGGCCGTTGACCTGGGGTCGGTCAGGGCGAATTCGGCCGCCCGCGCCTCTTCACCGGGATCAATTTTTTGACATAATAATTCCTGTAGCGCGGTCCCTTTATCCGCCGCGATATAAAGCGCCGGGAAGGACGGGAACTGCGAAGGATTGATATCACCGATATTAAACCGGCCGCCGGCAGGGTCAACAAGGCTTCCTCTCATGGACAGCGGATTTGTCGCGTACTTATATTTCACCGCTCTCTGCCATTTCTCAAACGTGAATCTTTTTTGCGCGGCGCCAAGAAGAGCTTCTTTGATTTTATCCGCGATCCGGGAACGCTGATAAGCCAATTCTTTATAATAATCCCAATGATATTTCAGGAATTGACTCACAAGAGCTTCGCGCTTGCGTATATCCGCCACAGAAAATTGATCCAACAAGATAAAGTCTGGCTTAATTATTTTGGAGGGGTGTTTGCGTTGGGTATGACGAATGTGTCTGCGCCTGGCCATGAGGATTAACGCTTATTTTCAGCCAGGGCATTGAAGATAAATTGATACAATTTTTTATACCGGCCGAGCCGGATCATGTCGCGGGGGCTCACATTGCCTAAAAGCGGGTTGGGCGCGGTAAACCATATAGCCGTTTTAGCGGCGTCGCCCTTAAAATATTCGGCGACAAGATTTAAAAGATTGGCCCATTCCTTGATACGGTCGTGCAGCTCTTTGGGGATTTTTTTGTCATATCTGACAGAACTGAGGGGCACCTCCGTGGCCGCGGAAATGTCCTCTTTTTTAAAGTCCAGAAACTCAATAACCCGGTTATATTTAGGCACATCCTTGTCGAAAAAAGACAGATAATCCCTGTCAGCAACAGTGGAAAAAATGTCGTTTGTCACTTTAATCATCATTATCCTCCCATCGTTAATACCACACCTTTACCATAGATATACCACATTATTGCCACATTGTCAATCTATGAAAACCGGCCGTTTTAAGAGCCCGTCATAACTTAAATTTCGATTTTTTAAGTAGCGCTTTTACACAGGAGGATACCGCGGTTTGAGCCATGCGGCGCCACGCAAAAACCGCCAATTCGGAACCCGGCGCGGATCTTGGAAAGGAACAGCGGCAACTCGCGCTTGGCTTTTATTTCTGCTTTGTAGATCTCGATGACTTTGGTCATGGCTTATCCTGCCCTATCCCTTTTTGGGGCTGTCCCCTTCGTTCTTGTCAAATGGCCGATAATTAGTGTCTGTCCCTAATATTTATTGTCGATTTGTCGGCCATACGCTTGACTATAGGAATCCCAGATTCAATTTTTAAGTGCAACACAAGTTTTGTAAGTATTTGATGGTGTAGAGTATTGTAAACATTTTCTTGGTCTGGCG
>MHGR01000074.1 GCA_001805655.1 Omnitrophica WOR_2 bacterium RIFCSPHIGHO2_02_FULL_52_10
AGCCCTGTCATGCCCGCGTAAGCGGGCATCCAGACGTGTCGTGGATTCCCGCTTTCGCGGGAATGACAAACTTTTCTATTTATGAGGTAGCTTTTAGTAATTTTGAACGGTTGGCATTGAACGTTATTTAAGGTAAAATGAAACATATGACGCAAGGACAAAAAATGAACGGGTCTTCAATAAAAAATTATTTCCTGGGGCTGTTCATCGCGTCAACCGTTTGTTTGGGGTTAGCTGCCCCGGCTTATGGTGCCACGTATTTTGTCCGCCTTGATGGCGGAAGCGCGACCCAATGCACAGGGAAAGCGGATCTGCCGTATCCGGGTTCAGGCACGCTGCAGAACTGCGCCTTTAACCATCCGAACTGGGCTTTAGCCCCTCAAGGCAATAATCCCACTAAACTTGCAGGTGGAGATACATTAATAATCGATGGTTCAGATGGCGCTGAGTATATGATTGGATTTGGCAGTCCAAATACTAACGATACAAGCAAATGTGGTTCGTCTTGGCCAGGGGATTGTTACATGAGAAGTATACCATCTGGTCCTGATCCTTTAAATCCTACTAGGATTTTAGGGAAAGGGTGGGATCAGGGCTGTAGCAGTCCGCCTCAATTATGGGCAAATGAGCGGCTCAGTAGAGTGATCAATATGGAAAATAGTGATAATGTAGAAATACAATGTTTAGAAATCACTGATCATTCCGATTGTCAGCAATTTGGACCTAACGCATGTAATAGAGATAGTAAACCCTATGGGAAATGGGGTATTACTGGGATGAGGGCTACTGATAGCGAGAACGTTTATTTAAAAAACATAAACATCCATGGTATGGCATATAGAGGCATTCTTGCGGGACGGATCAAGGATTGGACAATAGAAGATACAAGCATCGTAGCAAATTCTTTTGTGGGTTGGGATGGGGACATTGGGGCAGATGTTTCTGCTAATTCGGGGACTATTCTCTTTAATAGGGTGAAGATTTTATACAGTGGGTGTGGAGAGACATATCCTGGTCTTCAGCCATATAACTGTTATAGCCAGGATCAAGGCGGTTATGGTGATGGTATTGGAACACATAAAACAGGGGGCGATTGGATTTTTACTAATTCTGATATTAGCCATAATGTATCGGATGGTCTTGATTTGTTATACCACAATGGCAATGGGACGATTACAATTAAGCGTTCTCGGTTTGAAGGAAATGCGGGAAATCAAGTAAAAGTAGCAACAAATACGCTTTTAAGTGATTCTATTTTAATAGGTAATTGCGCGTATTTTAATAATAATCCAATTACTTGGAATTCGAGCAGTTTTAACAATTGTCGCGCAGGCGGCAATACTCTAGCTGTTAGTCTTAATAATACAAAAAAAGTTTCCATTTATAACACAACCTTTACGAGCAATGGAGATGTGATATTTTCATCGGGAGGTAGTTATTGTGAAGGTGATGAAATTATTGAATCAAGAAACAATATTTTCCTTGGAGGTGATGAGTATCATAGCCCGGGTGACAAATCCGAGTTATATTGGGCAGGTGGGGAAGGCGGAAATGGAGCTGGAGCCTGTGGTCAAATCAAGTTAAATGATGATTATTCAGTGATTTGGAATACCAAGCGCATCAGCACAGATTGTAATGGCAAGGAACATGCTATTTGTAAAGATCCGCAGTTTAAACAAACGCCGGTTAATTTTTATTCTGGAAATAGTTTTGATGTAAATTTAAAGTCTACGAGTCCTGCCATTTCCAAGGCCCTCAAAATTACAGGGAAGTCTTCTCTTGACTACAATTTCAATGATCGAGGTGATGTTTGGGACATCGGCGCAATCGAATATGAAATCGCCGCTTCCGGCCCGACCTGCGCGCAGGACATAAATTATTGCCTCACGCAGGCAGAATGCGTGGCGGGGGGATATTATTGGTACAACAACAAATGTAACGTCAATCCCGAGCCATTGCCGACCTGCGCTCAGGACGTTTTGTATTGCGCGACTTCTTCCGACTGCGCGGGGCAAGGCCATTATTGGTACAATAACGTATGCCACCTTGAGCCCGAGCCTGTCCCGACCTGTGATCAGGGCATTCAGTATTGTTTGACCTCAGCGGAATGCACAGCTTATGGGCATTATTGGTATAACAACACCTGCAACGCGCAGCCGAAACCGTTAACCTGCGCTGACGGCATACAATACTGCACCACGTCGGCCGATTGCACGGCGTACGGACATTATTGGTATAACAACACCTGTAATGCCCGGCCGAAACCATTGACCTGCGCCGATGGTATCCAATACTGTACCAACGCTGTTGATTGCGAAGCCAACGGCCATTATTGGTACAATAATACTTGTAACGCCGTTCCCGAGCCGACATGCGCCGACGGTATCCAGTACTGTCTGAGCTCGGGAGAATGCGCGGCTAACGGGCATTACTGGTACAACGGCATTTGCAACGTCAACCCCGAGCCGGTCTGCGCCAACGGGATTCAATACTGTTTGACTTCCTCTGAATGCACAGCTAACGGACACTATTGGTACAACAATACCTGTAATGCCGAGCCAAAACCATTAACCTGCGCGGACGGTATACAATATTGCTTGACCTCGGCGGATTGCACGGCTTACGGACATTATTGGTATAACAACACCTGCAACGCGCAGCCAAAACCATTGACTTGTGTTGATGGCATCCAATACTGCACCACATCAGCAGATTGCACGGCGAACGGGCATTTTTGGTATAACAATACCTGTAACGCGCAGCCAAAACCATTGACTTGTGTTGACGGCATCCAATATTGCACCACTTCAGCAGAATGCACGGCGAACGGACATTTTTGGTATAACAATACCTGCAACGCGCAGCCGAAGCCATTGACCTGCGCGGATGGAGCCCAGTATTGCCTGACGTCAACGGAATGTATCATTCAGGGACATTTTTGGTACAACAATGTTTGTAATATTGAACCGGAGCCCGTTCCGACATGCGCCGACAGCGCGCAATACTGCGCGAAAAGGTCGGATTGCACCAGCGCGGGCCATTTTTGGTACGGCAACAGTTGCCATTCAGAGGCTGAAAAAATATTAACTTGCGCCGATGACATTCTATATTGCACCACGAAGCCTGATTGCACCAAAAACGGATATTACTGGTATGACAATTTCTGCCATGCTGTGCCTCAGCCGACCTGCGCGGACGGCATTCAATATTGCACGACCCGACCGGATTGTACGAATAACGGCTATCACTGGTACAATAATGCGTGCCATACCGATCCTGAGCCTGAGCCGGTCACCGAGCCGCAGTCACAGCCGCGCCAGGAAACAACTTCCACTGAAACGGTAAGCACCCTTGAGACCGCGCCTTTATTGACAGAAAGCAGCGGTACGACGATAACGGATATTGCTTTAGTCGACACGACTACCACTATTCAAGACACAAGCACGAGCGGTGATGCGTCTAAAGATTCACAGGCCGGAAAAAGCGGGGAAAAAGGATCTACCGAAGGGGGAAGCGGTAAAAGTTCGTCAGGGAACAGCGGTGGCGGGGGGCTCGCGCTAAGCAGCGGTGACGCTAGAGGCGGCTCTAACGGCTCTGTAAGCGGGTCTTCCGCCATTGGTGGCGAGAGTGATGGCTCCTTATCTGTGCAAAGCGGTTCAACCAGCCCGGTCAGCAGCGGTTCGGTTTTTGATCCGGGCACATCAAGCGGCGGTAAGACGCAGATGGCGGGGACGGTAACAACCAGCCCCAGGCCCGGCGATAGCATGATGGCCACTACAGGATTTACGGTTACGGAACTCTCCCAGCCGGATAAGAAGACACTTGAAGAAACCGAAGTGGACCTGGAGGGTGAAACCTATGCCGAATTGAGAAAGCAGCTTTTGAGTCAGGGAGCCGCAGGGTCGGATTCGGGCTCACAGGTTTCTGGATCTGGCGCAGGTCAACAAACCGGGGGAGGCGAAAAAAGCTTCTTGGATGGTTTCATAGAAGGGGTTAAGCAATGGTGGAGCGATGTGGTCAGCTGGTTTTCCGGGTTAGGGGGGAATGGTTAAATCGCGCGCGAAGACTTCAAAACCAGGAATTTGTTAGCCGTTTAAAGAAATTTTGTATTGCCTTTCATTTCATCACTCCTGCCCGTATAATATTCCTGTCTTTATTATTTTGAGTTCCTTGGAGTTTTGAGTGAGTAATGACCTTTTGGATTCCCTCCCCCTCGTGGGGAGGGATAGGGAGGGGGGGATATAAGCTGTAAACACCGCGATATATTTGTACCCCTCCCCTCGCCCCTCCCACAAGGGGAGGGGAATTACTTAAAAAAATGAATATTCGGTCAACACATAAGCGCGGATTTACGCTCGTTGAGCTGCTGATTGCCGTGATGGTCCTGGCCGGGGCCATCAGCGGGGTGCTGCTGCTGTTTTCCGCGTCCATGGCGTCCTCTGATCTGGCCTGGGACACGACGGTGGCGACATCCCACGGCGAGCACGTGCTGGAAGAGATGCAATCGCGCGATTCGCTGCCTTCGATTCTTGAAGTGGATTGGAAAGCTTGGGCCGCGGGACAGGGGCTGAACACGCTGCCCCGGGAAACGGTTGAGGTTGTCTTTGCGGATACAAACAGCAATCCCCTAGGCGTGCAGGTGAGCGTCGATTGGGTCAGAAAATCAAGGGCGGGCAATATTACCCTGAAAACAAGGATCACCAAATGAACATCGCCGGCAATAAAGGTTTAACGCTCGTTGAAGTTCTGGTCGTGACGCTGTTGTCCACGGTCGTCATGGCGGGAATTTACTCGACGTTCATCGTGGGCAACAGGACCTGGGCCTACTACAACGATTCCGTCCTGATCAAAAAGGAGGCGCGCCGGGCGCTGTTTCGGATGGCCGGCGAGCTGCGCGAGGCCGAAAACGTGCGGGTCATTCAAAGCCCGGACGGCAACGCCCTGCATTTTTACAGGGAGGCTAGCGGACCGGTGTCATATTATTGGAGCCGCAAGGGCGAAGACGCGGACAGGGTCATACGGCGCGACCGGGTCAATTCAAGGATCATAGCCCAGTATATCACGGAGCTCGCGTATTATGACCTTAAAGATGCCGTGGTGGTCGACATCACCGCCAGCAGGCAGAAAGCGTCGGGGGCTACAGCGGAAATTTTCTTGAGGGAAAAGATTGCGCTGCGCGCGGAAACGACGCTATTTAAATAATGCCAAATGCCAACAGTCTTATGAAAAATAATCGTGGTGAAAGATAATGTTATGAATGATGAATACATATTTCCCCTCCCCTTGTGGGAGGGGTAAGGGGAGGGGTGATTGAAAAAAGAATCGACAACTCTGGCAAGAGCGCTAAGGAATGATGCCACAGAAGCGGAAAAGCATCTTTGGTATGTTCTGCGGGGTAAGAACCTTGGAGTTAAGTTTCGCAGGCAAGCGGCTATTGGGCAGTATATTGTTGATTTTGTGTGTTTTGAAAGACGCTTGATCGTTGAAGTGGATGGGGGACAACACGCGGAGAATCGACAGGATAAAGTTCGGGATAAGTGGCTGGAAAAAGAAGGGTTTGTAGTGCTGAGGTTTTGGAATAGTGAGGTTTTGGGTAATCGGGAAGGTGTCGTTGAGAAAATTAGAGGTCACTTAAAAATCCCCCTCCCTAACCCTCCCCACAAG
>MHGR01000075.1:0-3206 GCA_001805655.1 Omnitrophica WOR_2 bacterium RIFCSPHIGHO2_02_FULL_52_10
GCTCTGCCGGACCCTTCTGAACCGGCTCGATGATAATATAAAAACCGCCCTGATTCTCAATCCGAGCTTCTCGGAGATTCAGCTGTTAAAGCTCATCGTCAAGGATTTGGGGATTGAGGGGCACCACAAAAACAAGCTGGACCTGGTCAGCGCCCTGAATAAGTTCCTCTTGGACGAAACAAGCCGCGGCAATAACGTGGTCCTCATCATTGACGAGGCCCAGAACCTGACGGTCAAGCAGCTGGAGCAGATCCGGCTGCTTTCCAATCTTGAGACAGAAAAGGAAAAGCTTCTACAGATCGTGCTGGTCGGCCAGCCGGAACTGGGCGACATGCTCAAGCTCAGCGCCTTGCGCCAACTCAACCAAAGGGTTTCCGTCCGTTATCATATCCTGCCCCTGGAGCGCAGCGAGCTGTCCGCGTACATTAACCACCGACTGAAAATCGCCAACACAAACCGAAATTCCAACAACCACCTTCATTTCACGGACGAAGCGATCGACATCATTTACAATAACTCCTTCGGCACCCCGCGCATGGTCAACATCCTCTGCGACCGGGCCCTGCTGGCCGGTTTCTCATCGGAGACCAACAGGATCGATGAGCACATTGTCCACAAATGCATCCAGGAGGTCGTCTGTAAATGAGCATTATCAACGACGCCTTGAAGAAGGCGCAAAAAAGCCTCACCCGAACGGAAAAAGTATCCGATAAAAACCCGGAACCCCCAGTCTTCCCCGCCGCCCCGGACGCGCCCAAGTCACATGACGGCAAAAGCATCTCCAACATGTATGAAAAGCTCCATAAACCGCGCGTTGATCAAGATAAAAGAACCGCAGCGCCCAAGCATGAGGACGAGGTCGTCCACATGGCCCCGCAGCAGCGTTCCGCTAAGAATTGGGTCAAAATCGCCCTGACCGCCGTCGTAATCCTGGCTTTTGCGGCCGGGGGTTTTTATTTGGCACAGCAATATGCCCCCTTCAAAAACATATTCGCCTCGCTCAAGAAATCCAGCCGAAGATCCGGATTTCAATTCTCCAATGCCCCTGCCAAGAAGCGTAAATACAAGCCCGGTGAGCTTGTCTTGAACGGCACGTCCCTCATAGACGGGAGAATGGTCGCGTTGATTAATGACGAGATCTACGAAGCGGGCGATGTTGTCAACGGAATGTCGGTCATCAACATCGAGATGAACAAGGTCGAGCTTGCGGACGACCAAAAGATCACCACTTTGCACGTCCGGTAATCCGAATTTACTTTTTTTACTTCCTTAAGTGTTAGCGGTAAGCCTGAATGGCTTTCGTGATCACGGCGGAGGGAACCCCTTCGACCAGCCTGACTTTTCCAATCCGGGAGAGCAATACAAAGCGGTTTTTACCGGTGAGGAATTTCTTGTCATACGCCATCCGCGCCAAAATCGCGGTTGTGGAAATTTTGCGGATGCGCTCCGGAAGCCGGGCGCGGGAAAGCAGTTCATTCAGCGCGCGGACATCCCTTGGGGAACAAAGCTTTTGCTGGAGGGAAATATGCGCCGCCACGCGCATCCCTAAGGCGATCGCTTCCCCATGGCGGTATTGATTGTATTTACCCGCCGCCTCGATCGCATGGCCGACCGTATGGCCGAAGTTCAGGATCGCACGGATCCCTTTCGTGTCCAGTTCGTCGGCGGCGACAACCTTGGCCTTGATCCTACTGGACCGTTCGACCACGCGCACCAGAGCTTTGCTGTCCAAACGTAACAGCTTCTCCATGTTCCGGCTAAGGAACAAAAACAGTTTTTTATCCGCAATGGCACCGTATTTCACCGCTTCCGCCAAACCGTTTTGAATCTGCCTCTTTGTCAGCGTTGAAAGGGTTTTGATATCACTCCAGACAACTTTGGGCTGGTAGAATGCCCCTACAAGGTTCTTCCCAAACGGCAAATCAATCGCCACCTTCCCGCCGATGGCTGAATCCACCTGGGCCAGGAGAGTCGTGGGCACCTGGACATAGGGAACGCCGCGCTTGTACACCGCCGCAACATACCCGGCCAAATCACCGATCACGCCTCCGCCAAACGCGATAATGAAAATTTTCTTCCGGCCGCCCTGCCGGGCGACCCGTTCAATGACGCGGTTCGCCACAGCCGCGGACTTCGCCCTTTCCCCGGCCGGAACAGCGATGACTTTAGCCCGGATGCCGCTTTTTTTCAGTCCGGCTAAAAGCGCCCTTCCGTGCAGCCGTTGAACAACCGGATTGGTTATGACCACACAATTCTCCCCCAGCCCAAGACTGTTCAGCCGCTTTCCGAGATGGGGAAGAATATTGTGGCCGATGACAATATCGTACGCATTAGCCTTCAAATGGACATGAATGGATATCATTGGAATTGAACCCCCAAGAGATAGGCGCAAAAAAAGGATAGCGGCAGCACCACTTTATCGAACAGCCCCAAGGGCAGCAAGGCGAAAATAATCACGATGCCAAAACGCTCCAACCGTCCATACGGGGCGGCAAGCCTGTTCGGTAAAAGACCCATGACCAGACGGGATCCATCCAAGGGCGGAATGGGGACCATGTTAAAAATCGCCAGGATTAAATTGATGTAGATGCCGGTGTCGATGAGGCCCCGTACATTTACCGGCGGACTAAATTTCAGACATAAACTCAAAGCGATGGCAATAACCACGTTGACGGCCGGCCCGGCCAGTCCAACCCAGATCATGTCGCGCTTTGGATTGTGCAATCTAAGAAAATTCACCGGCACAGGTTTAGCGAGAGCAATCGGAAAGAAAGGTGACCCCAGAAACCGCAAGGCCGTGAGGATAACCGGCAGGCCAATCGTGCCGAACGGATCGATATGCTTAAGCGGATTCAGCGTCATGCGCCCGGCCATTTTGGCGGTCGGATCTCCCAGACGGTAGGCGACCCAGGCATGGGCGTATTCATGGACAACCATGGCCGCGAACAGAATAATGAGGATTGGGACAATATGCTCCATGCGTTTTCTCCCGGACAGTCAGGACGGAAAAGCGGTGAAGTTTAAATCATTAAACGGATTTTTGAAACCGTCAGGACCGGACGGTTATATTTCGAGAGGAGTTTTTGATTGACGGTGCCGTCGACCGTTACTTTCTGGTGCAAGAACCTGCCGAGCATTTGGTTGGGGCCCTGGACATAACAGACCGGCTCGCCGTCCTGCACGATCTTATAGTAAATGCCGTCCTC
>MHGR01000075.1:3223-8779 GCA_001805655.1 Omnitrophica WOR_2 bacterium RIFCSPHIGHO2_02_FULL_52_10
CACGGAACCGATCTCTTCAGCCTGCGGCAGGCTTTTATCCTGATTTTCTGTTACGGATTGCTCGACAGGCAGATCCTGAGTAATCATTTCCAACACTTCTTCCTTAGGAAGCCGAGAAGCCAGGGCCTCCTGATACGCCAACGTATCGGCGGACTTAAAGGTAATGTATTCACCGGTAACCCACCCGTAACTCCCCGGAACCGGACGGATACGGTACCATTCCTCCAGCTCCTCCTCCAAAATTACGGTCTCTCCTTTATTAAGCTGGCCCAAGGCCGTAAAATGTATGCCCGCGCCCGCGCGGATATTGACTTTGTCCGCCGTTATGCCGCCGGTTTTCTGGCCCAAATACTGCACGTATTGCTTATGGATATAGCTGCTGGCTTTGTCCGGCAGATGGATCTTATACCAGCTGAATTGCTTGTCCACGACAATGACATCGTCGCCTTTTTCCAGCTGGCACACGCGCTCGAAATTGGCGCTTTGCCCGGCACGGACATTGACCCCTTCCCCGGAGATCTGTCCGACGTAGGGAAAATCGGCCTGTTGCGCAACGGCGGAGCCGCAAGCCATCACACACAAACCGATGCTGAAAACCGATAACCAAATTTTGAAGACGGTGTAGGGAGTCATTTTAGGAAAGATTGAATTCCGAGGGGTTCATTCACCGGACGGCTGCAAAGAGCTATGCTTTTTTCTTGGCTTCCGTTTTTTTTGGTTCTGCTTTCTTGGGTTCCGCTTTTGCTTCACCTTTGGCTTCAGGGGCAGCGGCGGCGGCTCCACCCTCTGCCGGCTCAGCTTCCTTTTTCTCTTTCTTGGCCGTCTTGATTTTCAGAATTTTTGTTTTAGGTAATCCGGTGACGTTTTGGTCTTCTTTCCAAAGGTCCTTTTTCATCAAGTCCTTGATGCGCTCAATGCGGGTTAGCACGGACCTTTGCTGGACGCCGGCCGAGTCTATCTTTAACGAAGGGTGCAGTGACATGTCATAATCTCCTCACCAGACAATCATTGTATTTCTTCTTTAATTTATTGGAGTACCGCGCCGCTTCCGCCTTCTGCGCGAACTTCCCGACGCAAACAATCGAATAGCTTCCGGACTGACGCACAAACGCCACGTCATATCCTTTGCCCTTTAAAACATCCGCTTCTTTTAAAGCATCCGCCTCCTGTTTAAACGAGGCGACTTGGATCGTGAAAAGCAGCTCTTGCTCTTCTATTTTCTCTACCGGGGCTTGGACCGGGGTTTCCCCCTCATTCGTGAGCTCCCTGGGGACATCCACAGGATAAACCACCTGCTCCTGGTGTTTGGACTGCGAAGTCTTTTCAGGCGCAAGCTCTGTCTCCGCCGGCCCCGCGTTTGCGGCCACAGCGGCCTTGGGGAGAGCCTTTGACCGGACAGCCAGTTTTTTCCCCCGCTCCACGCCGCAGGAAAAGAAAAACACAAGGGCCATGACGAAAACAATAAATAGCACAATAATGTTTTCCAGCGAAAGTGTCAAGTCTTTTGTTACCCCGGCCGGCTTTCCAGCGGGCGGGTTATGCCCCGAGGCCCCGGGGAATAACTCGAATTGGGACTGCTTCCTGAAAATAATATTCATATTAAACATTATACTAGTCCACTTCTCCAGTACTCAAGTATTTTCTGAATTTTTTCTGATTGGAAAGATTCACGAAAGCATTGACCACTTTCGGGTCAAATTGCGTGCCGCTGTTGAATTTAAGCTCATCAATCGCTTCGGTAATGGTAAGGCGTTTTTTATACGGCCGTTCGATCGTCATGGCCTCAAAGGCATTGACCACCGCCATGATGCGGGCGCCGATGGGAATCTGATCCCGCTTGAGTCCGGACGGGTAGCCCGTACCGTCAAAATTCTCGTGGTGATAGAGGATGATCGGCAGCACCGGACGGAGAAATTCCACCGGTTGAATCAGCGCCGCGCTCCTGGCCGGCTGATTGCGGATCACCTTGAATTCCTCCGGCGTGAGCTGGCTGGTCTTGGCCAGAATATCATAGGGAACGTCAATGGCCCCGGCCCCCCGCAAAACGCTGGCATAATAGAGATTATCGACCGTCTCCTTGTCCACGTCCAGTTTCTCGGCCAAGTCCTCGATAATCTTGAAAAAGACCGGCGTGTGCGCGGTCGCGGAAGAATGGCCGTGCTTTTCAAGCAGCTTTCCGATGAATTCGATGCTTCCTAAAATGACCTTTTGCTGCGCTTCATGAAGCTGAAGATTCTTAATGGCCGTCACGGACTGCTCCGCCACAACCGCAAGGATTTCCTTGTCGGAATTCGTGAAGGCGCGCTCCCGGCTGCCGCGGCGGATGAACACGGCGCCGAAATTGTCGTCCGCCACCAGCGGCAGGCCGACCAGGTGCTTTTCAAAGATCACGTACCCTCCGATGACCCTTTTGACGTCATCGGTCACCCGGGCGGCAATCTCCTTCTTGTTATCAATGAGGATGTTAATCTTGTTGTCGAAAATGGCGATTAACTCGACTTTTTTCGATTTCGGATCGATGATGTAGATCATCGAGGATTCGGCGCTGATGAACTGGCACAAAAGGCGGGTGAGGCGCAGGGCCAACTCTTTGACATTGTACGTAGAGTTGATCAGGCGGTAGACCATGTGCACCGCCGAAAGGACCATCTTATACTTTTTCGTAGGGATTGAAGAGCTTCTTGTGTTCATCGATGGCTGACCTGTCCGTCATGGACGCGATATAATCGCAAATGATCTGGTATTTTTCGTTCCTCGTATGCCGCGCGTCCCGGTTAAAGATTCTCTCCGGCAGCTGCTCCGGGGTTTCCATATACACCTTGAACAGGTCATTGATAATCCTCTTGGCCTTGTCCGTCATGCGCAGGACCCTGGAGTGGCGGTAGAATTTTTCATTGAGCAAACTTTGTAAATCGTCGCGCTCCTTTTTGACATCGGGGCTGAAGCCGACAATGACATCCTTGGGGTGCGTGCAATGGAAATCCTTCACTTCCTTCGAGGAGCGGAATTTCATTTCCTCCAGCCGCTTGTTGGAAAAAGCCAGCAAATCCCTCATCTGCATGTCGATGAGCGCCTTGACAATCTGGTATTTGAACATCTCCCTGTCATTGGCTTCCAGCAGCGGGTCCACCCTCTGGCAGGCCTTCTGCCAGAGGCTGCTCTCCTTGAGGTCGTTGGGCGAGATGCACTCCGAAGTCAAGCCGTCATCAATATCGTGCGAGAGGTAGGCCAAAGAGTCAGCGATATCAACGACCTTGGCCTCCAGAACCGGCCCTTCATCGACCAGCTTATTATATTGGCTGTCACCGGGCTTGTCATAAACGGTCGAATGCTTGAGGATCCCCACCAGGACCTCTTTGGTAAGATTGAGGCCGTCAAAGCCGGGGTAACGCTTCTCGAGCTTCGTGACAATCTCGAAACTGCGCTGGTTGTGATTGAACTTTAACCCCGCCTCGCTGATGATGCGGTCCAGAGCCTCTTCGCCGGCATGGCCGAAAGGCGGATGCCCGAGATCGTGGGCCAGGGCTATGGCCTCAATGAGATCCTCGTTTAACTGCAAACTGCGCCCGATCGTCCGGGCGATCTGGGCCACCTCAATGGTATGCGTCAGCCGGGTCCGGTAATAATCCCCCTCGAAAATGACAAAGACCTGCGTTTTATATTCCAGCTTGCGGAAGGCCTCGCAGTGGACGATCCGGTCGCGGTCGCGCTGATAACACGTCCGCACGGCATGCTGGTCCTCTTTGTGTTCCCGGCCCCCGGAATCCCTGCTTTTCATGGCGTAGGCCGCCAGAATCTTGTCTTCGAGGGCTTCGATATCCGTCCGTGTTCGCATAGGCGGTAAGCGTTATTTATTTTTCTTCCTGTATTCTGTCGTCATCAAGTCGTGCAACGCCCTCAGGGATTGGGAAATGACCTTCGTATGGCCGGTAACCGGCATGAAGTTGACATCCCCGTTCCAGCGCGGGACCAAATGAATGTGCACGTGCTCGGGAAAACCCGCGCCGGCGGCCTTCCCCAAATTGATGCCGACATTATACCCGTGAGGTTTCATGATCTTGTCCAGCAGCTTTTTAATGGACTCCAGCAAATCCATCAGCTCCTCCCGCTCTTCCCGTTTCAGGCCGCTGAAATCGAACACGTGGCGGTTGGGCACGATGAGCATGTGCCCGTTATTGTACGGATATAGATTCAGCACGGCGTAGGAATGTTTCTTGCGCGTAATGATAAAATTTTTTTTGTCCTTCTTTTCGCTGAGGATTTTGCAAAAAACGCACCCCTTCCCCTTCGGCCCTTTTAAGATTTTTGTAATGTATTTCACCCGCCAGGGCGCCCACAATTTATCCATGACCGTTATCCACCTTAATGATTTTCCCCGCAACCTTTCCACTGTTTATGTCCAGGATCCCGTAGGAACAATACGGGGCGCGGACGACATCCGTCGGGCTTCCGGGATTGAAATACAAAACATTGTCCACGGTCTCGTTGAGGGGTTGATGGGAATGGCCGAAAATCACGATATCTGGCTCCTCGTCCTTGAACACCTTTTTGACATACTCAAGGACCTGTGGCGGCGATCCGTGGCCGTGGCACAACCCCACCTTCAGGCCGCCCACCTCAAATACATCCCGCTCGGGAAGGACCTGGCGCAGCTCCAGGCCATCCATGTTCCCGAAGACGGCGCGTACGGTCTGAATTTTTCTGAAAATCTTCAGGTCGTCCATCGCGCAAAAATCGCCGGCGTGGATGATCAGGTCCACTTTCTTGAAGTCATCCAGCAGCTGTTTGGGGATGGTGTGGGAATGGGTATCGGAAACGACGCCTATTTTCATCGCACAATGTACGGTTTGTCAAAGAGGGTCAGTAGGGTGTTCAATTCCTGCTCGTTCCATATCCAGAAACGCTCCTGCAGGGCCTTCAGCCGCGTGTTCTCATCGAGATCCTGCAGCGATATGATCAAATAGCGCACCGGCTTGGATTCGCCCTGTTTCGTCTCGTGTAAAATGGTATTAACGTCATTTTCACCGACAAATTCCGTTTTGGAGACGATATACCACACCGCATCCGCCGCGCAGGCCTTAATCGCGTCTATGCCGCGGCCCTGCTCGCCGTGGAACCGGCACGGGATAACTTCATGGAACACGGGTAACCGGTATTTGCGCCCGTTGAGGTTGAGCAAAGCATTGTCGAAGCAATAGAACAGATCGATGATCCGCGATGAGAAGTCCTGGCGGGTGGTGACATTGAAATCTTCCATGCCGGCCATGAATTCCTCGTTGAACTGCCGGCGCCGCTTGTCCGGGGCCAGCTCGACATCCTTCAAGCGCTTTTGGAAAACATATTTTACCCAATATTTAAAAAGCTTGTCCCTGAAATAATGATAATTGCCGTTTTTAACGACAACGCCCTGCTCGATGAGCCGCGCCAATTTCAGGCTGACCTGGCTTTTCGTGATTCCCAGCGCAGGCACAATCTCATCCACCTTGAACTTCCAGTTGGATAGAGATATCAATATCATGGATACGAGGTCGTTGCCTTTACCGCTGCACAGCTCAT
>MHGR01000076.1 GCA_001805655.1 Omnitrophica WOR_2 bacterium RIFCSPHIGHO2_02_FULL_52_10
TCAATAGTATAAAATTTCATACTAATTTTTTAGTTAGCGATTACAAGACGAGGGTATTTATATCAGACTTTCCCAGGCATGTAAAGCAGGATTTCAACCGCTTAACGCCTATGAGGCCCGCTATGAATTATTTTTCCCTGCAAAGGCCCTGCCGGCTGCGGTGACGGTCGATACCTGTGTTGCGGGATCATAGTCCACCAGTTTCTCGCCGACCAGGGACTCCATCAGCTGGGAAAACCGCTGGTGCTGTATGAAATACGTGTTCAGGCTGTAATCGTGCATCGCCTCCAGGGAGAGCGAGCCCCCCTTGTCGATCACGTGCTTAAGCACGCCCTGGCGCGCGCGCTCGAACAAGGCCCTGAATTTCGCTTCTTTTTCCGCTTCGTCCACATTTTCACTCATTGCTCTTCCTTTCCATAGATTGAATCATAACACGTCTTTAGGCATCCCCCACACATCACGGACAAAATTATTACCTGAACTCACAAAGGTTGATGGGCGCGCTACCTATATGGCTTGAGAATCCCAAGAAGCTGCTGGTCCACATACCCCATCGAGACGGCCCGGTCGCAATACAGAATCGCCTTGGCATAGTCGCCGGACTGGGTATAAATAACGGCCAGGTCATGATAGACCGGCGCATAATTCGGCGCGATCTCGATGGCCTTCAAATACATTTCCTCCCCCTTGTCCGGAAACCCGGACTGCATATAGACATACCCGAAATTATGGTAAATTTCCGGGTCGTCGGGATTGAGCTTCACGGCCGTTTTCAGAAGCTCAATGGCTTTGTCATGCTCCCCCTGCTGGAGATAGATTTGCCCCAGCTTGTTGTACGTTTTTGAAAAATACGGGCTTAATTCCAGCGCTTTATTCAACAATTCAATCGCCCCCGCCACGTTGTTGTCGACATCGGCGTAAATCGTGCTTAAGTTGTAATAAGGTCCGGCATGGGTCGGGTCCATTTCGATGGCCTTGAGATAACAGCGCTTGGCCTCTGCATAATTCCCGGCCTCCTTGTAGGCATTGCCCAGATTGTTGTAGGCCAGGATATTGTTGGGGTCCAGCGCGAGCGCCGACTTGAGCAGATCGATCAATTCCTTGTCCCTGCCCGCGTCATGATAGGCCTTGGCCAGGTTGTTATACAACCGCGAACTGGCCGGGGCGTGAAGCAGCATCTTTTTATAAAAACTGATATCATTGTTCCAGTGGCGGTTCTGCAGAACAGTCAAGGCGGCATAAAAGCCCAGCATCCCGATGCCGGTTAATATCGCCACACCTCTTAATTTTTTACTCTCGTACAAGTTGGCCAAAAAACGCGCCAAGAGCATGAAAAACCCGATCGACGGAATATACAGCCAGTGCTCGGCCATATAGGCGTTGATGGGAATAAATAAATTCGATGAAGGCAAAAGCGCTATGAAAAACCAGCCCGCCGCGAACAACAAAAAAGGGTCCCGCTTCCTTCTCACCCACACGTAAACCGCAATCAGGGCCGAAAGGAAGAGCCCGGCAAACGCCTTCGGTTCCCCGTAGGGGAATAACAGGCCGCCGTATTCCATATGCAGGCCAAAGGGCAAAAGCAAAATCCGGTAATAATTTGTCAGGGCCACGAAGATGCCGGGCAGCCTCTCGGCAAGCGTGGGGGTCTCTCCCTCGGCAATCGCTGACGTCCCGATGACAAAAAACCGCCACAAGGCAAACAAAACCAGCGTGCCGATAAGGATAAAAAATGCTTTTTTGAAAATAGGTTTTCGGAAGGAGTAATGATAGAAAAGAATCAATACCGGCAGGATGAAACTGATTTCCTTCGAA
This sequence comes from Omnitrophica WOR_2 bacterium RIFCSPHIGHO2_02_FULL_52_10, assembly GCA_001805655.1. Taxonomy (GTDB): domain Bacteria; phylum Omnitrophota; class Gorgyraeia; order Zapsychrales; family Zapsychraceae; genus 2-02-FULL-52-10. The sequence goes on from MHGR01000076.1 coordinate 1,816, forward strand.
AGCAGCGCCATCATAAAACAAACCGTCATGCCGCCCAATACCCCAATGCCCGGCCTCGCCGCGGACCTTAAATACAGGACAAACGAAAAAAGCATGAAACAGGTTGCCAGGGAGTCCGCCCGTCCGGAGATGTATGCAACCGCTTCCGTATGGATAGGGTGCACGACGAATAAAAGCGCCGTTAACAGCGACAAAATCCCGCGGCCGAAAAACCGCTGCAGGAGAGCAAAAACACCGACGGCCGTTAAAATATGCCAAACCGTGTTCGACAGGTGGTAGCCGACCACGTTCAGGCGCCAGAAGGAATAATCCAGCAAATAGGTAAACGTCTGCACCGGCCTGTAAAAGGCTCCAGCCTCATTGGCGATCGATCCCAGGCGGCTGGTGAAAATCTTGCCCAATTGGGCCCAATCCTTAATATAAGGGTTAAATTCCACCAGCGTTTCGTCATCCCAGAGAAAATCTCCCTGAAGCGCGTTGGCATAGACCAAAAAACCGGCGCCAATGATCAAGACCATGGAGAGGATGAGAAATTTTAGGGTCGGTTTTAACGGCTCGGAGTTCAGTGAGGGCATGATGCGCTTCTTATGAAATTCTCTGGATCAGGGCATTGATGCGCTTGAGCAGTTCGGCAAAAACGCTGTCCGTCTTACGAACCTGCAATACATTTTTGCGGCGTCCTGCCAAAACCTCGTCGATTTCCCGGATAATGCGCTCATGACAGCCCAGATAGCGGTTGGTCAGCCGGCAGGCCCATAAAATCACGGCAATCATCAGGACCGCCGCCGCCGACAACAGCGCGGGAATCACGCTTTTAAACCGTTCAAGCGCGGGGATCAAGAGATAGTCATCGATAAAAAAATAGACCAGGCTCAACCAGGATACGGCGCAGCCGATCATAAAAGCGGCCATTACCGGAATAAAATAAACTTTCTGGAATGGATGAACGCGAAATAACGTTGTCCTCTTGGTGGGCGTGGACAAGGCAGCATTCCTTTTCCCGGTTAAAACGGACGTTGGTCCATGGCGCATTTCATTATGCACCACCGGCAAATGAACCGCAATATGATTCCTGATAATTTTAGATATTAAAGAGGAAGTCTTCCGTCTTCATTTTTTCGTCCAGAACTTCGATCCAGTTCCGGGCGGCATCGGCCGGTTTCCAGAACCAGCCCCGCGGGTCCCAGCACTGCCCGAAAAAATACTCATTCCGGACTTTTTCGAATTCACGCAAGGCCGCGTCGGAGGTGCCTTTGATCATATAGGCCTGCCCTTTGATAAAATGCGCCGTGGCCACATCGTTGAGCGCCCAATAAGCGTTGACATCCTCCTCGGCAGCCTTCGGAAAATCCTTTAAGCTTTTTTGCATGTCCTGCGCTTTATCCTTGTACATCACGATGCACTTCTCGGTATACCCCAAGGCCAAGTCTATTTCATTTTTATCCAGCGCTTCCCAAGCCCTGGCGACCAGCGTCGCGGAGGCATAATCGCCGTAATCAAAAAAGACCCCCTTTTTGATCATAGCAATATTCTCTTGCGCCACCTGGGCCGGCTTCCAGAACCAGCCCCGCGGGTCCCAGCATTGGCCGAATTTGTACTCATTGACAAGCTGTGTGTAAGACGCAACGGCCTCTTCGTACATTCCGGCGGTTTGATAAGCTTTCCCCCGGATAAATAATACCGTGGCCACGTCGTTCAGCGCCCAGTAACGCCGGATCTGGGCATTGTTCCCCCGCGCGAAACCCTGGAGCTGCTTTTGCATCGCCAGGGCCCTCTGCCCGTAACGATCAATGCCCTTCTTGGTCAGCGCTTTGACGGCCTCAAGATCGTTGTTCTTCAGGGCCTCCCACGCCTTAGTGACCAGATATATCGAGGATTCATCCTCCAGCGCCGGTTCTGCGGCAACCGCAATTTGCCCATGAGCCCCCTGGCTGAAGATCCATGAAGCCAGCAAAATATTGAAAAACATCGTTTTCACTTCGTCAGACCTCTTTTTGGTTTGATCGATAAGGCGCCTGCGCTCAATTAGATTTTTTAGCATAATTTTATTTAAAAATCAATTTATACTAATATTATTATCACTTTTTATTGAATTGTCTTGTCATCATCTAGAAACTGTGCTAGAAAATATACTGTTGACGACGTTAAATATTTTTATTGTATAAGCCCGCTTATGCACCGAACATCTTCCATAGCCCTTTTAACGCATCTGCTTTTACTGCTCACCGCTCCCCCCGCGGGCGCCGTGACCGCAGACAACATTACCGGTCTTTCCACTCATGTGGTCTTCGGCATCGCCAGCCTGGTCGGCGTGATTTTGGCGCTGATCCTGGTCCACGTGGCCAATGAAGGCCGCCAGGCCAAGCGCAAAATCATCGCCTCCCACGCCAAGCCCGGCGAAATCGACCCCAATGAAATCCTCAACGAGTTACTAGATCTCTCCGGGTCAAAGTCTAAGCAAAAAAAGGCCGTCATGGCCATTTCCAGCCTCCTGGATGAGAAAGTCGATGAGAAAGTGACCATGGTCAAGCAGGAGCTGGCCGAAAAATACGGGAAGCTGGTGGACGAAAAGAGCAAACTCGCCGCCGAAGCGCAAAAAAAATTCAAAAAAACCCTCGCCGAAAAGAAAACGACCGAAGCGATCGTCCGCAGCGTTGCGGCCGGTGTAGTTGTCGTCAACAACAAGGGCGAGGTGCTGCTGATGAACCCCGCCGCCGAAAAGCTCTTAAATACCACCAAGGATCAAAAAATCGGCCACCCCCTGACCGAGGGCACGACCGACCAGCAGCTGATCTCCATGGCCAAATCGACATCGCTGGACGGGGAAACGGACATCGAAATCGACGGCAAGGAGGACACCAAGAAAATCCTGCGCTCCAGCAGCGCCGTCATCGAAGACGAGAACGGCCAGACCGTCGGCATGGTGACCATCCTCAACGATGTCACCAAGCAAAAAGAGCTGGATGACATGAAGAACCAGTTCCTTTCCAACGTCACCCATGAGCTGAGAAACCCCATCGGCGCCATCAAGCAGTCGATTGCGGTCATCTTAGAGCAAACCGCTGGGCCGCTGACCGAGCCGCAGCAAAAATTCCTCAATAACGCGCGGCGCAACCTCGAGCGGCTCAGCAAGCTCATCGATGACATCCTTGACCTGTCCAAGCTTGAGGCGAAAAAGATGGAGATCCATCTGCAGCCGTCCAGGATGCCGGACATCGTGCATGAGGTTTGCGAAACCCTGGATACCTGGATCAAGAACAAGGAGCTCGCTCTGGCCAAGGACATTCAGGCCGATCTGCCGGTCATCAACGTGGACCCGGACCGCATCATCCAGATCCTGATGAACATCATCAGCAACGCCATTAAATTCACTCCCAAGAACGGCACGATCACTATCGGCGCCAAAATGTCCGATAAGAGGGATTTTATGGTCATGCGCGTCCAGGACACCGGGATCGGCATCCCGAAAAATGATTTGCCTCGGATATTCGGAAAATTTCAGCAGGCCAAGAACCGCGCTGCCGGCGACAAAAGCGGGACAGGGTTGGGGCTGGCGATCGCCCATGAACTGGTCGCCCTGCACGGCGGTGAAATTAAAGTGGAAAGCGAAGAAGGCCAGGGAACAACCTTCACCTTTACCCTGCCCATGGCGAATAAGCCCACTGAAACTGCTGCGGAGTGAATTGTTTTTTTACAGCATAGGAGAAAGTATAAAAAGCGGATGCTGCTACCCCAACTTTCCTTTATAAAATGTTTAGAGGAAGTTGGGGTTGTCCCAGCTTCATCTAAAATCATTTAAAGGAAAGCTGGGACTAGAAAACTCCTTTCCTATGCAGCAAAGAAGATACGACGAACGCAGTGAGGAGTTTTCTTGAGAGGAAATGAGGACATGTACTTGCCTTTTCTGTAGCGCTTTTGAAGGCAAGTACGAACGTACTGGTTTTCCTTAAATTTAAGTTTAGAGGAAACCAGTTACGTAACTAGCTTCATCTAAAAATTTATAAAGGAAAGCTAGTACGAAGTGAGGAGTTTTCTTGCCGTTTTCGTGTAGAATGATTCACGTTTTTTAACGGCAAAACAGAATAAAGAAGACCGTGCATGGAAAAAACTTTTAATGTGCTGCTGGTGGATGACGAGCAGGATTTCCTTGACCCTATTGCCTTCTGGCTGGAATCCAAAGGATACAAAATTCAGACGGCGGAAAACGGCAAGATTGCCCTGGAAGTGATCGAGCACTCCGTGCCCGATATCGTCCTTCTCGACATTAATATGCCGGTCATGAACGGCATCGATTGCCTGCGGCACATCCGGGAACTCCACCCCCACCTTCCCGTGATCATGATCACGGCCGAGATTGAGCGGCTGCCGGCCCTGCAGGAATTGGGGATTTCCGGGTTCTTCCCGAAAGAGGGCACCCTGGAGCATTTGGAGCAGCTGCTGGAGCCGATTATTCGCATGCATGCCAGAATGAAGCCCTCCTCCTGACACGTCCCGCGTCAACCCATTCGACGCTCCCCGCTAAATGGCGGGGCTTGCTCAGGGTTGACTCTGAGCGGCGCCTTTTTCCCCGCTCTGAAGAGCGGGGCCCTTCGACAGGGTCTCAGGATCCTTCGAAGAGTCCTGAGCGAAGTCGAAGGACTTGGGCGCCGTCGAATGAGTCAAACGTTCCCTCCGAAGTTTCTCATCAGAAAATAAATCCCCGTGGCGACCAGTCCCAAGGCCAGAAACCGTATGGTGTTATGATACTGCCGGTCTTTGAGATAGACTTTCCCCTTATGGACGAAATCCGAGACAAACCAATGCCAGCCGATATCTGCCAGCCAATGCCCCAAAGCCACCATCATGAATCCCATTAAGCCGAACAAGAGGGATTGGAGAATGACTGCCAGGCCGATCGTGGTCCACCAGATCAAGAATCCCGGGCTGACAATGCTGAAAAATGCGCCTCCGGCCAGGGATCCGTAATCGAAATCGACCTTTTTGTCCATAATCAAATGCATGTCCTTCGCCCCTTTCACGAGCAGGATCCCCATGACGATCATGGCGACCCCCCCGACCTTGGCAACGAGGCCCATGAAGGCCTGCGATGATAAAAGATTCTTGAACCCAAAAAAAATGCAGGCCACAAAAACCACTTCAATCAGGATATGCCCCAAAGCGATGCGCAGTCCGACGGCGGAGTCTTTTTTTAATGCTTCCGAGACCGTGAACAGAAATAACGGACCGGGAATCATCGCCCCGGAAAGCCCGGTGCCTAACCCGATAATCAGAAGAAGGATGAAACTCATATGAATTTGTGAAAGGCGCGGATGGATTAAGGGATGTACCCAGGGCGGTTATTCCTGGACAATGGCCTTGGAAATGGACATGTCGCAGGAAATGATGCTCGACCCCTCCGTCTTCGGCCTCAATTGGAAGTCCTCAACCTTGATGAGCTGGTTAAATATGGATACGTGATAAAAAAAGTTCATGACCTGCTCCATTTGGGCCTCAAAATTAAGCTTCACGAAATATTTTGTCGACGCGGCATCTTCGTTTTTTACGGTCGGTTTCATGTCGATAAGATAAACCGACGATTGTTTGGCGATATTCTCGACCTCCTTCAGGAATTCCGTGATGGCCTTTTCCTCCGTCAGGGCCGGGCTAAGGAAAGACTGATACGCCTTTGTCTCTTCCTCAATCCGGTTCTCTTCGGATATGATGATCAGGCTTTGTTTGATTTCCTCTTCTTGCTGCGCGATCACTTCGGTCAAATGGGTTATTTTATGAAGGATGGGGGAAAGGATGAATTTGTCCATAGCACCCAGCCCGACCACGGCAACGGTCACATAGAATATCATGCGTTCCCTTTTGGACAATTTCGCCACAAATGATAAAATCGACTTCAGGTTCATGAACCCGTGCTCCTTCCTACCCCTTCCAGGACGCATACGATGTCAAAATCGACGATCTCCCCCTCCCCAATCTTGCGCTTCGTCGTCCGCCTGGATTCCACGCCCTTGAATAAATCCGACTCCTCCATGTCGCCGATGAACGAAAAGACCGTCGCCATCGTCCTTGAGTTCCCCTCGATCGTGAAGTTTCCGTTCAACGAAAACTTCACCGCCGTCACCTGCACGTCCTTGGGAATGAGGCGGTGCAGCTCCGCCAGCACATTCAGCGCGGCGTCGCGGTTACTGAGCTCTTTTTTCACGGCGCGCATTTGCGAAAAGCTTTTTTCCAGGCGCTTGGACGAGTCAATCACCGGTTGATATTTATCGGTCAATTTTTTCAGGTAGGAGGCCTTAACGAATATCTGGCCAATGAACACCAGGCAAAGCAAGGCCAGGATCGTCAGGACATACACCCCCGATGTCACCAGATCCTTGCTCTTTTCCTCAAATTTTATCCGCAGTTTAATCTCTTCGGGTATAAGATTTACGCTCACGTTTCCCGAGAAAATGACGGGCGCAATGACGTCAAAAAACGAATCCTGGCTCACGGCGAGGCTTTTTTTGAGCTCATCGGACCCCATCGGGGCATGCAGCAAATAATGGAAAATCGTCACCGGCATAAAGAGCATCTTGCCCAACAGGACCTGAATCTCATCCCCTTCCCGCACGGCCCCTGTGAGGATCATTTCCTCCGGCATCGGCCCGATATCCTCGCTCTGATACGTCTCCAGGGACTTCTTGATTTCTTCGATAAAGCGCATCTGATAGCGCTCCTGCTCGCTGCGCAGATGATGCCGGCCGATCGGTATGCTGCGCACGAAGATGACCTCTCCCCGGCACATGTTGACGAAATCGGAAAAGTGCGCATCGATATGCACCAGGGTTTGGACACCCTCCCCCCGGCCGAGTTTCAAGAGGACCGATGCGGCGTGCGTGATAATTTCCGGGGAAAAGTAAACTTTTTCGACCTTAAGGCCGGCGTTCTCGAGAATCTCGATTTGGCGGCGGACGACGCTCAGGGTGACAATGATCAGGAGAATCTTGGTGTAGTTTTCGCGGTAGGTGCCGATATTGACATAATCAATGATGATTTCTTCCCGCGAATAGGGGGTATGCCGCCCGGCCTGCAAATCGACGATCTCCCTGATTTCGCTTTTAATCAGAGACGGGATTTCGATATTCTTGGCGATCGCCGCGTGGGAGGGGATCATGACAATGACTTCGGGGGCGTGAAGTTTCAGCGCGGTCAGCGACGTGCGTATCGACTTGGTAATCTCTTCGTCCGACAGCCCTTGGATCTCATAACTCGCCAAATCGATCATTTCTTTGCGCGTCGGAGAAATCCTGGCATAGGCCAGCTTGACATTATCCCCGCTCAAGCAGACCGACACCAAATCACGGATACCGATTTGTGGGAACACTTTCATCGCGTTATTTTTCCTTTTCAGATTTCATCGCGCCAATATTTAATCCGCCCCTGCCGGTCGGCGACGGCCACAATGACCCTTTGCTCATCGCGGCCGGCCAGCGTGGCCGCGCTGTGGATCATGAAATTCTCCGACTTGGTGACGAATGCTCCTTCCGACACGAGATTACTCAGGATTCCCAGCTCGCTGGGGCTTAGATCATACGCCTGGCTTAACCGC
>MHGR01000077.1 GCA_001805655.1 Omnitrophica WOR_2 bacterium RIFCSPHIGHO2_02_FULL_52_10
GTGGGGATGAACCGTCTTCATCAGTGAATTTCTTTATGTTCTTAAAATGTTCCCCACACGTGTGGGGATGAACCGAGCACTGACTTGTTTTTCTGCGCGTTGAATATATGTTCCCCACACGTGTGGGGATGAACCGCTATTCGGGCAGACGCCTGATTGTGCTATTAAATGTTCCCCACACGTGTGGGGATGAACCGAAACCATACCACAGCCCCGCCTGCCAATGAACATGTTCCCCACACGTGTGGGGATGAACCGAGAAAGCAAAGCAGGACAGCCGGCGCATGGGGATGAACCGTGATAGAATAAACGTAACGGACACTTTTAAATTTACAATCGTCAAAGCTCATGCCCCCTTCAAAACTCCCAACCGCGTATAAAACTCTCTTCCAACAGGTCAAAAAGACTTTAATTCTCGGCCAACAGAGAATAGAAGCGGAAAAGGTTAAAATATATTGGGAAACCGGGAATTTAATCCACGCCCATATTAAACAACACAAAGACCGTGCCGAATACGGGGCGCAGGTGGTGAGGCAGTTGGCGCGGGATCTGCGCATGGAGCCGACCGTTTTACACCGCTGCGTCAAGTTCGCCCAGAAATATTCCCGCTCCCAGATTGTTGCCGCGCGGCAACAATTCAGCTGGAGTCATTACCGCAAACTGATCGCGGTGCCTGACGATCAAAAGAGGCTGCTTCTGGAAAATTCGGCCCGCCGCCATCAATGGTCGAGCCGGGAGCTGGAAGCGCGGATTGAGTCCGGGAAAGAACAACCTGTCGGGACCGAAGATGAAGAAGGGAGCGGGCAGGCCCCTTCCGCGACACTTTTAATCCCCAAACGCGGGGAGCCGTACACGTACCGCATTATCCGGCGGCCCGCGCTGGGAAATAACGAAGAAGCGCTTGAGTTGCTCTTGGATCTGGGATTCGGCGTATTCAAGGACCTGGACACGCGGACGGCGGCCAGGTTTTCGCCGGATCAGATCGTTGAATCACATAAAAAAAATGATATCTACTCGATCGCGGGCAGCGGGCGCGGCGTGAAAGATTTGTTTACTTACCGCGCTTTTATCGAGAAGGTGATCGACGCCGACACGCTGAAAGTCCGCGTTGACCTGGGGTTCGGCATCCGGAACCGTCAGGTCCTGCGTTTACGCGGCATCGACGCGCCCGAGCTGGGCACAAAATCCGGGGACGCGGCCAGGGCGCTCGTCCAGTCGCTTTTGAAAGAGGCCTCCGCCATCGAACTGTGCAGCACACGGCCGGATAAGTATGGCCGATATTTGGCGGACGTATTTATCCCGGCGGAAAACGGGGGAGAGGATCTGTTCCTCAATAATGTACTGCTTGAAAAAGGACACGCCCGCAGGATGTAACTCAATATTAAGGAACGGAGCACCCTAACCCTTCCCGCAATCACCGCGCCCACCCCGCCGCCTGCGGCCAGTTGCGTCATTCCGCCCCGCTTTCTGTATACAGAAAAACACAAAGTTGATATAATAAACGCGTCATTTTTCAACCTCATCAGTAAGGACGCGCGTGCGTATTACATTCGTGACACTGGGGTGGGAACAGTTGGGCGTGGGCCTGCTTTCCGCGATCGCCAAGCGGCAGGGCCACGATGTTCAGCTGGCCTTCAGCCATTCCCTCTTCAATGACCGGTATAATCTCAGTATTCCTTCCCTGGCGCCCTTCTTTGACGACCGTAACGATGTCATTGATAAGATCGAAAAGCAAAGGCCGGATGTCCTGGCGTTCTCTGCCTTGACCGGCACCTATCAATGGATGCTGGGCATTGCCCGGGACGCGAAATTGCTCAACCCCGGCGTGAAAGTGGTTTTCGGCGGCGTGCACCCTTCCGCGGTCCCTGAGCGAGTTCTGGCCCAGCCGCAGGTTGATTATGTCTGTGTGGGCGAGGGCGACGTCGCTTTTCCAGCACTCCTCAGGGCAATAGAAGAGGGCGGGCCCGCGGCGCCCATCCCCAATATCAGATATAAATTGCCCAACGGCGAAGTCATCCGGGGCCCGCAGGCCGGGTTCATCCAGGACCTCGACGCCTTGCCGGCGTTCGACAAAACGCTGTGGGAAGATCATATCAATATCGGCGATTGGTATCTGACCATGGCCTCGCGCGGATGCCCGTATCGCTGCACGTTCTGCTTTAATAATTTTTTCGCCAGGCTGCCCGAAGGGAAATCGGGGAAATACGTGCGCCAGCGCAGCGTGGGGCACATGCTTCAGGAGCTGCGCGCCGCCAAAAAGCGCTACAAGATCCGCTTCCTGGAATTCGAGGATGACGTGTTCACGGTGGACAAGAAATGGGTCAGAGAATTCCTGTATCATTACAAAAGGGAGATTGATATCCCGTTCCAATGCCTGACGCACCCGAAATATATGGATGAAGACATCGCCCGTTGGCTGTCGGACGCCGGCTGCCGCCATGTGCAGATGGGCATACAGACGATGGACGACGAATTCAAGCAGCAATCCGTGAAACGCTATGAGAAGTCCGACCATGTCTACCAGGCCATGGAGGTCATGCGCAAGTACCGCTTGAATCCCAAGGTCGACCACATGTTCGGGCTGCCCGGGGAGCCGGTCGAGGCGCAGGAGGAGGCCAGGAAACTTTATGTCCTCCACCCGCCGTTCCGCATCCAGACGTTCTGGACGAATTTTCTTCCCGGAACGCAGTTGGTCCGGCAGGGATTGGCCATGGGGCTGATCACCCAAGAGGAAGTGGACCGGCTGAACGACGGCATTGATTTTGATTTTTACCGAGAAAGCGCGAAAGTATCGGACCCGGCCAAGCGCAAGCTCTATAAGACGTATGAGGTGTTTTTTAAATTGATCCCGGTCCTGCCCGCATGGTTGCGCCGGCGGCTCAAGCCCAAATCATTCCAATGGATGCCTGTCGCATTGTGCTCAAGTATCAGTTTCTTTGCTGATGTCTTGGTCGGGCTGGCGTTACGCAACCCCGATCACATAACGTATGCCAAGCATTATCTCTATCATATCAGCCGGTTCTTTTTGCAGAAGGCCGGCATCCGGCTGCCCGCGCCGACAAAACTGAATGCTGCGGCGCGGGAAAATACTGCCCCGAAAGAACGGCCTGCCGGCGCCAGTGTTCCAAGCGATGTTTTGGTCGGCAGCCCGTAGGGCGGTGGGGCGGAGGAAAGAAAAAATGCGCGTGACATTTGTCGCGGTGGGATGGGAGCAATTAAGCGTCAGTCTTTTATCGGCCATGGCAAAGCGGCGCGGCCATGAGGTCAGCCTCGCGTACAGCGTTTCCTTGTTTAATGACCGCAGCCACCTGAACATCCCCGGCCTTTCCAGGATATTTGACGACCGCCAAGACGTGATGGCGGCCATTCAAAGGCAGAGGCCGGATGTGATTGCCTTCTCGGCCTTATCAGCAAATTATCAATGGATGCTCGGCATAGCCGCCGAATCCAAGGCCCTGTTTCCCCGCGTGAAAACGGTCTTCGGCGGCGTGCACCCTTCCGCCGTTCCGCAGAGGGTCCTGGCCCGGCCGCAGGTCGATTATGTCTGCGTGGGGGAAGGCGACGTCGCTTTCCCGATGATATTGGATGCTATCGAGAAAGGTGACTTTGCCGGGCCCATTCCCAATACGCGCTATTTATCGCCGACGGGCGCGACTGTCCGCGGCCCTCAGGCGGGATTCGTGCAGGACCTGGATGCCCTGCCCGCTTACGACAAGGAATTGTGGGAAGAGCATATTCCGTTGGGGGATTACTATATCACCATGGCCTCGCGGGGATGCCCGTACCGCTGCACGTTCTGCTTTAACAATTTTTTCGCGCAGCTGCCGGACAAGCGTTCCGGAAGATATGTGCGCCAGCGCAGCCCGGAGCATATCATGGGGGAATTGCGCCTGGCCAAGAGACGTTATAACCCGCGCATGATTGAATTCTTCGATGATGTCTTCACGCTGGACAAGAAATGGCTCAAGTCGTTTCTGGATGCGTATAAAGACGAAATCAATATACCGTTTCAGTGTTTCACGCATGTCAATTATATCGACGATGACGTCGGCCGCTGGTTGTCGGAAGCAGGATGTTTTGCCTCGCAGATCGGGGTTCAGAGCCTCGATGACGAATATAAGAGGAAGACGGTCAAGCGTTATGAGCGGACCGCGGACGTCGAAAAGACGGTCAAGATTTTCCGGAAATACAAAATCCGCGCTAAGTTCGACCACATGTTCGGCCTGCCCGGGGAAGACATCGAAGCCCAGGAAGCGGCGCGGAAATTTTATGCCGACCACCCCCCGTACAGCATCCAAACGTACTGGACCAATTTTTTCCCCGGAACACAGATGATGCGCCAGGCGCAGGACCTGGGGCTGTTGAGCGCGGAAGGGGCACAAAGGCTCAATGAAGGATTGGATTATGACGTTTACACGAATAATAATAAACACATCGATCGGCAGAAAATCAGGGCGTACAAGGCCTATGAAATAACGTTTAAGCTCATGCCGCACCTGCCGAAATGGATGCGCCGGCGGCTCAATCCGCAGGCCATCCGGAAATGGCCGGCGCCGGTGTGCACTTTGGTAAGTTTTATGTCCGATGTTTGCGTCGGCCTCATGAAGTTATCGCCGGACCATATCCTTTACGCCAGGTATTATCTGTACCACATTCGCAAATTTTGCTGCAAGCGGTTGGGTTGGCCCGTGCGTCCGGCGACAAAAAGAGCCGATGGCCAAAGGGCGGTTCATGCCCCACCGAAGCGTGACAACGTCAGCCCAGAGATGTTGGCCGTGAAATAAAAAAAAGTTCTTTGAAATTTTGAATGGGTAGTTGTTCTATACATCTTTTAAGTAATTCCCCTCCCCTCGTGGGAGGGGAAAGGGGAGGGGGCTAATATAACGCGGCCTTACCCAGTTTGTACCCCCTCCCTATCCCTCCCCACAAGGGGGAGGGAACGCAAGGAATGTTCTTTACCCACTCAAAACTCCAAAGAACCTAAAAAAATAAGAGGCAGCAGTGTCCATGTCTAATAAAATCCATCAATGGCTGAGCCGGCCGGGCATTGCCCTCTTCGTGATTTTTACCGTAACGTTTGCGGCGTACAGCGGCTCGTTCCAAAACCCCTTCTTCATGGACGATCTGGCCTTTATCGTGAATTGGGACCTGATCAAGGATTGGAAGAACCTGCCGCAATTTTTCCTCGGCTATACCCCGCCGCCCGGCCAGGAGGGCATCTACTCGCCCTTTAAAACCCTGATGCACGCCGTCAATTACAGCCTGTTCGGGCTTGAGCCGTTCGGCCACCATGTTTTTGCCTTTGCCAGCTATCTCATTGCCATTTTATTTATTTACAGGATAGGTTTATTACTTCTCAAAGATCATTTTGCCGCTTTTTTATGCGCGCTGGTGTTTGCCCTCCATCCGACGCATATCGAATATGTTTCTTCCCTGACGGGCAGCGTTGACGCCCTCGGAGTCAATTTTTTATTCATTTCCTTCTACCTTTATATCGTTGCCCGGAAGGGCGGGGATCGGTTGGACCGCAAGCCCTATGCGGGGTCGTTGATTTTTGCCTTCCTGGCCATTTACCTGCATGAACTGTGCATTATCTTGCCGGTGATGTTTTTGTGGTATGACCTGACCCTCGCGGCGCACGGGAGGGCCTACCCAAAAATAGCCGCAAGAACAGCGCCGTATTTCCTGCTTTCGATAACTTATGTGCTCGCCAAATATTTGACCCTCGGGGCGGTAACGCGCGGCCGGTATTTGTACGACAGCTTTTACCTGACCATGCTGGTCACGGTCAAGGCCTGGGCGAAGTACGTTTACATCAGCCTTTTCCCGAAAACGCTGACCTACAATCATGTCATTTCCCCGGGGATATATTCTTACGACCAGGAGGATTTTGACCGGGTAGCCGTTTTATCGCAGTCTCTGTTGGACCCCCAGGTACTGCTGTCCCTGCTGGTGTTGGGGGCCGTCGCGTACGCGGCTGTCCGCTGTTATGCCAGGAAGCCCCTGGTGACTTTTTTCATTGGGTGGTTTTTTATCGGTTTACTGCCCGGGGCCAATATCATTCCCAGCGGCGTGTATTTTGCCGAGCGCTACCTTTATCCGGGTTCGCTGGGCCTGGCATTGCTTTTCGGCCACTACG
>MHGR01000078.1 GCA_001805655.1 Omnitrophica WOR_2 bacterium RIFCSPHIGHO2_02_FULL_52_10
ATTAGGAATACGGAAACAGTTTGTATTATTTGGAGGAAGAGGCTCGTTTGGGATTGGCAGTAGGGTATCAGATATCACTTCCTTCGATATATCATTAAGTTTTCTTACGGCCTTCCAAAGTGCTTGATAGTCTGGATCTCTCGGCAATCGGTACTGCCGGCCTTGTTCCCCGGCCTTCACTGTCACCACTGCCAGAAGACGTGAACCACCAATGCGCTGCCCATTCTCGCCAAAGGCTACCTCTGCGCCACCGCGTTGAGCTATCAGTTGTGACCGGACTCGATCAGGGGACAGGACCATGTTGCAGCTAGGGCATGAAGCCTTTGCCCGCGTGACCGTGCCCTTAGGAAGCTCACCGTCAGTTCTCGGCTCAAAGATCTCGAACTCAATATGGGGTGGCTTCCCATTTGGCCGAACGACTTTATACCTAAGAGCGCTTTTACGACTTGCTTTCTTACAAAGCCAGAACGACCGCACCAGCGGAATTTCCGCGCCACAATTGGGCTGCTCACATCGAATCGTCCGAGCCCACAGATAAGCAATCGGTCGTGAGCCGTCTGAGTCGCTAGGATTAAACTCAGCTAGTTCCTTTTCCGCTGCAACCTCGATTTGGCCACCGACTCGACGCACCTCCTCTGCTAGCTCAGGACCATGACGGGGAATGTCTTCGAGAACCACCTTCAAAATCAGGCAGGCAACAGGATTTAGGTCACTGGCAAAAGTCTCACAGCCTAACCGCAACGCCTCAAGTGGAATCGACCCACCACCTGCAAATGGATCGACAACTAGGGGGGTCTCTTCTGGATGGGCGGCCTTTACCAACCCACGTGAGACTTCAAGGTAAGTCCGATCTGAGGAAAGATCCCAATTAGCAAAGTCACCGATGAACTTGAGAAGGGCCTGTCGAAGGTCTTGGTCTTCCGGTCCAACTTGCCCCTGCACTTTAGGCAAAAGTTCTCTTGCTCTTTGTTTGAAATCCTTCGGACAGTACTGGTCGCAAGGATCGGGGAGCAGAAGACCGAGTAACATCGCCCGACACGCAGCGAGTGGTCGCCTTGCCCACCAAAGATGAAGCGTTGACGGGTGGCCATGACGAATGGATTTTTCCCGAGCGGCGTGCTTCGACACCACCGCAATCGGAAAATCCACCTCCGCCAGCCGCTTACATTCTTTGGGAATCATTTCACACAGTCTTGAAATCTATTTTACTTTTGCCGCTGCTGAATGAGCATGTTCTACTAGGTGAGTGATGTTTGGACCCTTTGATCGAGCAGACAATAGCTGAATATTTCTATACTCTTTGTCATCAGGCGAGACTAACGCCTCGACTTCTGCAAGCCACGGTACAACTTGCTCTTCCTGTATAGGACCGGCAAATATCTCTCCGAAGTCTTTTATTTCAAGTCGAGGGGTCTCCTGTCCTACCTTAAGACGTGAAGGCGTTTGGGGAATATAGAATCGCTCGACCTCTAGGGTTGCCGCCAACTCAATCTCAAATGAAATCTTTACTGGCTCGTTTTCTTTTCTCTCAAGCGGAAATGGTGTCTGGACATTTCGGACCCTCTGTACCTCAAGATTCCGCACCGCAAGAATCCGACCGCCAAATCCAAGGTCTCTTTCTGAAATTTCCAAATTTTCCGCGAGGAACTTTTGAATCTCAGAAAGCCTATTGGTGAGGGCCTCCTCAGCACGTTTCCGGTCCTGATCCCACGCATGTTTAATCACGCCCTCAAGGCGGTTGTCCAGTTCCTTGTAGACTTCCTCAATGTTGGTATAAACTTTTATTGACACTCCAGCCGCTTTGTCATGGCCTATGATTCCGGCGTTAGAGAAAATTCCATCCCGGGAAATGAAGGCGCCCACGTGACGCGGCTCTTTCACAAGATGGTCAATTACCGAAAGGTAAACAACCGTATCCTGAAATCCCACGTCTCCTTCTTGAAACGGAGGCTCATCGCAAACCGCCATGCGGAACAGCTCGTCCGTGGGCCGTAATGTCAGTGGGACTGTTTCTATCTTCCACTTTTCTTTGAGGGTCTTGACGCTTTCACGGTAAGTCGCAAGCGCCGCATTCTTCTTGGGGAGTACATCATCGGAATCCAAGTCTGATTGCGCAGAATGTTTTTTTAGGTCCGTTAAGCTCTTTGTGGCCTTTGTGCGTTTTTCATCAAACAAACGATTCCAGTGTGCCTCCAGTTCATCCTCAACCGCCTTTGGCACAAAGACGCTTACTCTTAAGAGCTGCGCCAAATCTAAAAGTCTTTCTAGCGCGGCAGAGGGCTTTGGCCAGTTAGCCGCGATTAGAATGTTTGTATCGAAGTAAATCCGAGTGAAAGGGGCCATTGTGTCTCAACTCTGGTAGGGTGAGGGCGTTTCACTCGCCTGCATCGGCTGGATCAAAGCATCCACCGACAGATAATGATGATCCACCTTCTTCACCTGCCTGCGCCGCAAACCACCGCGTCGCGGCAGGCAGGCTTCATGCCAGGGGAAGCGAGCGGGGTGCCACCGCAATCGAAAATCCACTTTTCCAACCGTCTGCGTCACAGCAACCACCTGCTATATTAAAAAGATCGATAGCAGGAGGTATCGAACTGACCTGCAAGCGGCCCATTGCGCGCAAGGAAGCGGCGGCAACGCATACCCCAGGAGTCTTCAATCCAGCCGCCTATATTGAAAGCGAGATCTCTTATGTCATCAGGCTGGGGCCACTCGTCGAACTCCCGACGCAGCCATAGGTTCGGCTCCGGGCAGGGAGTTGGGTTTGCATATGGCTCACCGTATTGAGCCCAACCTGCTCCGAAATTCGCAAGACTTCCTCCTTGTGTTTGCAGCAGGGCTACCGAGCATTCCCAAGGCCCATCTATATGGAAATGAGAGACGGCATGGCCATAGAAATGGAGGGCAGACCACAACCTCCCGACAATGTGGACTAATCGAAAGAGGCGTTTTTGCCCCATCGACTTCCCACCTCCGTGTCCAAGTCCCATGTCCAGGCCGCCGTGTCGATAGAGAGCAAGATATGAACCCCATTTCCACGGGCCATCGGAGACTTGTTGGCATACAACTGCCACACTAGTAGTTGGAATCACGGTGTGACCCCATATATTGACTCGCCCATGCAGTGGGTTCTCATGCTCACTCTCCAACCACGACCAGAATTCATCGTTGAACTCGATCCTTTTGCTGTCAGGATCGCCGGGCAGAATGACAAGCCGCACGGCTAGTTGTGGTACATATTGACCAACCCCCCCTGTAGCAAATGCTTCTTGCTGAATGTTCAAAAGAATCAGTCGCTCGCGAGCGCGGTGCCACCTGGCTCGATAGGCTTCTCGGGTTAGCGGATCGATCATCTGCGCATGCTCCTGCCAAGAAGAGCGACGATGTCTTCCGCGATGGACGCTGCGTCCTGCGTGAGTGCCGCGCGATGACGGCGTGCGGGATTGAGCTGCGCAACGACAGGGTCTGTTGAGAGCCGAACAGGATAGGAATTGGGGCTTTGTTCGTGCTCAGCCTGAGTACGCCAAGTCATGGCTCCGTTTAGTGCGACGACGGGAACTACATCAGAAATCCTTCGGACCGGATCGATATTGTCAAGCATCCAAGCCGCGAACTGCAGCATCCGACGAAGCAGCTCCTCAACCTCTTCCTTGATCGCCACGCCAACCGCGCTGATTTCGTTGCGAGCTAGTGAATGCTCGATGGCTCTCACCAATCGAATCGTCCCTAACTGGTCAAGGAAAATCGATCCTTTTTGTTGCTCGATGACGAGCGCGTTGTCACGGATTTCACGGTCCGTACCGAGCGTTCGGTCTAAAATTCTATGGGGACCGAATAATGCCTGCTGGGAAATTGCTTCTTCCAACTTCGAGGCTTCTAGGTCTTTTGGTCGAATTACTTGCTGTTTTGGTCCGCCTGCGACTACCAAACTCAATCTAACCCCCTGTGACTGACGCTCGGCGGGGAGTAGACCTTTTGCACGAGAAAGCATCTCTTCCTCATCAATAGGACCCGCCGCTCGGGAAAGTTCGAGATCACGAAGAGCAGCCGTTACTTCATCGCGAAGCTCGTCAGGGTTTGAGAATCTGGCAGTAAAATGGCCCGTGGACCAGTCCTGAACTTCGCGGACGAATACTTGCTGCGCTGCCTCGAAGTCGACATTCTGCTGGATAAAAACAAGAACCGGACAGTATTCTCTGGCTTCGCGATATTCTTCGTGCGTGGGAGAGAGTCCCGAAGTTTGTCGATCGCCATACCGAGCACCAAGGATCAAGATCACGACTTCAGCCCACCGAGCACCCGCAAGGCAAGTCTGCTGAGGCGTCGCCGACGACGCAGCAAAGTCCTCGGCGCGCTTGACTTCGTGACGTAGAGCGCGAGCAGCGCGAGTAGCTGCTTCGCGGTAGCCCTCAAGGCCACGAATTACCGAACTGATAAAAACCTTCATTATTAACGCGCTCCACCGTACAGTGCTGGACTTTCTCCCACCTGCATCGGCTGGGTCAGAGCATCCACGGACAAATAATAATGTTCCACCTTTTTCACCTCATGCCATGGGAAGCGGGCGGGGTCTTTGATGGGTTGTTGGAGATGGCATTTCGAGTTGCAATCAGTGACAACGTAAAGCCAGTAGCAGTCGCGGTGGTCTTCGGCGACGCGGCGCTCGGACTCAACAATTAGGCGCATGGCCGCGTCTCCAAAGCCCCCATTATTTCTTTCCGGGCTCTCCACCACCGGGCCTGCCTGCATCGAGATAGGACTTCAGGGACTCCATAATGAGATCGCGCGTTTGCTGAGCTAAACGCAGCGCCTTTTCGCCGTCTCCCTGTGATACCGCGGGAAGGTCTCCCGGATAGCGAAACTCCACACCGTAGGGCGTTAGCGCATCGGCTATAGCCAGCTTCTCAGCCAGCCGGGAATCTACTCGGGCGACGAGCTGCCTGAGCAGAGCAATGTCGTGGCTTTTTGGAAATTCAATCTGGTGGCGAACGAGAAAGGCTTTGATAAACTTCTCTGCAGCTTGCTGGGCGTGGAACCCGACGTTATCGTAATCTTCGAACTCTTCCTTGAGCAGCACCGCGCCTGCAGCCAAGTCCTTGCGCGCCTTGTCTCGCCATTGCTGTACAAAATCCCATTTCACCTGCTCAGGTGTTCTCATACAACACCACTCCATATTTGTGCGCCGGGTAGGCAAGGCCCCCGATTACCTCTCTTGTCTCTTCAAACTCCTCTTCCCCCATAACCCAGACATCGACGGGATAGTCCAAACCGCTGAAAGCTTGACGAAGACGGCGCATCTCCTCGCGCTTCGAAACAGGGTCTTTTTCAACCACCAACAAGTCAAAATCGCTGTCCTCGGTGGCGCTACCCTGAGCGCGCGAGCCGTACAGGATCACCCGCCGGATGCGTTCACCATCATGGGTTAGAAGCTGTCTTTTCAGCTCTTCGGCAATTTTCCGATCTTTGTCGATAATCATAGGGTT
>MHGR01000079.1 GCA_001805655.1 Omnitrophica WOR_2 bacterium RIFCSPHIGHO2_02_FULL_52_10
CATGTGATCATCGTCGGGACGGGCCTGGCCGGCGGTTCGGCGGCCGCGTCCTTGGCGGAGCTGGGGTACAACGTCAAGGTCTTCTGCATTCAGGACAGCCCGCGGCGGGCGCACAGCGTGGCCGCGCAGGGCGGCATCAACGCGGCCAAGAATTATCCCAACGACGGCGACAGCATTTACCGTCTTTTTTACGACACGATCAAGGGTGGGGACTTCCGCTCGCGCGAGGCGAACGTGTACCGCTTGGCGGAGGTCAGCAACGGCATCATCGACCAATGCGTGGCGCAGGGGATCCCGTTCGCGCGGGAATATTCCGGGTACCTGGACAACCGCTCTTTTGGCGGGGCGCAGGTGGCGCGCACGTTTTACGCCCGGGGACAGACGGGACAGCAGCTTTTGCTGGGGGCGTACGGTGCCCTGTCCAAAGAGGTTGGCAAGGGCGCCGTCCAAATGCATCCGCGCGCCGAGATGCTGGACCTCGTCGTCATGGACGGTGTCGCGCGCGGGGTCATCACGCGCAATCTCGTCACGGGCGAAATTGAATCGCATGCCGCCGACGCGGTTGTGCTGGCGACCGGCGGTTATGCCAACGCCTTCTACCTTTCCACCAACTCCAAGGCGTGCAACGTGACGGCCATCTGGCGGGCGCATAAAAAGGGCGCCTTGTTTGCCAACCCCTGTTACACGCAGATCCATCCCACCTGCATCCCGGTCCACGGCGAATATCAGTCGAAGCTGACATTGATGAGCGAGAGCCTGCGCAATGACGGCCGGGTGTGGGTCCCTAAGAAAGCCGGCGACCGGCGGCGGCCCGGCGAGATCCCGGAGGGGGAGCGGGATTATTTTCTGGAGGCGAAATATCCGAGCTTCGGCAACCTGGTCCCGCGCGACCTGGCCTCGCGCAACGCCAAACAGCAATGCGACCTGGGGAAAGGGGTCGGCCCGACCGGCCAGGCGGTTTATTTGGATTTTGCCGATGCGCTCGGCCGGCTGGGGAAGGACGTCATTCTAGAGCGCTACGGCAACCTTTTTGACATGTACCAGAAAATCACGGCCACCGACCCTTACGCGGAGCCGATGATGATCTATCCGGCGCTGCACTACACGATGGGCGGGCTTTGGGTGGACTATAACCTGATGAGTAATGTGCCCGGCTTGTTTGTCATCGGGGAAGCGAACTTTTCGGACCACGGGGCCAACCGCCTGGGGGCGAGCGCTCTCATGCAGGGCCTGGCCGACGGCTATTTCATCCTTCCCTACACCATCGCGGATTATCTGGCCGGATGTCCGGTCGGCCGGGTCGGCTCCAATTTCGATGAATTCCGGGAAGGGGAGAAGCAGGCTGAGGAGCGCACCGAACAATTGTTAAGCATTCAAGGGAAACGCACGGTCGGTGATTTTCACCGCGCCTTGGGGAAAGAATTATGGGAGCATTGCGGCATGTCCCGCAATGAGGCGGGGTTGAAGACGGCCTTGCGGCGCGTCGGGGAAATCCGGCAGGAGTTTTGGGAAAATGTGATTGTCTCCGGCTCGGGCAGCGACCTCAACCAGTCGCTGGAATACGCGGGGCGCGTGGCGGACTTTCTGGAATTCGCGGAATGCATGGTGCATGACGCCCTGCACCGCCGGGAGTCGTGCGGCGGGCATTTCCGGGAGGAGTTCCAGACCGGCGAAGGGGAGGCTTTGCGCAATGACAGGGACTTTGCCTATGTCGCGGCCTGGGAATTCCAGGGGGTCGGCGAAAACCCGGTCTTGCATAAAGAAGAGCTTAAATTCGAAGAGGTCAAATTATCCCAAAGAAGTTATAAGTAGGAAAAATCTGGACTGGATATAATAAGCAATTGATTGTCTTTAGGTTGAGGTGTGACTTTTATGGGATCCTGTGAAAAAGCAGATGGGAAAAACTAATGAACAAAAAGCTCAATAGGGCATTACTTTTCTCAGCTGTGATTACATTTGCGCTGAAAGTGGTAGATTATTTTTCCTGGGAATATTTGATTAATTCTAAACTTTTGGTTTCTAATAGCACAAAATCGTACATTCTTATTGACTTAATTAGTTTTATTGGCTCAATCGCCAGCCCTGTCACTCATTACATAAGTTTGTTTATTGACATGAATGCCAACGTTTTCTTTAGTTTCTTCAATGTATTAGATTTTGCCTTTTGGACGGCGATTATATTTTTTGTTCTTATTCATAAAAAGGGAACCGCCGTTGGAATACCTTTATTAGGCGTACTTTTTCTCATGTTAGGAAATCATTTCATTTCTGTTAACGCTACTATGTATTTTACGGGGAAATCCCTAATGAATTCACCTTCGCCTAATTGGGCAGTATTTATTATGTTACTTGTTGCCGGAATAATTTTAATATGCTGCGGTTTTGGTTTAGTATTGTGGGCAAAGTGGGGAAGAGGGCTGTCTTTATTAGCGTCTGCCATATTGGCCATATTAGACGTTTTTATTATTGCAAGCGTTCATGGGGGAATTGAGCGTCAGGGGGTTAATAATGTCCAGCCCAAAATCATGGGGATCTACTACTTAACACTAATTTCTTTATTTCTAATTGCCGGTTTTGTGTATTATTTAACTCGTCCGAAAGTTAAGGGACAGTTTCGATAGCTTGGAGTGAGTATTTATAATCATTATGTCAGAAAAGATTAATCTTACATTAAAAGTCTGGCGGCAAAAACTCGGTCATGAAAAAGGGGCGTTCGAGGCGTACCCGGCCAAGGACATTGACACGGACATGTCATTCCTGGAGATGCTTGATATCGTCAATGAGCATTTGGTCAAGGAAGGGAAAGAGCCGATTGCCTTTGACCACGATTGCCGGGAAGGGATCTGCGGGGCGTGCGGGGCGGTGATCAACGGCCAGGCGCACGGGCCCGAGCGGGCCACCACGCTCTGCCAGCTGCACATGCGCCGTTTCAAGGACGGCGACACGCTGGTCATTGAGCCTTGGCGGTCGAAGGGCTTTCCCGTGATCAAGGACCTGGTGGTGGACAGCAGCGCGTTTGACCGCATCATGTCCGCCGGCGGGTTTATATCGGTGAAAACAGGCTCCGCGCCCGAGGCCAACGCCATTCCCGTCCGCAAACCCTTCGCCGACCTGGCCATGGACGCCGCCGCCTGCATCGGCTGCGGGGCGTGTGTCGCGGCGTGCCCGAATGCCTCGGCCATGCTTTTTGTCGCGGCCAAGGTCAGCCACTTAAGCTTATTGCCGCAGGGGCAGGTCGAAACGAGCGAGCGCGTTGTCCGCATGGTCGAGAAGATGGATGCCGAGGGCTTCGGCAACTGCGCCAACGAATATGAGTGTGAGGCCGCCTGCCCGAAAGCCATCAGTGTCGCCCATATCGCCCGCATGAACCGCGAATTCCGCCGCGCCTAATTTTCTAGTTGAAATCATTCCCAAGTCTGTTATCCTATCTATATTAACGTCCGCCGATTTTTTCCTAAAACCCCAGCGGCGAAAGCCTTAGCGGCCTGTTTAGATTAAAAAATAATTCTAATGGATGATCTTAAATTACCTATCATTAAGGACCTTGAAATTCAAAAGCGGGTGCTTTCGATGGACGAGTATCTCGAGTTTGTTCAGTTTAACCTGAAACATGCCTTTGACAAAGAAGCTTATGCGGAATGGAAGAAGTTGCGGGCGGTTGACGTTCCGTTTCGTCTCACGTAAGGCGGCTCAATAAACACTGCTAACAAAGATTTTCAACTATTATGTCTATTGCCATAGATAAAGAAATCATACGCAAGTTCGATGTCCCCGGCCCCCGGTATACCAGCTACCCCACCGCGCCGGTCTGGTCGCAGGAGGTCGATGAACGGGTCTATGCCGGCATATTGAGAGATTTCGGCCGCAGCGCTAAGACGCTTTCTCTATATATACACGTTCCGTTCTGCCAGATGATGTGCACCTATTGCGGCTGCAACGTCGTCATCCGCCGGCAGGAAGACAAATACGGCGATGTCTATTTGGAGCATCTCTCCCGGGAGATTGACCTGGTGGTCAAGCATATCGGCGGCAAGAAGCCCGTGAAGCAGTTCCACTGGGGCGGGGGGACGCCGACCTACCTGAACGAAGGGCAGATCGAGCGGCTGTTTCACAAGGCGGCGGAGAACTTCGACATTGACTTTAAGGGCGAAATCGCCATCGAAATCGACCCGCGCACCATTGATGCCGCCAAGCTGAAGAAGCTGCGCGGCCTGGGATTCAACAGGATTTCCCTCGGCGTCCAGGATTTCGACCCTCAGGTGCAGGAGGCCGTCAACCGCCGCCAGCCTTTTGATTTGGTCAAGGAGTGCGCGGAACTCTGCCGGGAGCTTCAATTCCAGTCGCTCAATTTCGACCTGATTTACGGGCTGCCTTTTCAAACACAGGACAGCTTTTTAAGGACTGTTGGCAAGGTCATCGCGCTGCGGCCGGACCGCATCGCCTTATACAGTTTTGCCTATGTGCCGTGGCTGAAAAAGCACCAGAACAAGATTGACCCCAAGTTACTCCC
The DNA here is from genome assembly GCA_001805655.1 of Omnitrophica WOR_2 bacterium RIFCSPHIGHO2_02_FULL_52_10. Lineage (GTDB taxonomy): Bacteria > Omnitrophota > Gorgyraeia > Zapsychrales > Zapsychraceae > 2-02-FULL-52-10. The sequence goes on from MHGR01000079.1 coordinate 4,511, forward strand.
TTCAAACGATGTTAAGCTGGATATTTTCCTGGCCGCCCGGTCCGCATTTCTGGCCCACGGCTACCAGGCGATTGCCATGGACCATTTTGCCCTGGAAAGCGACGACATGGCGGCGGCCTTCAACAACGGGACGCTGTACCGCAATTTCATGGGATACACGGTCAAGCCGGCGGACGAATATATCGGCCTGGGGCTGACCTCCATCAGCTTCCTGCAGGACACCTTTATCCATAACTGCAAGGTCTTGCCCGAGTATTACAAATTGCTGCATGAAGGCAGGCTTCCGGTCGACCGCGGAAAAGTTCTCAACGGGGACGACCTGATCCGCCAATGGACGATCAACCATCTGATGTGCCAGTTCCGCATCGATAAGGGCGCGTTTAAAGACCGGTTTCACGTTGCTTTCGACGAATATTTTTCCAGGGAACAGAGGCATATCGCCCGGTGCGCGGAAGACGGGCTGGTCGCGGCGGGCGAAGACGCCATCCAAGTGACGGAACTCGGAAAAATATTCATCCGCAATGTCTGCATGGGCTTTGATTTTTATCTGCAGCAGGATAAGGGGCCCGGGCGGTTTTCCAGAACGGTTTAACCTGTCCAATACCTAAACCAAAGGGGATGACATGACCGATAAACGAGCTTACATACGTTCACCGATCGAGCTGGCCGCGTCCTTCGGCATAGGGGACGATCCCCGGCCGGAGCGCGAAGCGAAGATCAATAACATTTCCTCCGGCGGATTTTGTTTCACATCGGAGATTCAGCTCAAGGCCGGGCAGGTGATCGACCTGGCGGTTGAGCTCGACACGGCGGAAGACGTGGTCATTTCCGTCAAAGTCGTCTGGGTCAAAAAAACGGAATCCAATAAGAAGTTCATTATCGGCGTTCAAATCATCGAAAAGGAAGGCCCGGGATTTGA
>MHGR01000080.1 GCA_001805655.1 Omnitrophica WOR_2 bacterium RIFCSPHIGHO2_02_FULL_52_10
TCCCCGACCAAAAGGGCATTTTTCACGGCAAGATTTACGGCCTTCGCGTGATGGAGCATCTCGTTCATGCCGACCTGGGTCGTCGATTCCAAACCCAGGACCACGTTGGCCAGCGAATCCCCCACCAGAATAATATCCACGCCTGCCTGGTCCACCAGCGCTGCCAAAGGATAATCGTAGGCCGTGAGCATGGTGATCTTCCGCCCGCTTTTCTTTTTCTCTTGAATAGATTGTATGGTTTTCCTTGCCATCACCAGGGGCCTCTCTATGACGACACTGCGCCTGACCGTTTATCCCCTCAAATACCGGTCAATATCCTCGGCGGCTTTTTTGCCCGATGCCATCGCTTCGACAACCGGCCCGGCATTGGTCCGGACATTGCCGGCAGAAAAAACGCCGGGAATAGAGGTCATGCTGTCATTGTCCCGGACCTGCATCGTGCCGTCGTCATTGATTTTCAGGGACGGCGTTCCCTCGCCGACCAAAGAATTGGGGTTGTGGCCGACGGCAATGACAACGGTATCCACATCCAAATTAAATTCCGAGTCCGGCAGCTCCGCCACTTCCCAGTTCCCCGAACCGTCCCTATCCGCAAAATCCATCCGGACGCATTTCAACCCCCGAACGAAATTATTCGAATCGGGAAGAATTTCAACGGGCTTCACCAGGGAAGCGAACTGTATCCCCTCTTCCTTGGCATACTGGCGCTCCTCCTCGGCCACGTACATGTCCTCTTCGAGCCGTCGGAAAATCAAAGTCACCTGCCGCCCCAGCCGCACGCCGGTGCGGGCGCAATCCAAGGCCGTATTGCCCGAGCCTATGACCGCGATTTTTTGCCCCAAAGGCAATTTCGGAACGCCGCGAGAGAAAAATGTGCTCTTGGCCCGGTTCACGCGCATCAAAAATTCCTCTCCGTAATAGACCCCGCCCAAACTGGTGCCGGGGAGGTCCATAAATTTCGGGATGCCGGCCCCGGTCGCCAGAAGAACGGCGGAAAATTTCTGCCGGATTTCTTCCAGTGTGGCGGTATGCCCAATCAGAAAATTGGTTTCGATGGTCACCCCCAGCGCCTTGATCTGATCGATTTCATGATCCAGTGTTTTCTTAGGAACACGGAATTCCGGGATCCCATAACGCAGAATCCCTCCGGGCTTGTCAAAGGCCTCATAGACCGTGACCTGATATCCGCGCTGCGCTAAATCCGCGGCAGCGGACAAGCCCGCCGGGCCGGAGCCGATCACCGCCACTTTTTTCCCGCCGTACAACAGTCTTTGCTTTTTGGCAAGTTTACCTTTACCGAAATCCGCGGCGTATCTCTCCAAGGCGCGGATACCAATCGGGGCCGCTTCCTCATTTAACACGCAGGCCACCTCGCACGGCGCCGAGCAAATCCGGCCGCAGATCGACGGCAAACAGCTCTTCTCCCGGATAATGGCATACGCGTCGGAAACCCGGCCCTCGCGCAGGGAACGGATAAACCCCGGGATGTTGATTTCCAAGGGGCACGCCCGGACGCACACAGGGTCATCGCACTGCGGGCAACGCCTGGCTTCTTCCAGGGCTAGCCTTTTAGGATACCCGAGAGAAACTTCGTTAAAGTTTTTGGTCCGCCGTTCCCGGTCTTGTGTTCTGACGGAAGGTTGCCCCATTGAGCATTCTCCTCATAAGCGTTCATGCGGATTTCCAGGTCATCGAAATCGACGTCAAACCCGTTGAATTCCGGCCCCTCGATGCAGGCCAAGACCATTTTACCGCCGACCTTCACCCGGCACGACCCGCACATGCCCATGCAATCGGTCATGACCGGATTTAATTTGACCAGTGTTTTGATGTTTTTCTGCCCGGTCATCGCGCAGACCGCGCGCATCATTTCAACGGACCCGATCGCGTAGACGCAATCGATCCTGTTTTTTTCCAGGACTTCCCCCAAAATATCCGTGGCCTGCCCCCGGCGCTCATACGAACCGTCGTTGGTCGCGATATAAAGCTTGTCGCACGCCAGGCGCATTTGCGGCTCGAGCATCAAGGAACGTTTCGTTTTCGCGCCGATGACGCCGATGATTCTATTCCCTTTATCCCGGAACGCCCGGCAGATCGGCAGAATCTGGGCGATCCTGATGCCTGTCGCAATGCACACCACGAGCCCTTCCTTGCCAATCCTGGCGCTGCGGCCCAGCGGCCCCAAGACCGAATAAATTTCCTCATGGATATGCATGGCCCCCAGCTTCTTGGTGGTGTGCCCGACTTCCGGAAAAATGAGCATAATGGACCCTTTGATGAGATCGTAGGCCGTTACGGTCAATGGGATGTGTTCATCGTCTTCTTCGGGAGCAACGCTGACGAACTGGCCGGGATTGATCCGGCGGGCGATGTTGGGGGCGATGATGTCGATGCGCTTGACTTGGTCGGCGAGGACCAGCTTGTTGATGATCTTAAACGGCATATTTATTTGAGGGGTCGTGGTGTTTTTCCCGGTCTTCGATCCCTCATCCTGAGCGAAGTCCCGAGGCAGAGCCGAGGGGCGGAGTCGAAGGATCTTATTACGAGAGACCCTTCGACTCGCCCTTCGGCCCTTCGATTACATTCAAGGCCGAACCCTGAGCGAAGTCGAATGGGTTCGGGCTCGCTCAGGGTGAGCCCTCCGAAAAGAAACTCAGCGAGGGCTCAATTATTTCTTAATGGCTTTCAACAACTGCGGCAGTCCTAACGTATTGAGGACATCGGTTTTGCCCAGCCAACCCCGGCGGGCAACGGTAATGCCGAATTTCATGAACTCCAAATGGTCAACGCGATGGGCATCGGTGTTGACCGCAAATTTCGCGCCCTGTTGCCGGGCGAAAAAAACATTGGCCGAATTCAGGTCCAGGCGGACGGGGAACGCATTGATTTCCAAATACACGTTGTGATCGCCAGCCGCGCGGCAAACCTGCCTGAAATCCATGTCATACGCTTCCCTTTTCCCGATATGTCTTCCGGTGGGATGCGCCAGGATGTGCACATGTTTATTCTGGCAGACCTTCAGCAGGCGCCGGGTCATTTTATCCTTACTCTGCTCGAACCCGCTGTGAACCGCCGCAACAACGACATCAAACCCGCTGAGTATTGTGTTATTGTAATCTAAATTACCGTCCATGTCTACCTCAACTTCGGTGCCGAACAAAATCCGAAAATCGCTCATTTTGGCATTGAGCCTGTCAATCTCCTCTTTTTTCCTTTTCAGGTCCGCAACCGCAACGCCGCCGGCCACCCTCAAACGCGGGGAATGGTCGCTGACGCCCAGATACATATAACCCCGCTTTTGAGCGGCTTCGGCCATTTCGGCGATGGAGTTTTTACCGTCCGACCAAGTCGAATGCACATGCAGCTCCCCCTGGATATCCTTTTGCTCAATCAAGCGGGGCACGGCCTTGCCGCTGAACAGCTCGCTTTCCCCGATGTCTTCCCTGAGCTCCGGAGGAATGTACGGCAGGCCCAGCACCCTGAAACATTCCTGCTCCGTTTTCCGGGCTAAAATCTTTTCCTTCTTCCCGGCAACGGAAAAAACACCATATTCATTCACCTTCATTTTTTTGCGCATGGCGATTTGGCGAAGTTTCACGCCGAAATCTTTGGACCCCGTAAAGTACAGCAGGGCCGCCCCGAATTGCTCCTCGTCAACCACCCTGAGGTCAACCTGGACATTCTCCTGTGTCAAAATGGAAGATTTCGTGTCCCCATGGACATTCACGCTTTTAACCTGCGGCAGGCCCGTAAAAATCCCCATGACTTTCCGGGGAGAAGGTGACGTAATCAAAATATCAATATCACCGATGGTTTCCTGCCCGCGGCGCAGGCTGCCGGCCACGGATATTTTTTTTACCTCCGGTACCGCTTTTAAGGCGGCCAGGAAATCGTCAGCCACCTTCGTCGCCGTCCCCAAATTCATCCGCTCCCGGCCTTCCCGGACAATTTGGATCCCCTTTAAAATATTCGCGATGGACTTGCCCTTGATGCCGGGCAAGCCTTCCAGCTTTCCGTCCCGGGCGGCCCGGCGCAGGCCGTTGATGTCTTTAATCTTGAGCTCTTCAAAAAATAATTTTGCCTTCTTGGGGCCGATCGACGGGATTTGGACGACGTCCAGCAGCGTTTCGGGGATTTCCGTGATCAATTTCTGGTAGGAGGATATCTTGCCCGTATCCAGGTACTGGATAATCTTTTCTTCCAGCGTTTTGCCGATGCCGGGAATGGAGGCCAGCCGGTTTTCCTTTTTGACCGTTTCGATGTCTTCGGTGAGATTGCGGATATTTTCCGCCGCCTTAAAATAGGCGCGGATTTTAAACACGAGTTCCCCCTTGATCTCCAAAAGGGTGCCCATGCGTTCCAGCATGTCCGCCACGGCTTGATTTTTCACGTTGAATAACCCGCAAAAACTAGAACGGGCCGAACACACCCGGAGGAGGCTTGGGGAGCTTGTCGACCACCTGCAGCAATTTCCCCACTAATTTGAACACCCCGCCCACGACGGTAAACGGCAATTGAATGAGCGCGCAGCCGCTTTGCATCATGGTGCCCAGGACAAGCAACAAAATAAGAAGCTGCTTTTTAAATGTGCTCAACGGCCGCTATCCTTCCGTTCATTTTTAAAAAATTGTTTTTTAATCGGCCGACCATGCAGTCCGTTTAATTGTTCATCTTCAGGATGAGGGATGATTCAAACACATCCCCTCCCACCGTGGCCCTGAAGCCGGACGCCTTGATGGATTTCAGGCTGTCAAGAATGGGGTCGACGACTTCATCCAAATACAATTGCCGCAGGGAAGGATCGGGCGCCTGCTCCTCATATCCCTGGACAATATTCATCAGTTCTGCTTTACGCTCTTCTTCGTCAGCGATTTCCTTTTCCTTGGCAGCAATTTGTTCTTGCAGGGCCGTCTGCTCGGTCTGCTTGGCGCTGACATCCTGGCCCTGCGTTTCCAGCGACCACATTTCGTCCTCCAGGGCGCGGATTTGATCTTTGAGTCCAGACAATTGCCTTTGCTTGATCTGAATGCTGGCCTTCGCTTCCTCCAGTGGCATGGCGCTTCCCGAGATAAGCGCCTCGGCCGCTTGCTCCTGCGCCGCCGCCCACTGGTTCCCCCAGCGGACCAGGCCTTTGAGCTTTTCCATGAGTTCGCCCACCATGATGAACTGGACGCTGCGGTTTTTATCCGTCAGACCGTCATTCACTTCTTGAAACGCGGAGTTGGCCGGCAGGGACCTTGAGGAATCTTTTGAGGCATCGATGGAATTGATCAAAAGCGAGCTGCTGGTCGCCACCAGAAGGTAATCATCCAAAAAACAATACCCCGGCCGGATATCCTGGCCCAGCGGTAAGGCAAGATATTCCACCGTCGTCCCGTTATGGTTTTCCTGCTGCAACGCCATAAACGGCTGCTCCTTCAGCCGCGCCAGCAGGCGTTCCGCCTTGGCCCGGTCCTGAATTTTAAAGAATATCAGCATTTTCGGGTACGGAAATAATCCGCCGACCTGAATATCCTGGATATAACCCCCGATTTCATCCCCAAACGCCGGCAGGATATCGTTGGTGATGCTAAAACCGGTTTGCGCCTCCACCGCTTCTATCTGCGCGGCCGATTCGGGTCTTTGGGCCACTTCACTTTGAATCTGCCGCCAATACTGATCGAGATGGAAGCAGTTGCTCCAATGATACGCGAGCACATCCCCGGGAATGAACCGGATCGAGTTGTTCTCACCGGGAGGGCAGGTGTAAAGATCGGCAAGTTCCGCGTCCAATTCTTTGGGGTTAAAGAACACGCGATAATCCGCGCGGGGCAGGGGCTCGAGCTGCGAGGAAACGGCGAACGTTTCCAGGCCGGACATCCGGCTGAGAATCTCCTTCCATTGCGCGCGCACATTCTGGTTATCCTCCCCGTCTTGTGCCGTTTGCCTTTCCATTTGTTGGTTTAAAAACGCGCCGAGCGCCTTGATATTGAACAGGCCCGTCAATCCGGTGTTCGTTGAAAGTTCCTTTTTAAGACGGACAAACTGTTGGCCGGCGGTTAATGCCGGCCGG
>MHGR01000081.1:0-181 GCA_001805655.1 Omnitrophica WOR_2 bacterium RIFCSPHIGHO2_02_FULL_52_10
TACAATTACATGACGCCGGATAGCGTGGAGCTGACAGGGCATTATCAGCAGATCGTTTCGTTTTTGCAGGATAACGGGTATTTACCGGCCGCGGCGGATGTGTTGGAGATCGGCAGCAATATCGGGAAATTTTTGGAATTTTTGAATCTCAGGGTCAAATCCGTGCTTGGCGTGGATCCGG
>MHGR01000081.1:291-5333 GCA_001805655.1 Omnitrophica WOR_2 bacterium RIFCSPHIGHO2_02_FULL_52_10
ATCATCGCGCGGCATTGCTTTGCCCATAATGAAAAGCCATGGCTTATGCTGGACGGGGTGCGGCAGCTCTTAAGCCCCGAAGGCGTTTTTGTCGTCGAAAACGCCTATTTTCTGGATACCGTAAACCGCCAGGAATTCGACCAGATCTACCATGAGCACATGTATTATTACAATTTGCGCAGCATCGGCGCGATGCTCGATAGAAACGGTTTTGATCTTATCGACGCGGCACACAGCCCCATACATGGCGGGACCATGTTGTATGTCGCGCGCTTGAAGTCTGCAAAATCTACCGTGAGCCCGCGCGTGCGTGAATACCTGAAAAAAGAAAAGAACATGCACACAAAGGAATTTTATGAAGATTTCATAGGCCATGTCCAGGAGAACAAGCACAAGCTTATTCAGCTGCTGGAGGCGCTGACGTCAACGGGGTCAACGGTCCATGCTTACGGGGCTTCCGCCAAATCGGCGACACTTTTCAATTATTACGGGATCAATGATGATATGGTCCCGTATGTGGTCGATTCGACGATCATCAAACAGGGGAAATATATCCCCTTGGTCAATATCAAGATCATCAGTGAAGAAGACGGGCGGCAGAACCCCCCTGATTATTATTTGCTGACGATCTGGAATTACAAGGACGAAATTATCCGTAAGGTGCGTTCCTGGGGCAACATGAAAACTAAATTCATCCTGCCCCATCCGAAGGTTGAGATCGTGGAGTAGAAGTATGCGCGCAAACATAAAACCCATCAATATCCTGTTTCGCAATGACGACCCGTGCGCCTTAAGCAACCCGGCGCACGAGAGGCGGTATCTGGAGATCTTTGCCAAATATGGCATCCCGCAAGTGGTTTCCGTCATTCCTTTCATGTCCGAGGATCCGCACAATGCCCGTGGGACGAAATTTCACGCGCTGTCCGAAAACAAAGCGATGGTCGGATTGCTGCGGGAATTTTCGGGAAAAGGCCTGATCGAGATTGCCCAGCATGGGACCACGCATCAGACCAACCAGCTGCATCCGAGCTCTCCGATTGCCGCTTTATATCCGCCGTATCCGGGGCTGGGTTCTTCCTGGCTGCCTTTTGTGCCCGTGCATCCGGAGAAAGGTTACAGCGAATTCGGCGGTCTGGATGAAGATTTTGTGCGCCAGGAACTGCGAAGAGGCAGAGATTATTTAAATAAAATTTTAGAAAAAAATATTACCACCTTTACATTCCCCTGGAGCACACCGGATATAAACACATTAACTGCTTTAAAAAAGGAAGGCTTCAAGACGGCACTCTGCGGCGGAAGGGATATTTATAATGTCCGTGGATTGATGACCCTCTACAACGGGCGGGAGGATATTTTTGAATTTGCCCATGAACTGAGCGATGGCAGGCTCAATGGGCCGGTTTTATACCATGTCGTTTTGCATTCCTGGATGCTTAAAGACAACAATCTTAATGAGTTGGATAAGCTTTTGTCAAATCTGGCCAATGATAAGCGCGTCGGATTTGTAACGCTAAATAGCCTGCAACAAGGGGCGGCAGACTTTCCGATGGCGCGCACAGCCGATCACATGGTGCGCCGGTTAAGCCGGGTGGCCAGCAAACATTTGGGAACTCCCATGCGGCTGCCTCAATACTATCGTTTCAAAATCAAATATTATGGGAAGGAACTGTTAAAAAGCGGACTTGTCGTCCTGATTTTTGAGAAGATCGGCTTAACCCGGTTTTGGGTGATCTCCAGCATGTTGTTTTTGCTTTTTGCGTCTTTGGAGATTGCCCGGGTGAAAGGCGTTTCGCTGTGGGGCCTGATAGGACTGATTGGTTCGGGGTGTGTGTTCTTAGGCCTCAGTGTATATAAGGTCAAGAACTGGATTTCAGCGGGGAATCAAGGATTAAACAAAGAAGGCCGCCAAGACTACCTGACGGTGTCGGCCAAGGCATTTCGGGATCCGCAAAATAAACCCGCTGTGGCCGCTTTTTTCCGGCTTTTTGAGAAGCTGCCGCATCCATCCGATGAGGACCGCGAAAAATATCTGCAGTTTAAATATTATCATTCCGCAAGGCCATGGGAAGCCTTAAATGAACTGGCCCAGGGGTATGCCCGGCGCGGGCTTTATTCGCTGGCCCATATGTGCTACGCAGAGTCGCTCCTTCGCGGTCCTAGGCAGGAAGAAGTTTTTCGGCAGATTCAACAGGTCAAGAAACTCGTTGCCGTAAAAAAGCTGAACCTTAGTGATAACACCTGCGCGATCTCGGTCATTGTCTGCACCAACCGAGCGCCCGTTGAGTTCAAAGCATGCCTCAAGAGCATTTTAGCCCAGGTGTTCCGGGATTTTGAAATCATTGTTTTAAACAATCGCGGCCCCAATGAAATACAGGATGTCATTGAATCCATGGCAGACCCCCGCATCGTTTATAAAAGGATCGATGAGGAACTTGGCATTCCGAAAATCCGCAACGCGGCCGTTCAATGGGCAAAAGGCAGATATGTCGCTTATTTGGACGATGATGATGCCTTTTATCCTGACCACCTTGAAACGCTTTATAACGCGGCTCAACGAGGGAAGTACCGGTTCGTCTACGCAAAAACGAAAGGCGTCCTGGGGAACTTAAAGGACGGCATTTTTCATGCCCAAAAGACCATTTTTAACTGGGGCGATGGATTTGACCGGGAACGTTTTGCCTTAAACTCGACCATGGGGAATTGCGCCGTTTTGCACGAGAGAAGCCTTTTTTGCGATGTAGGCTTATTTAATGATGAGCTGATCGTTGCGGAAGAGGAAGACTTCTATTTGCGTTGTGCCGCGGCCATGGACCTAAAGCATGTCGATAAAAACTCTTCGGAGTACCGCATCAAAGACAACAATAGCGTGGTTGTCAACGCCATCAGGAACCATTTCCAGGGCGCGATCGTTCGCCGGTTCCATGCCGCTTTCCGGGGTGAGTTAGCCAATCTGAAATATCATGCCGCCCGTGGTGACAAGCGGGAAGCTCAGAAGAGCCTCGATCAGATCCGCGCACGCTATTTGCAGGGGTGGTTCAAATCATCGTTTGTGCTGGACGAGTTGCGGCCTCTGGTCAAATATTGCGGTGACAAAGATCTTTTGAGAATGGTGGTATCCGATTCCAGCCGCTTATATAAAACGGAAGTGTCCATGACCTACGGCAGGGAGGTTATGAAAAGTGGAAAATAACTTTCGAGGGGAAAATCTTATCATTGTGGGCGGAGTTCCCCGCTCAGGCACGACCTTGGTCCAAAACATGCTGGATTCGCATCCGGACATCCATGGATTGCCGGAATTTAAAATCCTCATCCCGATCATGCGCTTGAGAAATTTGCTGCGGGGCTGGATAACCGGCGGCATGATCGACCCCGGCCTTTGTTCGGTAGCAAGCATCGACCGGAATTTCAGGGAGTTCATCAACATGTTTTTCGCTCCGCTTTTTTTCGTCATCGAAGGTCCTGAACAGGAATTCTATGAATCCAGTGTTATCTGAAATTGTACGAACGAAAAAAGTAACTTCTCCTTCAGGTGAGGTTTTTGACCTTAATTCTGAAATTTCTCTTGAGGAAGGGCAGCTTCTCCAAAGATTGATTTCGAAGTATAAACCTCAAAAAAGCTTGGAGATAGGCTTGGCTTACGGTGTTTCCTCTCTTTTTATCTGTGAAGCCTTGGTCATGCAGCCGCAAGCGCGCCACGTCATCATCGATCCTTATCAGACCAGCGATTGGAAAAGTATCGGCTTGCATCATTTGAGACAGTCTGGTTATGACCATATGATCGAATTCCATGAGGATGTTTCCTGGAGGGTGCTCGCAAGGCTTTTCAGCGAGGGCCGGAAGTTCGACTTTGCTTTTATCGACGGCTGCCACAATTACGACGCCGTATTTATCGATTTTTGGTTCGCATCCCGGATGATGAATGCAGGAGGCATTATCGTCCTTGATGACGTTAAGTTCCCATCGGTCCGAAAGGTCTGCCGGTATGTTTTAAGGCACATGCCTTTTCGTGTCATTGACGCTGCCGGCCAGCCGGATCCCCATCGGTCTTGGAAATGGGAATGCCTCGATATGGTTAAGGCGATCATTCCCAATTTGTCGCAGCAGATCTTCAAGCCTGAAATCCTAAGACCGGACCTGGAGATCAGCCGTTACTTCTCATGTATCGCTTTATTGAAAGAAGCAGATACATGGGATTATGAGAAATTTTGTGACTTTTAGGACTTGGGATCACATGACCAAAAGTTATCATGAATTCTATCGAGGAATCCATTGTGATTGGATTTTATGAAAGGAATTAATGAATATGAACGAAAAGGCAATCATAAATTCTGACAAAATCCTTGGCGTCATTTATAAAGCGATCGACGCCTTGAATGATTCTCTTCCCAAAGACCGGAGGATCGAAAAATCCCCTCAGGCGTCTTTGTTTGACCAGTCGGGGGCGGTCGATTCTTTGGGGCTGACGCTTCTTATTGTCGGGCTTGAGCAAAGGATCGAAGAGGAGCTGGGGGTGCGGGTGACCCTGGTCAATGACCAGGTCCTGTCAAAAGAGGGCAGCCCTTTTAATAATGTGAAGGTCTTAACGGACCATATTGCTAAATTGGTGGATGAACAAAATGGATGACCGCAAATTACAAGGATTACTGGTTACGGATTTTACCGATGAGGTATTGGTCAATTACCTCAATAACGGGGAGGGATTGCCCGCGCTTGAGGTTCACGCGGCCGGCTTCGATCAGGTGATGCCGGTTCTCATGAGCCCGGAGGACCCGTCGCGCCGGCAAAAGGATTTCGTGTTTGTCTGGGCGCGGCCGGAGAAGCTCTTTGATGCCTTCCGGCGCTTTTTGGAGCTTGAATCTGTTTCTTTCGAGGAGATCCTGGACGAAGTTGACCGTTTTTGCGGTTTGCTTAAACACTGGGATGAGGGAGGGACCAGCGTCTTTGTCGCCTCATGGATGCTGCCGCCCGATCAGCATAAGATCAATATCCTCCAGGACATGAAAACGCGGCACGGACTTTCCTATTGCTTAATGAGAATGAAC
>MHGR01000082.1:0-7159 GCA_001805655.1 Omnitrophica WOR_2 bacterium RIFCSPHIGHO2_02_FULL_52_10
ATGCAGTCCATTTTCCTGATCAACTCCGCCGGAGTCATCTTATAAGGACCGTGAGCCTCCGGCGGAGTTGATCAGGAAAATGGACTGCATTGACTGCCATAACCGGCCCACGCACAGGTTCCTGCCTCCCAACAAGCTTGTTGACGCTTCGATGGCGGCCGGCGCGATCGACCCGCAGCTGCCCGGCATCAAGGCCAAGGCAATGAGCGTGCTTTCTGCGCAGTACACCGACAAAGCGGCAGCCTTAGCGAAGATACGTCAGGATCTGCGCGCGTATTATCAAAAAGCATTCGGCATGGATTACGCGCAGCAGCAAAAACGGGTCGAGCAGACTGTCGATGAAATCGTTAAGATTTATGAGAATAATTTTTTCCCCAGGATGAAAACCCGTTGGGACAAATATCCCGACAATATCGGACATATGACCTCACCGGGGTGTTTTCGCTGCCATGGGGGGAACCACGCTTCCGCAGACGGCAAGGTTATCACCAGGGACTGTACTTCCTGTCATGTGATCATTGAGCAGGGTCCCGCCGGGAGTGTTGAGAAAAACACGGATGGTCTGATGTTCCGCCACCCTGTGGACATCGGTGAAGTTTGGCGGGATATGAATTGTTTTGAGTGTCATACAGGAAACTGAAAAACTGCTGGCAGTGTAGGAAAGTATAAAACTTTCCTAACTGCTAGAAAGCTCTTTCCTACACAGCAAAGAAGATGCGACGTCCTCATTTTCCTTTAAATATTTAGAGGAAATGAGGACATGTACTTGCCTTTTCTGTATAGTACTTTTGGAGGCAAGCACGAACGTGCTGGTTTTCCTTAATTTAAGTTTAGAGGAAACCAGTTACGTAACTAGCTTCATCTAAAAATTTATAAAGGAAAGCTAGTACGAAGTGAGGAGCTTTCTTGACAAGGGTCAAAATGCCGGATATCAAAGAGAGGAAGGGCATGGCGCACGGATGGTGGATAGCGTGCGTCCTGCTCCTGCTGGCCATAAGTTTTGTGTTTGATATGTGGGGAGATAAGCGGCTAATCCGCGAGCACAAACCGGTGGACCCTAAATATTATTCGACAAATACGGTCCGCCATGCTTTTGAAAAGGCGGAGACGGCGCAAGCGGGATATCAGTTTGAGTGCAGCAGCTGTCACGAGCTTATGGAACCGCCGCTGCAGATCCCCAAGCTGATCGCTGAACACGAGGATATTGTCTTGCGTCATGAGGCCGCGATGACCTGCTATACCTGCCATTCCAGGACGAACCGGGAAGTGCTGAACGATATTTACGGGACGGAGGTCGCGTTCGGGGAGAGCGAAAATATTTGCCGCAGGTGCCATGGCCCGCACTACCGGGACTGGAAACTGGGCATTCACGGGCGCGTCATGGGGTATTGGGATAAAACAAAAGGCCCCAGCACGAACAAGACATGCGTCAGCTGCCATGATCCTCATGCCCCGAAATTTCCATTGATGGAGCCGTCTCCGAAACCGAGCCGGGATCATTACATTACCGGAGGGAGAAATGCCGCGCATGACGAACCACGATGATCAAAATTTACAAGAGGGATTGAATTCCTTGGGCAATGAAAAAATGAGCCGGAGGGATTTTCTCCGCCGGGGTTCCATTCTGGCGACGGGAATGGGCGCTCTGATGGCGGCGATGTCTCCCTTAAGGCAGTTGCAGGGGGCGTTTGACCCGGAGGAGTTTGTCCAGAAGCATTACAAGGAGATGACCCCTGAAGAAATGGATAAAGTTCTACGGCGGATCGAGCGGAAGGTGGCCGAGCGTTTTGATGTCAAGGCCACCGTCCGGGATATTAAGCCGATGGATGGTGTCGAGTACGTCTATGCGTTGAATTTGAGCAAATGCAACGGCAGCCGAAAATGCGTGCACGCCTGCGTCAACGAAAATAATCAATCGCGCAGCCCGGAAATTCAGTATATTACGGTTTTAAAAATGCCGCAAGGAACGATGGACATGGACAAGGGGGAGATCTTGTACGATCCGCCCAAAGTCCCCGAAGAAGGCTACTATTATATGCCGGTGCAGTGCCAGCAGTGCGCAAATCCGCCGTGCGTCAAAGTCTGCCCGGTCCACGCGACGTGGCAGGAGCCGGACGGGATCACGGTCATTGATTACGACTGGTGCATCGGCTGCCGTTATTGCGAGGCGGCCTGCCCCTATTGGGCGCGCAAATTCAATTTTGCCGAGCCGCGGATCCCTAAAGAAAGAATCAACCCGGACATGTCGTATCTTTCCAACCGCCCCCGCAGCAAGGGGGTCATGGAGAAATGCACCTACTGCCTGCACCGCACGCGCGAGGGGCGCTATCCGGCGTGCCTCGAAGCCTGCCCGACGGGCGCGAGGATTTTCGGCAACGTCCTGGACCCCAACAGCCAGATTTCCTTCGTGCTGAGGAACAAACGGACGTTTGTCTTAAAGGAAGAAGTGGGGACGATCCCGCGGTTTTTTTATTATTTTGACGAATAAAGAGCGCTATGTTCAAATGGCTGCGTGATTATCTGTATTTCCTGTACCGCTGCGTAGCACTCAGCTTTAGCGGCCAGGGCGTATTTTACGCGTGGATGACATTCCTCACCGCCCTGAGCCTGATCGGGCTGAATGCCTATTGCAAGCAGCTGGTCGACGGCCTTTACCTGACCGGCATGAACGACCATGTGTCCTGGGGAATGTACATTGCTAATTTTACTTATCTCGTCGGCATGGCGGCCGCTGCCGTCATGCTGGTCATCCCGGTTTATATTTACAAAAACGACCGGCTGCGCGATGTCGTTATTTTCGGTGAATTGTTCGCTATCGCGGCGATCATCATGTGCCTGCTCTTTGTCATCGTGGACCTCGGGCGGCCGGACCGGTTCTGGCATTTGATCCCGGGGATCGGGAAATTCAACTGGCCGTATTCGATGCTCAGCTGGGACGTGGTGGTCTTGAACATTTATCTTTTGTTGAACATGCATGTCGCCGGGTATCTCCTGTATATGCGTTACCTGGGGAGGAAACCGAACAAATTTTTGTATATGCCGTTTGTTTCTGTTTCGATCGTGTGGGCCATCAGCATTCACACGGTAACGGCATTTTTGTTCGCCGGCCTTTCCGGCAAGGCCTTTTGGAACTCAGCCATCCTCGGCCCGCGGTTTATCGCCTCCGCTTTCGCCTCCGGTCCGGCTTTCATTGTCCTGACCTTGCAGGTCATCGATCATTTTACGGCCTATAAAATAAAGAAAACCACTTTGTTGGCCTTGCGCAGAATCATTCAAGTCGCGATGATCATCAGTGTTTTCCTCATGGGGAATGAGCTCTTTACCGAATTTTATGCCGATTCACTGCATATCGCGTCCATACAATACCTTTTTTTCGGCCTGCACGGCCATAACATGCTGGTGCCGTGGATTTGGACGGCCGTCGTATTCAACATCATCTCCCTGTTTATCCTCGTCTTACCGATGTCGCGCAGCCTCAAGTATTTGAATGTTGCCTGCATTTTGTGCGTCGTGGGGATATGGATTGAAAAGGGAATCGGTCTTCTGATCCCCGGTTTTATCCCGACCCCCTTGGGGGAAATCGTGGAATATTTTCCGACGGTCAACGAAATCCTGATCTGTTTGGGGATCTGGGCGTTCGGGTTTTTAATTTATACCATTTTACTGAGGGTTTCCATACCCATATTAGTGGGATCCCTTCATATCCCGCTGAAATACGCTCAAAGAGAGTTTCGGAAAGGAGTTTAAGATGAAACGATTGGTTATTGCGGCGGCGGGCGTGAATCTTGTTCTCACAGCGCTGCCCGCAATGGCCGCCTTATCTAGGCTCGAGTGATGGAAACCAGGCCGCTTACCATAGAAGACGGGAAGAAAGCCCTCCTGCACCATGTCGTGGAAAAGGGCATAGCCCTGCGCGATAAATACGGTCCCTTCATCGATTTTGACACCCTTCAGAAAATTCTCAAGGACAGCGCGTTTGTCCGTTATCCCACCCGGGTGGAGTTCAAGTCGCGGTTCGTTGAGCCCGGCTTTTTCGCCTTCACGGAGCAGGTGGCGGCGGACGATTCCTCCCAGGGATTCGTGATTTATGTTCACGAGCACTTCAGAAACCGGATCAACGATGTGCCTGCCATGGTCCTTTATCATCTTGTGGCGGTCAATTACGGCGCTGCGGCCACCGGCGATGAGGCCGAGTTGTTCGGCGCCACGGTCCTGGGGATCAAAAAGGAAGACTACTACCGTCTTTTGTGCGCCCTGGCCGATCAGATCCCGCGGCCAGCCGCCTCCCGCTGAACATCAGCGCTGCGCCTTCCGTCCTTTACGCCAAAGGACCTCCTTGACAAATTAATTAGCTATGCTAATATTTAGTCAGACTAAGAATAAGGGAGGCGCCTGATGGCCAGAATCGATCTTATTGCCGAAGAAGTCGCGATGCTCATGCCCATGATTGCCCGCAGGATCTTGCTCGGCTTTTTCCAGTCGGTCAGCATCACGCAAACACAAATATTCACCATCATTACGATTGCCGAAGGGGCGCCCATCCGGCTTTCGGAATTAAGCCAAAAGCTCAACATCTCGGCTCCGACCGTCACGGGCATCGTGGACCGGCTGGAGAAGCTGGCATATGTCCGGCGCATTCCTGACCGCGCGGACCGCAGAGCCATCAATGTGGACTTGACCCCCAAAGGCCGCGCCCTCGCCCAAAAATTCAAATCGACCATCAAGAGCAAGTGGAAGGAGCTGCTGGCCCAGCTTCCCGAGAAGGAGCAGGAGCAGTACGCCGCCATATTAAGGAAGATCCAGAGGAACATGCAATGAGGGACGCTTCCAAGGGCATAAGAATTTTAGCCGGGGTTATTTTCCTTAGTGCCCATGTTTTTGCCGTTTACGCCCAGGAACAGGGTACCCCGCCGGCAACTTATCCGCTTTCTCTCAAGGAAGCGACACAGCTTGCTTTGCGGAATAATTTCGATATCCAGCTGACCAAGTATGATACCTGGATCGCCCGCACGGACAAGCAGGTCGCCGAATCCATTTACGACACGATGTTCGAGGCGGAAGTGGAATACCGCAATGACCAGAGCCAACGGACCTCGACCATCCTGGGGACCAAGACGGTCGATAATGACTACGATGTCGGCCTTTCCAAAAAATTGCCCACCGGCACAACGCTTGGCGTGGACCTGGAAAACAACCGCAATTTCAATAACGCCGTGTTTGCCACCTCCCCGCTTACGCATGATTCAACGCTGGGTGTGACGGTGGAACAGGACTTGGGAAAGAACATCTTCGGCATTCAGGACCGGGGGGACATCAAAATCACCTTAAAGGACATCGAAAACGCGGAGTATACAACCCGGCGCAAGATCGAGGAAAGCGTGCGGGAGGTCCAAAAGGCTTATTGGGACCTGGTTTTGCAGATCGAAAACGTCAGGATCGAAGAGGCCATGGTCGCCGAGGCCAGGAAACTGTATGAACTTCACCAGGAAAAACTCAAGGACGGCCTGGTAGAAATGGGCGAGGCGATCGCGTCGGAGGCGAATTATGAGTCGCGCAAGAACGACCTGCTTTTGGCGCGCAATGAGGTCCGCGCCAAAAATAACACCCTGAGACTCCTTTTGAATATCGAAGATAATGTCGACATTGAGCCTCTTGAGGCTTTTGACCTTCCGGAAAGCGGGGAAGCGTTGTTGCCCGCGATGCAGCGGGCCTTCGCGAACCGCCAGGATTATAAAAAAGCGCGCAATGACATCGACGCCAAGGACATCGCGCTGTCCCTGAAAAAAAATAACCTGTGGCCGGAAATCAACCTGACGGCGACATTGGAGCGCAACGGCCTGAGCGACCATTTTAAGCAGGCGGTCACGCAAGCTACGCAAGAGGACAACCCCAATTTTTTTGCCGGCCTGGCCCTCGCCTTCCCGCTGGAAAACAACTCAGCCAAGGGGGAACTGAAAGCGGCGGAATTGGAAAAGGCCAAATCCGTCGTGCTTTTGAAGCTGGCCGAGCGGCAGATCGCCGTGGATATCGCTGACCGGGTCCGCAACTGCAATATTTTCCGCGAGTCCGCCGTCAACCGGCAGGAAGTCGCGCGCCTGCAAAGCATGAAACTGGAGGAAGAAGAAAAACAGTTCCGTTACGGCCGTTCGGACACCGACACCCTGATCCGCTTTCAGGAAGATGTCGTCCGGGCCCAAAGCGCTGTCGCCGCGGCCATTTACCGGTATCACACAGCCCTCGTGGAGCTTCGGGAAAAGGAAGGGGTATTGTTGAAGGAGTATTGGGAAGGGGAGTTGTAGGGTTGGGGGTTACATTATGAATCTGACCGAAATTTCCATTAAAAATTCCCTTTTGGTCAACCTGATCACCGTTTTTGTCTACCTTGTCGGGTTGGTGGCGATGTTCAACATTCCGTTGGACATGTTCCCCTCGGTCGACTATGACATGTTGACCGTGACCACGGCCTATCCCGGGGCGCCCACCGAAGACGTGGAAAGATTTGTGACGCTGCCCATTGAGAAGGAACTGAAGGGGATCAGCGGCATCAAAGATCTTGAATCCTCCAGCGATGAGGGGGAATCCCGCATCGGCATCACCCTGGATCCCAATGTCAGCGACAAGAAGGAAGTGGTGGATGACATCCGCCAGGCGGTGGACCGCGTGCGCAATCTCCCCGAAGGGGTGAAGGAAGACCCCTTTGTCCTGGAGCTGAAAAGCAAGGAGCGTCCGGTCCTGGAGGTTTCGGTAGGCGGCGGCGATGAATCGGTCCGCCGCCAGTATGCCGAGCTCCTGGAAGACCTCCTGCTGGACATCCCCGGCGTTGCTTCGGTCCGGCGCATCGGATGGCGGGACCGGGAATTTCATGTGGAAGTGGACCCGCAGAAACTGCGTGAATATTATGTGTCCCTGGATGAGATCACCCGCGCGGTGGGGGCGCGCAATGTTACTTTGCCCGCCGGCCAGATCCGCACGCCCAACCTGGAATACAGCGTGCGCGTCATCGGTGAGTTCGACACGGCTCAGCAGATTGAAAACACGGTCATCCGCGCCAATGACGCCGGGAATTGGCTGAAGGTCGGTGACGTCGCCAAAGTCACGGAAGGGTTCGAGGACGAAACACGCATTGCCAAGGTGAATCAAAAGCCGGTCACCGCGATGG
>MHGR01000082.1:7172-11711 GCA_001805655.1 Omnitrophica WOR_2 bacterium RIFCSPHIGHO2_02_FULL_52_10
AGAGAAGAGCGATGTGATCACGGTCGCCGATAAGGCCAAGGCAGTTGTGGCCGCATTCCAGCGAAGCCTGCCCGCGGGAATGGAGGTCACCATCACCAATGATTTTTCGTATTATGTCAAGCGCCGCCTGGGGGTCTTGAAAAACAACGGCATCATCGGCTTCATCCTGGTGGTCGCAACACTGTTCGCGTTCATGCATTTCATCCCCGCCTTGATGACGGCGCTGGGAATCCCGTTTGCCATATTTATGACGATTATCGTGATGTGGATGGCCGGGATAACGATTAATCTCGTTTCGATGCTGGGGATGATCATCGTGCTGGGGATGCTGGTCGACGACGGCATTATCATCTCGGAGAACGTGTATCGCTATGTGGAAGAAGGGATGCCTCCCCGGGAGGCGGCGGTCCGCGGAACCCAGGAAGTGTTCCTGCCGGTCTTGGGGACCATTGTGACGACCTGGGCGGCCTTCGCGCCGCTTTTGTTCATGACGGATATTATCGGCAAATTCATCAAGGATGTTCCCATGGTGGTGATCATCGCGCTCGGCGCCTCTTTGATCGAGGCCTTTATCGTTCTGCCGTCCCACCTGGCCGACCTGCTGCACGCGCATCACAACAGTTCTCCGCCTTCGGGCAACCGTCGCCGCCATCAGCCGAAAGACTGGTACCGCAAGCTGGTCGACGCTTATACCAAATTCCTGAACTGGGCACTGGATCACCGCAGACTTTTTGTTTTCGGGATCCTCCTGCCGCTTTTAGTTTCATCGATTCTGCTGTGGGCGTTCAAGGTCAAATTCGTGCTTTTTTCCAGCGAGGGCATCGAACAGTTTTACGTGCGGGCCGAGGCCGAAAAGGGCGTGACTCTGGCCAAAATGGATGAGCTGATTGCCCCGGTCGAAGAAGCGGTCGCCGGTCTCCCCGCGGAATATCTGGAGTCGTTCCGCACGTATCTGGGCAGCATTGAGGAGGAAGGCGGGTTTGACCCCAATGCCAAGGTCGGGACGCATCTGGGGCAGATCACAGTTTTTCTGACACCGTTCCAGTCGCGGGACAAATCAGCCAAGGAAATCACCGATATGCTCCGGGAAAAGATCAAGTCAATCGAGGGGTTCGATAAGCTTTATATCGTCCAAAGCAGGGCCGGCCCGCCGGTGGGCAAACCGGTATCGATCGCGATCCGCGGCGAACGGTTTGATGTGCTGACGGACATGGCCGGGAAATTCGTCGAGCGCCTCAGATCCCTGGACGGCGTGATGGACGTGGACACCAGTTACGAATTCGGCAAGAAAGAGATCAAGGTGATCGTTGACGAAGAAAAGGCCCGCCGCTACTATCTGACGGTCGACCAGATCGCCCGCAACGTGCGCGCCGCCTTTAAGGGGGCGGTGGCGACCTCGGTCAAGCCGCTGAAGGCCGAAGAGGAGATTGATGTCATCGTGCGCTTCCGGGAAGAGGACCGCAGCCGTTTGGACGCCTTTGGCGATATCCTCATCGAAAACCAGCTCGGCAAATTGGTCCCGCTGGGCTCGGTGGCCAGGGTGGCGGAGGAGGACGGCGTCTATACCGTCACCCACAAGGACGGCAAGCGCGTGGTCTATGTTACCGCCGATGTGGATGAGGATAAAATAACCGCCCTGGAAGTCAACAAAACAATCAAAAAGGAATTTGCCCGGCTCCCGCAGCAGTCCCTGGGATACACGGTCAGTTACACCGGTGAAATTGAGAAACAGGAGGAGTCCAAGACCAACCTTATGATTTCCTTTGCCATCGCCTTGTGCTTTATTTTTATTATTCTGACGGCGGAGTTCAAGTCTCTCCTTCAGCCTTTCATCGTGATGATGGCCATACCGTTCGGTCTCATCGGCGTCATCTTTGCCTTTTTCCTGCACGGCCTGCCGATCGGATTTTTTGCCCTGATGGGCATCGTCGGCTTGACGGGCATTGTCGTCAATGACTCGATCGTGCTGGTTGATTTTATCAACCGCGGCCGGCAGAGCGGCAAAGGCCGGCGCGAGTCCATCGTGGAGGCGGGCCAGATCCGGCTGCGGCCGGTGCTTATGACCTCCATCACGACCGTTGCCGGCCTGGTGTCGGTCGCCTACGGCATCGGCGGCGGCGATCCGTTCCTGAAACCCCTGGCCCTCGCCATCGTTTGGGGGATTGCATTCTCCACGGTCCTGACCCTCGTCAATATTCCTTGCATCTACGCTCTGCTGGATGATTTCAGCGAGCATGTCCTGCACCGGCACATGGTGGCACAGAAAAAAGATTAAAGGAAATATCCGCACTTCGTGATGCTTGATGCCAGATGCCTAAATCCAGCATCTAGCGTCTGCCATCCAATTTCAGAACGCTTCCGCGGAAGGCATACCAAAAACAGGCCGCGTAAGAGGGAATGTGCGGGACGGTCATGGCAACAATCACCAGTAAAAGGAATTTGGATTTGGAATGGTACAGGGCAACGAGCGAATTCATGCCGTAGGCATGCCCGATCACCTCAAACACGCAGCGCAGGACAAACAGCGTTTTCCACACCGCCGGAACCCCGCAGCGGACCCGGTAGGTGAAAAAAAACAGCGGAAGGCAATGGACGGCATTCAAAAGAACCTGTAAAACGTGAGCGCTGTAATGGAAATAAAAAACGGGGTCAAACGAGCGCAGGATAAAATAGTAAAGGAAACTCTCGGAGTCCGGCGAGAACACGTTGTAGATGTTCTTGACGGCAAAAGCGAGCATGAGGACACAATAAACTTCCCAAACCCAGCGGTGTTTGACGTTCATAAAGCCATTATGTCAAAATATTTCATGAAAACAACGGAATTTTGCGCGAAGATGCGGCATTTACCCAAAAAATATTGAAAATGTTTTGATTTTTTTTGTGCTTTCGTGATATTATTAAATTGTTATGAACAGGGAATTCGAGGCCATCGTCGAAACTATCTACGCGAAAGACCGGCGGTATAAGGAAGACGCTTATGTCTTTGTCATGGAGGCCCTGGCGTATACGCAGAAGAAATTCAACCGGCCGAAGCACGTCAAGGGCGAGGAAATGCTCATCGGATTGCGCGAACTTCTGCTGGAGCAGTTCGGGCCGATGACCATGGCGGTCCTCAACCACTGGGGGATCCGGAGCACCGAGGACTTCGGGAATATCGTGTTCAACCTGGTGGCAAGCAGGGTCCTCAGCAAGACCGAGGACGATAACATCGAGGAATTCAGGAACGGCTATGATTTTGACGAAGCGTTTGATTCCGGTTACCGCAAGCAGTTAGCCAAGAAGCTCAGCCGCATGCGGTCGATTTAGTCAGACTCCAGTTTGGAGAATATAGACAAAAGACCTAAGACAAGGTAGAATTTACCTTGTCTTTTTTATTGTAAGGGTTAGAGGATTTAAGGATTTTAGGGGAAGGCCTCAAACCCTCAAATCCTTTAATCCTAAACCCTGTTTTAGAAATCATGCCATTCCTTCAAGACATTTCCGTCCAGTACGTCAAAGGCGTCGGACCGGCGCGCAAAAAACTTTTGGCCCGGCTGGGGATCACAAGCGTGGAAGATTTGCTTTATTTTTTTCCACGCCGCTATGAAGACCGGCGGAATCTGACGCCGATCGCGCAGCTCAAGGCCGGGGACTGGCAGACGGTCAGCGGCAAGATCCTCTCTCAACACTCCCGGCGCAGCTGGTATGCCAGGAAACATGTTTCTCAAATGACGCTCGATGACGGATCAGGAAGGATTACCTGCGTCTGGTTCAACCGGCCGTATTTGGACCAGTATTTCAAGCCCGGCAAGCAGGTGGTCTGTTACGGTAAAGTGGGGGTGTATAAAGACCAGTTGCAACTGGTTTCGCCGGAGTATGAAACCCTGGAAGAGGAAGACGAGGGGTTAAGCCTGAAAAGGATCGTCCCTATCTATCCCTTGACCCGCGGGGTGACGCAAAGGTATTTGCGCAAAACAATCCGGACCTGCCTGGAGAAGTTCGGCGATCAGCTCACCGAGGAGCTGCCGGTGCCTTTACGGAACAAACACCGCATCGCCAATATCCGTCGCAGCATCGCCAACATCCATTTCCCGGATGATTTTGAAGGCCAGGAGGAGGCGCTGCGCCGCGTATCATTTGAGGAGTTTTATTTCTTTCAGATATCCGCCATCCTGCGCCGGTTAAGCATCACGCGGAAGCAGGGGGTTGCCCACGCGATCAGCGATGCGCAGGTTTTGCGATATATTGACAGCTTTCCGTTTGCGCTCACCGGCGCCCAGAAGAAAGTCATCCGCGAAATCCGCGCGGACATGAAAAAGGGAACCCCCATGCTGCGCCTTCTGCAGGGGGATGTCGGCTCGGGGAAGACCCTGGTCGCCCTTTTCGGGTGTGTCATGGCCTTTGAAAACAAACATCAGGCCTGCGTCATGGCGCCGACGGAAATCCTGGCGCGGCAGCATTACGAAAACATTTCCAAAACGCTCGCCCCGGGGCCGTTCAAGGACATGAAGATCGCGCTGTTGACCAGCGGGATCAAAAAGGAGGAACGGGATCGGCTCA
>MHGR01000082.1:11814-17056 GCA_001805655.1 Omnitrophica WOR_2 bacterium RIFCSPHIGHO2_02_FULL_52_10
ACAGCATAAGTTCGGCGTGCGCCAGCGGGCGATGTTGTCGGAAAAGGGCAACAATCCGGATATCCTGATTATGACGGCGACACCGATTCCCCGGACTTTGTGCATCACGCTGTACGGCGATTTGGACGTCTCCATCATTGATGAGATGCCCCCCGGGCGCGGCAAAGTCGATACCCTGCTGTACACGCAAGAGCAGGCCGGGGAGGCGTATGCGCTGATCCGCACAAGCGCGTCCGAAGGGCGGCAGGTCTACGTGGTCTATCCGATCATCGAAGAATCGGCGAAAACGGACCTCAAAGCCGCGAAGGCGATGTACAAGCATTTCGCTGCGGAGGAATTCAAGGACTTGCGCATCGGGCTGGTGCACGGTCAGATGAAACCGAAAGAAAGCCAAGCGGTCATGCGGGCTTTTGTGAATAAGGAGATTGATATTTTGGTGGCCACGACGGTGATTGAGGTCGGGGTCGACGTGCCCAACGCCAGCGTCATGGTCATTGAGCACGCCGAGCGGTTCGGCCTGGCCCAGTTGCATCAGTTGCGCGGGCGCATAGGCCGCGGGGAAACGGACGGATTATGCGTCCTCATTGCCGACCCGCAGACCAGCGAATCGGACGAGCGGCTGAAGGCGATTTGCTCGACGGACAACGGTTTTGAAATCGCCCAGCGTGATCTGGAGATCCGGGGGCCCGGGCGGTTTTTCGGCCGCCATCAGCACGGCCTGAACGAATTGAAGGTGGCCAACCCGCTCACTCAGCTGGACCTCCTGGAGCTGGCCCGGAAGGAGGCCCTGGCTTTAGTGGAGGTGGATCCCAAGCTGGCGCAAAATGCCAACAAGCGGATTAAAGAGATCATCCAAAAGAGGTATCCCACGTACTTGAGGGATGTGAAGGCCGGTTGATGTTCGTGAAGCGTTAAGCGTGAAGTGTATCTCGTACGCTTCACGTTTCACGCTTCACAATTTCACGAAATTTATGAAAATTATCGGCGGAAAATTCAAGGGCCGCAACTTTTACATGCCCGCGGGAATGCGTCCGACCCGGAACATTGTGCGCGAGGCGGTGTTTGATATCTTGGGCCGGGACCTGTCCGGACTGGCTGTTTTGGACCTTTTTGCCGGCAGCGGTGCGGTGGGTCTTGAGGCGGTTTCGCATGGCGCGCAAAAGGTCGTTTTGGTCGAAAAAGACCCCAAATACGCGGAGGTGATTGAGGAAAATTTCAGGCTCTTGCCGCTCGAAAGGGACGCGCAGGGCGGCCTGCCCTATGAAATCATGCAGACGGATGTCTTTGCGGCCGTGAAGTTTTTGGCCGGACGGGGCAAAAAGTTTGACACGATCTTCATTGACCCTCCGTATAGTCGGGGGTTGGCAAAAAAAGCCTTGAAAACTCTGGGGGCCTATGATATATTACAGCCCAATTGCGTGGTTTTTATTCAGCACGACACAAGGGAAATTCTACCGGAACAGGAAGGTAGAATTGTTCTTTTTAGGCAGCGGAAATACGGCAATACATATTTATCGATGTATAAGGTTAGTGTTTAGGCAGCAGGCCATGGATACGAGGGAGTAACGGGGATTCGGCTGATGAGCGGTTATTGCCTAACACTTGCGACCATAACGGTTTAAAACGGAAAAACCATGAGCCGATCTGCGATCTATCCGGGGAGTTTTGATCCCGTGACCCGCGGGCATATTGATCTTATCCAGAGGGCTTCCCACATCTTTGATCAGATCATTGTCGCGGTCGCGGAAAGCACGCAGAAAAACACGCTCTTCAGCACAAAGGAGCGCGTGGCCCTGGTCGAAAAGGCCGCGGCTGGCATCAAGAATGTCCGCGTGGAGAGCTTCAAGGGCCTGGTCATCGATTACGCGCGCCGCAAGAAAATCAACGTCCTGATCCGCGGCGTGCGCATGGTTTCGGATTTTGAGTATGAGCTGCAAATGGCGCTGACCAACCGCCGTCTCGCCGCGGATATCGAAACGGTCTTTCTTATGCCTTCCGAGGGGAATTCATTTCTTTCTTCGACCTTGATCAAGGAGGCCGCTTCGCTGGGGGCGGACGTGACCTCATTCGTGCCGGATTTTGTCGCGCAGCAGTTGAACAAGAAATTAAGGATAAAACGTGAAGCGTGAAGCGGGGGACGATGGACGCTTCACGAGATGCCTGCCTGCCGGCAGGCGCTTCACGATTTGCGGAGTGACATCATGAAAGTGTTTGTCCATAAAATCGGGCTGGAAGGCATGAAGCTGGAGCAAACGTTGCCTGCCGACGCAATCGGTTTGTCGGGGGCGGATGACGTCCGGCTCATCGCGCCGATTGACATAAAGACCGAGGTGTTCAAAGGCGAAGACGAGATGATCGCGAAGGTGGCCGCGGTCAGCCGGTATGAATCATTTTGCGGGCGGTGCCTGGAGACGGTCAAGCGGGACTGGAGCACCGCGTTCACGCTGGCCTTTGATATTGACGGCACGACGGACTTTATCGAGATAGACGAGGACATCCGCCAGGAGCTTATTCTCAACCTTCCGTTTCGTATCCTCTGCCGGGAGGATTGCAGGGGATTATGCGTCGAATGCGGCGCGAATCTGAATGATGAACGGTGCGCTTGCGCGGTGAGGGCAGCCAAGCCAGAGAAGGCAAAAATATAATAGACATGATGACGCCGGATTCCAGATGCCGGATCCCAGGTGGTGAATCCAGCATCTGGCATCAAGCATCCAGCATCTCAATTTTACACGACAAGGAGCGCATGAATGCCTAACCCAAAACGCCAACATTCCCGTCAGCGGCAGCGCAAACGAAGGACGCATTATAAAACAGCCGTCCCCAATTTCGCGTCTTGCCCGCATTGCCATAAACCGATCCTTTCTCACCGGGTATGCCCGTTTTGCGGGTATTACAAGGGAAAACCGGTTGTCGAGATTGAAGCACAAGAACCGTCAGAAACAGCATAAGTTTTAGATAAGCAAGCCTGCAGTTGTCAGTCTTCAGTCATCAGCTGATGACTGAAAGCTGATGGCTGAAAGCTGGGGGGGGGGTACTCAACTTGAAAATTGCCGTCGATGCCATGGGAGGTGATTACGCGCCGCAATCGATCGTTGCCGGCGCGGTGGACGCCGTTAAGGAGTTCAGCGTTCCCCTCACTTTAGTCGGCATCGAGAGCGAAGTCCAGGCCGAATTAAAGAAGTTCGATTATCCGCAGCGCCTCATCGAAATCGTTCACGCGCCCACGGTCGTGGAGATGGACGAGCCCGCCACCGCCAGCATCCGCAGGAAGAAAGACTCTTCGATTTCCGTCGGCGTCAGCCTGCTGAAAGAGCAAAAATGCGACGCCTTCGTCAGCGCCGGCAATACCGGCGCCGTCGTGGCCGCCTCGTCCTTCGTTTTGGGCATGCTCGAGGGGGTGGAGCGGCCGGCCATCGGCCTGGTGATTCCGACCCTCAAGGATTTTGCCTTTTTGATCGACGTCGGCGCGAACACCGAGCCGAAACCGGAGCATCTCTTCCAGTCGGCGCTCATGGCGCGCGTCTATGTCAAAGATGTGCTCGATGTGAACAATCCCACGGTCGGGCTGTTGAACATCGGCGCGGAGGCCGGCAAAGGCAGCGTGTTCATCAAGGAAGTGTACAAGATGATCGAGGGCCGCGTTGAAAACTTCATCGGGAACGTGGAGGCCAGTGATATTTTCAAGGGGAAGCATGACTGCATTATCTGTGACGGCGTGATGGGGAACATCGTGATTAAGATTTCCCAGGGATTGATGGAGTCGGCCTCGGCGCTGATGCGCCGGGAAGTCAGTAAAAGCCCCGTTGCCATGTTCGGGGCGGCGATCATGCGGTCCCGGCTGAATCATATTAAAAAACTGGCGGATTATTCCGAATACGGAGGGGCGCCGCTTTTAGGCGTTAACGGTTTGGTCATGATCAGCCACGGGCGGTCGAGCCCGAAAGCCATTAAGAACGCCATTAAGGCCGCGATCCGTGAAATCGAGCACAATATCCTCGCTGTGATGAAAGAAGAGATTTCTAGATAGGCGTTCCCTAACCTGAAATAATGCTTGATGCTGGATGCCTGATTGAACCATCTAGCATCCGGCATCTGGTATCCAGCATCAAAATTATATCAAGGACATTCCATGAGCAACGTGGGCATCATCGGCCTCGGCCATTATCTTCCGAAGAAAAAACTCACCAACGCCGATCTTGAAAAACTCGTCGACACAAGCGACGAATGGATCATCACGCGCACCGGCATCCGGGAGAGGCGCGTGGCCGGGCGAAAAGAGCGCACCAGCGACCTCGCCGTCCGGTCCGCCCGCCAGGCCCTCAGCGATGCTAAGCTTGATCCCGCCGGCCTGGATTTGATTATCGTCGCGACCATTTCCCCCGACAGCAATTTCCCATCGGTCGCCTGCCTGGTGCAAAAAGCGTTGCGCGCGGACAACGCCGCCGCGTTCGACATCAGCGCGGCCTGTTCGGGCTTTCTTTACGCCCTGACGACGGCGAAGCAATTCATCCTCAGCGGCTTGTACCGCAACGCCCTGGTCATCGCCGCGGAGAAAATCACCAATTTTATCGACTGGAACGACCGCAGCACCTGCATCCTTTTCGGTGACGGGGCCGGGGCGTGTGTCCTGTCCAAGGTCAAGGGGCCGCGGGGAATTATTTCCGATTACATGCATGCCCAGGGACGTTTCGGGGATTTGATGATGGTAAAATCGGCGGACCGCGAACCCCTCGATCAGAAGACGAAAACCATGCAGGCGCCCCGCATCGCGATGCAGGGCAAGGAGCTGTTCAAGGTGGCGGTTAACTCAATGGCCGACGCGGCGACCGTCGCCGTCCAAAAAGCCGGGATGAAGCTGGACGACATCGATTGCGTCGTGCCCCATCAGGCGAACGACCGCATCATCGCCGCGGTGGCGAAAAAACTGGGTCTGCCCAAGAGTAAGATTTTTGTCAATATTGACAAGTACGGAAATATGTCGGCGGCGTCCATCGCGGTCGCCCTTTATGAAGCCGTGAAACAAAAGAAGATCAAGCGCGGCAGCAATGTCGTCTTGGTCACCTTCGGCGCGGGGCTGGTCTCGGCGGCGAATGTGGTGAAGTGGTAGAAATCAGTGGTCAGCTGTCAGTGTTCAGCGGTCAGTCGTTGGTTTCAGATGATAGAGAGCTGTAAAAAATCCCCCTGGTTGACCACTGATCACTGCTTCCCGGAGATTTATTGATGTTAAACGTTGCTTTAA